>JBHHUY010000110.1:0-9481 GCA_046753965.1 Phycisphaerae bacterium
CAATGTTCCGCGGGCAACGGTTACTTTCTGCAATCGACCGCCGACGGCTTCGGCCACACCGTCGAGGAGTACGCCGACATCGCCTTTTCCGCCAAGGCCATGCCGTCGTTCGGATACGGCTGCGCGGTCTTCATGCAGTCCGACATCGTGGACTTCCAGCGACAGGGGTGGGCGCCGGAAGAGATCATGGCCGGCCTCTGCGACGTCTTGCCCAAGAACATCTGGCTCTACGTGTCACAGATTCCCAATCTGGCCAAGCTCGGCACGAAGTTCCTCCTCCAGGGCGGGACGCAACACAACCTCGCGGCCGTCAAGGCGCAGGTCGATTTTATCAAGTCTCGCTTCAGGGGCACCGGCATCGAACCCGAAGTCATCGTTCACAAGTTCTGCGGCGAGGCCGGCGCCATCGGCTGTGCCGTTGAGGCCCACCGACTCTACACCGAAAACGGCCACCGATCGTCGTTCATCGGCCTCGACCGCGTGAAGAAGATCAAGTATCGCACCACGCGGGACGAGAACACGCGGTGCTATTTCTGCAAGAACAAGTGCCTCCGCACGTTCATCGATGTCAAGACGACAGACGAGGCGGCGCAGGCCCCGGCCCGCGCCGCCGCCCCCTCCCACGCTCACGAAGGTCGCATGGGAGAGGAGGTCGGCGTCCGGGTTGACCTGTCCACCCATATGTACAAGACCGGTCCTGAGGTCCCCCATCCGGCCCGCATCAAGCAAGGATCCGGCGAAGCGCCCGGTGCCAATGGCGGGCGTCGGTCCGACGAACCGCGACAGCCGGTTCGCGCGGTCGAACCCGAAACATCGGGCGCCGAAGCCGTCGGCACGGGTCGCAAGAAGAAGTCCAAGGTCCCCCTCGAGCTCGGCGAACAGCGGCTGATCATTGCCACGTGCGAGAAGGGGACGGTCGAAGACGTCAACGACATGCGTCAGATCAAGAAGGGCCTCGACGAAGTGAAGAAGGCCAACCCCAACTTCGCGGAGATCTTCGCCACGCAGACCTTCCGGCCGACCGGGGTCGGGTGTGTCGCCGATCCCGAACCGAGGCGCGGCCTGGGCAGATTCCTCAAGCGCAAGCGGATCGACGAGCGGATTGCCCTGATGCGCCGCAGAAAGTCGGTCCGCATCGGCCTGCCGCGCGTGTTGAACATGTACTCGATGGCTCCCTGGTTTACTGCTTACTTCGAGAGTCTCGGCGTCGCCAAGGCGAATCTGGTCTGGAGCGACTACACCAGCGAAGAGAACTTCAAAGAGGGGGCCAAGCGCGGCGCGATCGACCCCTGCTTCCCCAGCAAGGTCGGGATTCCCCACGTCCATAACCTGCTCTATCACAAGCACAGCGAGCGGAAGCCCCTGGACTACATCTTCTTCCCCATGATCGATTGCCTGCCGTCGTTTCTCGAGGGCATTCTTGACAGCCGCGCGTGCCCGACGGTGACGACCACGCCGGAAGCGGTCAAGGCTGCTTTCACCAAGGAGGGCGATCTGTTCGCGGAGTTCGGTATTCAGTATCTCGACACCTTTCTCAACTTCAGCGAGCCCCCTCTGCTGGCCAGGCAGATGTACGACGAGTTCAAGGACAAGCTGGGGCTCTCCGAAGAGGAGAACCGGCGAGCCTGTCGCGCCGCCTGGGCCCGTCACGACGCGTTCTTTGCCGCCCGGCGCCGAGAAGCGAGAGAACTTCTGGATCGGCTGGAGGCAAACGACGAAATCGGCGTCGTCCTGCTCTCCCGGCCTTATCACAGCGACCCGGGCATTTGCCACGAGATTCCGCACGAGTTCCAGAAGATCGGCATCCCCGTTTTCACGATCGACAGCCTGCCGCACGATCCGGACTTGCTCGATCGCCTCTTCGGTGATGAAGTCCGCGCCGGGGCCTTCACCGGCCCGCTCTCGATCGAGGACGCCTGGAAGAACGCCTACAGCGAGAACACGAACCGCAAGGTCTGGGCCGCGAAGTTCGCGGCCCGCCACCCCAACCTGGTCGCCCTGGAACTGTCCAGCTTCAAGTGCGGCCATGACGCGCCGATCTACTCGGTGATCGAAGAGATCATCGAACGCTCGGGGACGCCCTATTTCTGCTTCAAAGACATCGACGAGAACAAGCCGACGGGCTCCATCAGAATCCGAATCGAGACCATCGCCTATTTCCTCAACCGCCACCGCGAAAAGCTGACCGCGCGGCGCCGGAAGATGGCCGACATCGAGGCCAAACTCGCCGAGTTGGAGGCCCGACTCCGCGCCGGACAATCGGCCGTGTCCGTCGAGACCGCGCCCGTCGTCGGTGTGTGAACGGCGGCGGCGCGGGCACCCACGTGCGGCTACGCCGTCTGCTTGCGGATGATCATGTCGAAGTTGCGCACCATGGACCGGTGCAACTGCAAACCGATCAGCCCGTAGATCACGGCCGAACAGATGGACGCGACAAAGGCGACGACCCGGCAGGTCGTCAGGGTCGCGGCCGAGACGGCGCCGGCGGCGCCGACGGCGTCTTTCGGGTCGATGATGATATGAACGGCGGTGATCGGCGTCAGCGGCATGAACGCGGCCGTGAGCGCCTCTCCGCTGGAGGTGCTCTGCATCATCACGGCGCAACTGCCCGTGAGGACAAAGACGGCGATCACGACGGCCATGCTGCCGAAGACGGCGCCCATGGTCTTGCGGCTCTTGATCGACGCCTGGAGGCCCACCATGCACGCAAAAGCAGTGAAGGCGACGAGCAACGTGGGCAACGCCAGCAGGGCCTCAGGGTGGATGACGGTCTCGGGCCCGCCCGGCGCCGAGTCGAGCAGCCGGCCGGAGAACAGGTCGTAGGCCAGGAAGATCGCGACGGTCAGGTAGGGGACGAGCAGCATCGGACCGGCGGCGTGGATCAACCCCCGGATTTTCCCGGTGATGATCTTCCCGCTCGTCAACGGAGTCGCGAGAAGCAACTCAAGGGTATTGGACTCTTTCTCTCGCGTCATCGAGGTGGCGGCGGTCGTCGTCGCAACGAAGAGCACGATGCCGAGTTCCACCATGACGATCCCGTACAGCCAGTCACGGGTCTGTGTGACGACAATCGCTCCCGTGGCGTGGAAGACCAGCAAGACCACCGCCAGGCACAAGCCGGTGCCGATGAGCAAGTAGCGGACGAGGAGGCCGCCGCTGGCCGCGGCGCCCGTCACCGATTCCCGCCAGGCGATCGGGTTTCGTGAGACGCGGCGGGGTTTTCGGGTGCGTTCGTCAACGCTGCGGGCGCCCATGCTGCCGCCGCCGCGAAAGAAGAGCATCTTCGAGAGCAGGGAAGACTCGCCTTCCTTGACGCTGCGGCGAACAAAAAACAGGCTGACGAGCATCAGCAGGGCCGAAACCCCCACGCTCATCGCGAGAAAACTGTATTGCGGATACGCCAGGAGATGGGCACCCGGGAAACCGTAGTGAGCCACGGCGCCGAAATCGGGGGCCGGGGTCTGCCCCAGCACGACGCCGAGCGCGAGAAACGGGTGAAACGCGGCGAGCCAGCTCATCCGTTCGTCCGGCCCCGCGCCGGGGGCCGGCGCGGCCTCCGGCGGCATCAGCGCAGGCACCCGCGCCAGGCTGTACACCACGATCAGGTACACAGCGATGGCCAGGTAGAACGAGAAGATGGTCTTGCCGGTGCCGATCTTGACGACGCTGATGGTGATGGCCAGTGCGCCGGTGAGCAGGGCCGTGGCAGCGGCGAGCGAGATGGCCAGGGCGATCTTGTCGCCCGTGACGCCGCCATAGACCATCATGATGCAGAACAGGGGAATGCCCGCGATGAGGAGCGCGAAGACGAAGTAAAGCCTACTGAGCAGGGAGCCGAGCACGATCTGCCCGTTGGTCAGCGGCGTCGCGAGGAGGATGTTGTAGGTCTGGGAGTCCTTTTCCTGGGTGATGGCGGCGGCGGCGAAGACCGGCGCGAGGATGCAGACCATGCCCAGTTGTAGCAGCGAGACGACTTTGAACACGACGGTCGCGTGCTTCGCCAGCTCTGCGAGCGAGGCGCCGCCCGTCAGTTGTGTGAAGATCACGCCGATCACGACGGCGATCGCCAGCAGCACCAGATAGCCGGCGCGAATCCAGAGGTGGCGGAGCCGCTTGCCGCCGGAGGAGACGACGCGCACAAGGATCGGGTTCGCGGGGCCGAGCCGCCAGATCCAATGGCCGAGATCTCTGAGAACCGCTTGCATGGGATGAGGGTCCAACCGCCCACGTGGGTCGGCGCCGAACGACCGCCGTCACTCAGAACGCGGGCACCCGCTTGACGCCCTTTTCGGCCAGCGCTTTTCGGGCCGCCTCCTGGGCGGCGGCGCGTTGTTTCGAGGTTGGGAGCTGTTCGATCCGTCGCTTCAGTTCCACCTCGAGGTCTTCAAGGGGCTTCATCATCTTCTTGTAGGCGCGCTCCCAGTGGTACATCCAGGGCCCCTGCCCGAACTTGGAATCGATCCGCCAGATGAGCTGTCGGGCGATTCGATTCTCGAGGATTGCGTTGCGCCAGTCCGGCGTCTTGATTGCTTCGGCGCGCTGTTTGCAGTCCTTGAGGATCGCCGCCGCCGCCGTAACCTGTCGTTCGTCGAAATCGTAGTAGGCCGCTGCGCTCTTCACATAGTCGTCCCATTGGCGGTCGATGTTGATCTGCCACTTCAGCCAGCGCTCGACCTGTTTGCGTGCCTTTCGGTGTTCCGGCGGTTCGTTCGGATCTTCGGGGGCGGCTGCTTCCGCAGGGTTGGGGCCCTCGTTCTCGGCGGGGTCGAAGAACGGGTTGGCGTCGTCGCCGACCTTGCCTTCCGCCCAGCGGTTCATTCGCTTCTCGAAGATCAGGAGTCCCGCTGTGACGCCGGCCATGTCGCCGGTGAACTTGAGCCGCTGCTTGATCGTCATCCGTTTGCCGATTTCCGCCGAACTCCGGGTGAAGAAACCGCGCAGGGCGGGGAGCAGCGGCTCGGCCATCTTGCCGAACTTCATCGCCGCCTCCTTCGGAAAACTGCCGTCGTGTTCGATCATCGTCTCCATCATCATCTCGATCATGTCGCGGCCGGTCTCGGCATTGGTCTGGACGAAGTCCATCAACTGCCGGGAGAGTATGCCCTGGATGTCCACGACTTGGGCGTCATCCAGCTCATACCGCGACTTCATCTGTTCGCTGAGCTTGAGCCCGATCGCGCGCGCCATGCCCGGCGTGAAGCGGATGCCGAGCGTTGTCGGCTTCATCTCATCGAGCCGCGCGGGTCTCGCGTTCTCGGCCGAGGCGTCCTCGTCCTCCGCCCGAACCGACGGACACGGCGCCACGGCCCAGGCGACCGCCAGGATCGCGGAAACCCGTCGCATCCCCTGTCTTGCAGTCATTCCGTGATCCCTTTCATTCCAGCACCTTGGTGGTTCCGGACTGCGTGCCCCCGCGAGCGGGCGTGTCGCACCGTCACGATGTGCTTCGCCCATCATCGGCATCGGCCTACTGCACGATGCCTTTGGTGAACCGCATGAACGCAGTCTCCAGGTTGACCCGCTCCTCCTTGATCTCTTGGAGCGGGAGTCGGGCGTCGAGCAGGGCCCGCGCCAGGAACCCGAAGTCGTGCGATTCCTCCTTGAGCGACACGAGCAATCGACCGTCTTCGGGGGCGACGGCGGAGACCTGATCGAGTTTCTCCAGAACCGCGGCGGCCTGATCCTGCCGATCACCGACTTTCACCTCGACGGTGGTGCCGCTTCGCGCCTGCCGGACGATCTCGTCGAGCGAACCGTGGAACAGCAACTCCCCGCGCTCGATGATGCCGATCGTGGTGCAGAGTTCCGCCAACTCATGCAGGATGTGCGAGCTGATGATGATGGTCTTGCCCATGCGGCGGAGTTCTTTCAGCAGCTCGCGCATCTCGATGCGAGCCCGCGGATCGAGACCGCTGGCCGGCTCATCGAGAAACAAGACCCTCGGGTCGTGCAGCAGAACGCGCGCGACGCTGAGCCGCTGCTTCATGCCGCGCGACAGGCCGTCCACGAGGGCGTCGCGCTTGTAGGCCAGGTCGGTCAGTTCGAGCACGTCGCCCACCACGCGCTTGCGCTGGTCGCCGTGGATATTGTAGGCGGCGGCGAAGAACTCGAGGTATTCCTGGACCACCATGTCCTCATAGGCACCGAAGAAGTCGGGGACATAGCCGATGAGCGGCCGGATGATCCGGGATTCGTAGCCGACGGTGTGCCCGCAGACCTTGGCCTCGCCCCAGGTGGGTTGCAGCAGGGTGGCGAGGATGCGAATGGTCGTGGTCTTGCCGGCGCCGTTGGGCCCGATGTAGCCGAAGCACTCTCCCTCCGCGATGTTCAGGTGGAGCCCGTTCAGGGCGACCAACTTGCCGTAGCGTTTGGTCAGGTTGACGGTCTGGATGATCACGATGCGGCTTCCGAAGTACGAGCACGGTCGAGCCGGCCGGGCCGTCCAACCGCGAGGCGCCGACGCATCGGCGCCGAACCGGGCGATTGGCGGCACTTCATGACTCGACGGCGGTGGGACCTCATCGTCGCTCCACGGGAATGACGAACCGATACATTGTACGCGCCCGCTCCGGAAAAAGGTTCGTGCGATCCACCTGAAGCACGGCCGGGGGCCGCTCATCCGAGTAACCGATGAGGATGGCCGTGTCTCGCGTGAGCTGGTGCGTACAGTCCAGACCGCGGCCGAAGGAACGCCGGAAGGGCGGGAGGCCGCGGCCGGTCTCCTCTTCCAGGAGATCGAAGACCGACAAGAGCAACAGGGCGGCGTACGCCTCTTCCTCCCGCGCCTGCGGTCTGGGCTGGGGGCGCCGGCCGGCCTGTCCCAGCGTGATCGAACGCCGCGCGTCACGTCGCCAGGCCTTGACCCACGCGCCGAGTCGCAGGTTGATCGGACTGATCAGCTTCGGCGGATCGCCCGCCTCGTAGTAAAGCCGCCGGGCCAGTTGCTCGGCGTCCAGTTCCGAATCCGGCCCCGACTTCGGCAGGGTGCCGAGATACAGACAATTGGACAGGTCCGAGATGCCCGGCCCGGCCCCCGCGATCTCCTGGGTCGCCTGAAGGATGTAGCAGTTTCGCAGAACCACGCCGAGTCGGTTGCGAATATGGCTGCCCTCGCCAAACCGCTTTTCGCCGGCATGAAGTACGAGCCTGGCCTCGATCGTGCCGCCGAGGGAACCGTGCCAGAACCCCTGAAACTCCTTCAAGGTCGCTCGAACCGGCACGTCGCGGAGGTCCTCGCCCGCCCGTCGTGTCTGGTAGGTGTAGGGCGCCACATACCGGCTCTCCTCAAGCTCAGAGAAGACCAGGCTCGGCAGGACGCGCAGCGAACCGAACTGTCGGGTCGCGTGTTCGTTCTCGGGCGGGTCGCCGACGGGAAGCTGCAGGTCCAATCGGGTGTGATCCGGCGTCTTCACGCCGAAAAGCGATGTGGCATAGGCATGCGTTTCGCCGGCCCGGCCGTCGACGACCGTGGTCTGCCAGAGCCGGGTGCGCACACCGCGCAGGGTCCAGACCATGCCGGTGCCGATGACGATCCCCGCCAGGCTGACCAGAACAAAGGCGTTCCAGGCGTAATGCTCCCACCCGCGGCGCTTGAGATACCAATAGCTCCCGAAAGTCGCGGCGAGGGTGTAGGCGATGGCGAACAGGACGGCGAAGATCAGGAAGGCGGCACTGAGTGTTTGAAAGCCGATCGTGTCCCGCACCCGGCTGAAGAGATTGGCGGGATCGGCGGACATGCCGAAGGACGTGCTCCCCTCATCACGGAGCTTCGGCAGGCCGAGGAGAAGCCGGCCCACGATCTGCTCGCTCATGCGAACGAACTCGGGCAGCTTCTCCCGCTCCTCGGCGCTGAGATGCCACTCTGCGCTCGGGTCGGCCCAGCGCTTCGGTTCGGGCATGAGGCTCCGGATCGGCGCGCCGACAAACGCCAACATGCCGCGGCCAAGCAGCCGCCGATAGGCGATCCGCGGACTGCCGGTGTCCTCGGAGGGAATGCCGATGACGTCGGTCGCGCCGGGCCGTCTGATCAAGTCGCAACAGCTGATCGGATGGCGGAGGAACCACTGGTCCAGCTTGCGCCGATAGGCGGCGTTGTCGACGATGTCGAGCGTGAAGGCCTGCACTTCGTTCTGCTGGCTCACGCCCGTGATGGCGACCGGCAGCACCCGCGCCAGGGGGGACTTGGCCAGAAGCTGCCAGTTTTTCCCCGCCGTCAGGAGCAGCCGACCCCCCGCCTCAACCCAGCCGATCAGCGCGTCGGTCTGCTGTTGCGAGAGGACCGACGGATCGACGTCGTCCCAGATGATCGCGTCGACCGGTTCAAGCCCGAGCCAGCGCGTCGGGAGCGCCTGCGGGGCCAGGCTGCGGACGGTGCGCGGGTTCAGTGCGTCGCGGGCCGCTCCGACGCGGCGGGTGTCGAGCACGGCTGCATGCGGCAGCTTCCTGGGAAACGACAGGTCGAGGATCAACAGTTGTTCGGCGCCGCTCGGCAGGTCGCTGTACGGGGGCGAGACCAGTTCGCCCACCTCTTCACCGATGTCGGTCGTCATCTTGACGAGCCGACCGTCCTCGTGATTGAAGAGCTGGACCCGGACGCGATCCCCTCCTGAGGCGAGGTTCGGAATGAAGTAAAGCTCGTAGGGCCGCCACTTGCCGTCCGGCGCGAGCGCGACGTCTTGGACGAAGACGTCGATGTCGCCGTCCCGATCCGGCTGCTCGAGTTGAATCCGACCTTCAAAGGGCTTGCTGTCGCGGCACCGTAGCTCGACCTCGACGAAACACCAGTTTCCCGATCGGACGAGCGGCGCGCCGCCCTCAAACAAGCCGACCCGACGGATGCGCCCGCTGATCTCGGCCCGGAGCGTCGCCGGTAATGCGGCGCCCGACGCGGCGAAGACGGCCACGATGACGATCCGGCGGTTCACGACAGGGTTCCATCGGGGACGGTCGCCCGCTCTCCGCCGGCGGGTCATCCCCACTTGCTGCCCGGCCGCATCCTCGGTCCGGGTGATCAGGGCTTCTCGCCGGTGCAGACGCAGACCATGCGCCCGCAGCCGGGGCAACCTTGCGCGTATTTCTCGATGGCGCGGTTCAAGTCCACGCCCTCGACGTTTGCCAGGGTCACCAGCCAGGCGAGGACATCGGCGAACTCGCCCTCCTTTTCTTCCAAGGCCCCCTCGCCGACGGCCGCCGCCAATTCGCCCACTTCTTCCATCAACCATAGAAACGTCCCGGCCGCGCCCCGCTTACGGTCGCGTGCCGAATACATCTTCTCGATCAGCGCCTGAAAATCAGCGATGTCCATCTGCGAGACCCGTCCCGTTCGACTTCCGCGGCCAGTGTATCATCACGTCCTCGCACGGGCCAACGGCCGCCCCGATTCTCGCATCGGTGGGGGCATGACCCTTCGGGCGGACCCTGGAAAGGGATGCAGCGTCCGCCACGGGGGGCGGCCGCTACCCAGAGCGCCTGCGAGGTCGCC
>JBHHUY010000111.1:0-9466 GCA_046753965.1 Phycisphaerae bacterium
GTCGGATCCAGCGACGACAGGCCCTGGTCCCAGCCGAAGGTGATGCCGCCGCGCCGCTTCTTGCTCCGCCGCTTCTCGGCGGCGGCCTGCCGGGCCTTGGCCTCGGCGATTTCCTCCGGGCTCGGCTCCTTGGGCGGCGGCTTCATGGAGAGACTCACCCGCTTCTCCGCCGGGTTCACACCGAGGACGGTGACCTCGACCGCATCTCCCGACTTGACCACGTCGGTCACGGCGCGAACTCGATTCTCGGAGAGCTCGGAGATGTGGATCAGGCCGTCGATGCCCTCCTCCAGCTCGACGAACGCGCCGAACTCGGTCGTGCGGACGACCTTGCCCTTCACCTTCGATCCGGCCGGATAGCGATCCGGCACCGTCGCCCACGGATCGTCCGCCAGGGCCTTGAGGCTGATCGACATCCGTTGCTTTTCCGGCTCGCTGCCGATGATCGACGCCTCGATGACATCGCCTTCCTTGACGATCTCCTTCGGATGGTGGACCCGGCGCGTCCAACTCATCTCGCTGACGGGCAGGAGGGCGTCGAGGCCGGGCTCCAACTCGACGAAGGCGCCGAATTTCTCGAGCCGAACGACCCGCCCGCTGATCTGCGTGCCGACCGGATACTTGGCCGCGGCGGTCTCCCAGGGATTGGGCTTGGTCTGCTTCAAGCTGAGCGAGACCTTCCGCTTTTCCTTGTTGATCTTGATGATCTTGACTTCGATCTCGTCTCCGAGCTTGACGATGTCCTCGGGCTTCCGGACCCGACCCCAGCTCATGTCGGTGACGTGCAGCAGCCCGTCGACTCCGCCGATGTCCACGAACGCGCCGAACTCGGCGAGATTCCGTACGCGCCCGGACTTGATCTGTCCCACCTCCAACGTCTCGAATGCGGCCTTCTTCCGCTCGGCCGCCTCGCGCGCCAGCACCTTGCGACGAGAGAGGACGAGGTTTCGATCGTCGCGATCGAACTTCGTCACCTCGGCGCGAACCTGCGTCCCGATCAGGTTGGAAATGTCCTTGACGAAGTGGATATCCACCTGGCTCGCCGGGATAAAGGCGCGGAGCCCCTCGACATCGACCTCCAGGCCGCCCCGGTTCATGCCGGCCACCGTGCCCTCGAGCACCATTCCGACCTTCATGTCCCGCAGGATCGCTTCCTGCTTTGCCTTCTTGCGCGAGACCGTCAGCAGGCCGCCCCGCCGGTCCTCGCCGGTGACGAGGATTTCGATGCTGTCGCCAACCTGGTAGTTCTCGCCGCCGTCCAGTTCGGCCTGCGGCAGAACGCCCAACATCTTGGCGCCGAAATCGACGAGCACATCTTCCGAGCCGATGTTCGCGATCCGCCCGGTGACCAGGTCGCCGACCTTCGGCTCGGCGGCGCCGCCGGGTTCGGTCGCGGCGGCGGAGAGGTCCGCCTCGGTGATGCCGCGCATTGCCTCTTCCAAGGCCTGGTCGAGCGCGGGGTCCGCGTCGGCCGTCGCCGCCGCCAGCATTTCGGTCGCGGTCTTCGGCGTTTCGGAACCGGCGGGCACCGGCGCCGCGGCCTCGGACACATCGCGACCGGGTTCGGCCGCGCTCGCCGGCGGCTGATCGACCCCGGCCTCACCGGGATCGGCCGCGACATCGGGGGCGGGCCGGTCCGCGGCCTCCGGGATGGGGTTCGATGCGTGGTCGGCCGAATCGGGTGTCGGTTCCATGGTCACTGCTTCTCCGGGTCACGGGCGGAACCGGGGGCGGCTCCGCTGAAATCACGCCGATCCCGCGCGCGGGCGGCTCGGTTGTCGGCTGTGTGAGTCGTTGGCAATCAGGCTCGATCGGCCATTGTGATGGTTACGCGCGGCGGCTTGCCGCCGCGGCGGTTGAACATCCGTGCGTGTGTTGCGTGCAATCCGTGTCCGCGCGTCCACGGCGTCGCCGCCTCCGTTCGCGAACCTTCAGCTTAGCGAAAAGGCCCGCGAAAGTCGAGCCCGCGCGGGCCGCGAGATCGCCGGCGGGTCCATGACGGTTCAGGCGGATGACGGCGCAGTCCTTCTTTGTAGCGGCCGCCTCAACTGTCATGCGCCGTGGCCCGCGGGCCGGGCGACCTGACGCGGAACGCGTCCACGCGTTCGTCCCGAAAGTCCTGTGGCACCGCCGTCTCGGCGGTGGAGACACGGGCTGGACGCCCGTGCCACAAGGATTTCAGGACGCACTCTACGCAGCAGCGCCGCGGGGCTCGCGCCCGAATCAGAGGTCTTCGGGGGTCTGGATGTGCCCGTCCTTGTCGAGGAAGCCTTCCAGTTTTCGGCAGCGGACGGGATGCTGGAGCTTGCGGATCGCCTTGGCCTCGACCTGCCGGACGCGTTCGCGAGTCACCTTGAAGATCTTGCCGACCTCCTCGAGGGTGTAGGTGTAGCCGTCGCCGATGCCGTAGCGGAGCTTGATGATTTCGCGCTCGCGGTAGGTCAGCGATTTGAGCACCTGCTCGATGCGGTCCTTGAGCATTTCGTTGCTGGCGGTGCTGACGGGGCTTTCGACCGAGGCGTCCTCGATGAAATCGCCGAAGTAGGAGTCCTCTCCCTCGCCGACGGGGCGATCGAGGGAGATCGGGTGGCGGCTGATCTTGAGGACCCGGCGCACCTCGCTCAGGGGCATCTTGGCCCGCTTGGCGATTTCGGGGATCGTGGCCTCGCGGCCGAGTTCCTGGAGCAGCTCCCGTGAAACATTCCGCAGGCGGCTCATCGTTTCGATCATGTGGACCGGGATGCGGATCGTCCGGGCATGATCGGCGATGGCGCGGGTGATGGCCTGGCGGATCCACCAGGTGGCGTAGGTGCTGAACTTGTAGCCGCGTCGGTATTCGTACTTGTCGACGGCGCGCATCAGCCCCGTGTTGCCCTCCTGGATGATGTCCAGGAACGGCAGGCCGCGGTTTCGGTATTTCTTGGCGATCGAGACGACGAGTCGGAGGTTGCCGCCCGAGAGCTTGCGTTTGGCGTCTTCATACTCGACGTAGACGCGCTTGATCGACTCGACGCGCTTGCGGAGCATCTCGGGCGTTTCGAGCACCATGTCCTCGAATCCGCGGAGCTCATCCCGCATCGCCTCGACATCATCGGCGGGCATGCGGTCGGTCTTCCGGCGATCCGCCAGGGTGCGCTCGAGTTCGGTCATCTTCTCGGAGAGGGCGAAGAGCTTGCGCATCATCGGGGTGATCCGGCTCGTCCGGAGCGCGAGTTCCTCAAACAGCCGCACCGCCTTGCGACGGCGGGCATTGATCCGGCGATGAATCGCCTCGCGGGCCGAGGCGCCGAGCCCGCGCTGCTCGAGCTTGAACCAGTCTTCCTGGTTCATCGCCATGAGCTGGCGGGCGGTTAACAGATTGCCGGGCAGGCGTTGAAGCACGGCCTGCTTGGCCTGGTTCTCGCCGGTGGAGATCTTCATGGTGCGGTCGAAGGGCAGGGTGCCGTCCCGGACGCATTGGAGAATCTCGGCCGCGGCCGCGAGGCTGCAATCGGATTCGAGCACCTGCCGCCGAAAGGCCATGCGCGTCAGCTCGATCTTCTTGGCGAGGGCGATCTCTTCAGAGCGTTTCAGCAGCGGGATTTCACCCATCTGGGTGAGATACATCCGCACCGGGTCGTCGATCCGGCGGCTGGGGGCCTCGACCGGGAAATCCTCCTCGACACTTACGGCGGCGTTCGGATTGAAGTCCTTCTTGGTGGCGGCCACGTTGTCGTCGGTGAAGGCGATCTTCCGGGCCTCCGCCTCGTCGATCATGTCGATGCCGACCTCATCGAGGCGCAGCAGGAGCGCTTCGAGGCGATCCGGGAGCACTGCCTCGTCCGGCAGGGCATCGTTCAGCTCTTCCCATGTGAGATATCCGTGCTGTTTGCCCTTCTCGATCAGTTCGCTCAGGCTCAGTTCGACCGGATCGGCGGCCTCCTTGACGGGATGGGAGGCCGATGCGGGGGTTCGTTTGCTCATGACTCGAGTCATTCCGTGTGGCTCCAAGTAAACCTGATTCCGTTGGCGGAAGGCCGAACCGACGGCGTGGGATCGCCCGATCGGCGGCCGCGCGGGCGTCGGCCGCCGGGCCGCGAAAGACCTCCCCGAGACTGATTCACCGGCGGATCGACCCGCCGAAAGCAGCCTGCCTGTCTCCTACCAGTCCAAAACGCCTCAACACAAAGCCGGGTTCAATCGGCTGTTCGCGGATCGCGTGAGTCGGCGCCCGTGGTTTCAAAGGCCGCCAGATGCTTCCGCGCCGCGAAACGAGTTGACTTCCGAGCTGCCTCCCCAATGGCTCTGACCGCGTTGCGAGCCTCGTCGGCGCGAGCGTCGCCGGACGGCGCCCCGTCTTCCCCAAGGCTCGGGTTGTTCTGCCGTTTCAATCCCGCCATCAGTTCGGCGACCTGCCGCTCCTCCTTCAGCGCTTGAAGGCAGGCCAGCGCGCCGTCCACCGTGGCGGCCAGATTGCCCCGCCGTTCGCCGGCCAGTTGCAGGTCGGTGATCCGCCGGGCCGTTCCGGCGGACTCGAACCGGCTGATCAAACGAGGCAGGCTGATTTCGCCCTCCTCGCGGGCCATCTCGGCGACGGCCTTCGCGATGGCCCGCAGCTCTGCATCTGCGGACCAGTCGGGATCAAAGTCCGAAGCGACGGCCGGGTAGTAACCGGCATCGTTCAGCAACACCTCGACCAGGTCTCGAATCGCGGCCGTCGCCGCGTTGGGCATCCGCGGGCGCGGTCCAGCGGGCGACGAGGACGCAGCCTCCGGGCGAGCCGACGCGGACCGTCGGGCCACGATTCGGAGTTGACGATAGACCTCCTCGCCGGAGAGCCCCAAGAGCTTGCCGACCTGATTGAGAAGTAACCCCCTCTGAATGGGATCGCAGGTGCCCCACTCACCGCTTCCCGCGACGAGCGCCAGGAACTCCTCAATGGCTCGCCGCCGGTCGGGACCGGATGCCGCATCGCGATAGCGGCGTTGCACCTGATCCCATTTGCATTCTAGCGCGCTGCGGGCCGAGGACAAGACGGCCTGAAAGGCCTCCGGGCCCTGGGAAACGAGCAAATCGGCCGGATCCTGACCTTCTGGGACCTGCGCCACTCGGAGGTCGAGCCGCTCGGCGAGAAAGGCGCCGATGGCGCGGTCCGCCGCCCGCCGCCCGGCTTCATCCGAATCGAAGATCAGAACGGCGGCATCGACATAGCGCCGAAGCAGTCGGGCATGGTGCGTTGTCAAGGCGGTGCCGAGGGTGGCGACCGTGTGCTCGAAACCGGCCTGTTGGGCCAGGATGCAGTCGATGTATCCCTCGACAACGACGGCGCAGCCGGCCGAGGCAAAGGCGCGTTTGGCCGTGGGAAGGCCGTAGAGGCAGCGGTTTTTCTCGAACAGCAACGATTGCGGCGAGTTGAGGTACTTCGCCGGATCGTCTCCGAGCGCGCGGCCGCCGAAGCCGATCACGCGATCCATGGCGTCGCGAATCGGAAAAATCAAGCGGTTCCGGAAGGCGTCGTACGAGGAGCCGTCGGAGCCCGACTTGACCAGCCCCGCCGCCAGAAGCAGTTTCGTGGGGATGTTCGCGGACCTTGCGGCGAGTTGCATCGCGTTCCAGGACTCCGGGGCGAACCCGATGGAAAATGTCTCGATCGACGCGTCCGTCATCCCGCGCTTGGCGGCGTAGGCGCGAACCGGCGCGGCATCGGGCTGCCTGAGTCGCTGATGGAACCAGCGGCAGGCCCATCGGTTGACCCGCTCGAGGTCCGTCTTGCTCGGTCCGTCGGCCGAGGCCGAGGCGGCCCGCGCGGGGGCGAGGGTGATGCCCGCGCGGGTGGCGAGCATTTCCATGGCCTCCCGGAATCCGACGCCCTCTTTCATCTGGATGAACTTGAAGACATCGCCGCCGGCCGAGCAGCCGAAGCACTTGAAGATCTGCTTCTCAGGGACGACGTAGAACGAAGGGGTTTTTTCGTTGTGAAAAGGGCAAAGGGCTCGGAACTCCCTGCCGGCGCGCTTCAAGGTGACGTACTGAGAGACCACGTCGACGATGTCGCTGGCCTGGCGGACCTGCTCGGTTCTGAGTTCGGAATCCCGTCCGATCACACAACAATCCTTGTCGCCATGGGCCGGAAGCCGGCTCCGCCCTGGAGCGAGACGCTTGTGGTAAGATGACTGTTTTGCCCCAGAACCCCTCGACTGACGGGGAAAAATTTGAGACCAATAAATATAACACCAGTATTGGCCGGGGGCAAATTATCGGCGAAAAAAAGTGCCGAAAATCTGCATGCAATACTATGGGACCCTTCGGGCCGGGTCCGCCGCCAGTGATCCGAAACCGGGGCCGGCGAGCCGGGAGCATCGAAATGAACCTGTGGGAATCGGGCCGTGCGGTCCGGCGTCGTATTGGGTCCTCCGTCCTCGTGATCTTCATTGTGACGGGCTGTTCGGGCGAGGGACCGGTCGGCGCCGACGGCGGGCCGGGTCGTCGCGGCGCTGCCGGGAAACCCCAGGCGGCCTACCCCCGGGCCTTTGCCGGACTGTCCCTGTGGGACGACGGTTTGTCCGAAATGTCCTATTACGACGCCGTCGATACCCTCTACGCCGAACCCCGCCACTACACGCGTGTCATGCTGCTCAACCGCGAGTGGCTGAATCCCCGTCAGCGGGTGAAGGCCGAGCGTCCCACGACCCAGGCCGCGGACGGGGGCGGCCAGGCCGACATCCCCGTCTTCAAGCTGAACATCATTGAGGAGATCCCCACGCCGAACTACAACTATCGATACATGGTGACGGTCTTTCTGAATCGCGACTCGTTCCGCCCAGAGAAACTTGCCGCCACGAGTCAGGAATGGTGCGGCACGACCTTCAAGCAGTTGCAATGGCTCGCCGACGGGCTCCGGGTCCGGGGGTTCAGCTACTTCGAGGGTGAGGCCGACCGCGTCTGCACGCTCCCGGCCGATCCGGTCGCGTATCCGAAAGAGGGGGTGTTCCTCCTCGCGCGGGCGGCGGTCGCCTCGGGTCAGGGCCTGGACCTTCACCTGCTGCCGCCCATGCGTTCCACGCATCTGGTCGCGCCCGCTGCGCAACCGGCGAAGCTGACGATCGCGTCCGAGCCGCGTTCCGTCCGGGTGCCGTTCGGGCGGTTTGAGGGCCGAACGGTGGTGTTGTCGGACGCCGGCGGTTCGGAACTGGCCCGCTACGTCGTGGAGGCCGTGCCGCCCTACCGACTCCTGTCTCACATGTCAGGCGATTTGAAGCTGTCGCTCCGGTTCGTCGAACGTCGGGCCTATTGGGATCGATCGAAGCCGAGCCGCTTCTACCGCCGGGGAGCCGCGCCGTGAATCCCGCCGGGAGCCCTTCTCAGGATGAACCGACGGAGCGGTCGCTTGGCGACGAGTACGACCGGCTCCGCTGCGAGAACCGCCGGCGGTTCCGTCGACGGATGGTGACGGTGGGCGTGGTGCTGCTCGCGGCCGCGGGGGTGGAGTGGCGCCGTCAGATCGGCGTCGCGATCGCCGGCCGGTGGTACGCGGCGAAGTCGGGCGGGTCGACGATCGACGCGGAGGCCGCCGTCCGGGCCCTGGACCGCGACGCCGTCCTGATTCTCGACGTCCGATCGCCGGAGGAGTACGCCGTGAGTCACCTGCGCGGCGCCCGCTCGCTGCCGCTGGCGCGGCTGCGGTCGGGCGGCTGGCCCCAGAGGTGGCCGGTGAATCGGCCGATCATCGCGTACTGCACGGTCGGCTATCGCAGCGGTCTGGCGGTCGAGCTGCTCGCGCAGGCCGGCCTGGAGGCCCGCAACCTTCGCGGCGGCATCCTCGCCGTGGCGCAGGCCGGTGAGCCGCTCGTCGACGCTGCGGGTGAGACGCGGCGCGTCCACACTTGGAGCGAATCGCTTGCGTGGATGTTGCCGGCCGATTACGAGGCGACGTGGTCGTCGGGGGGCGGCGAGTAGTCCCCGGTGAAGGGATGGCGGCTGAGGGGCGTGTAGATCGGCCCGTTTCGACTCAGGACCGATTGGTACAGCACGACGCCGGTCACCGCTTGCGTGCCGAGGGCCGTCTCCGCCTCGGCCGCGACGGCCTCTCGAATGTCCGCTCCCCGGCGGGCCGAGCGATTCCGCGCGAGGGTCAGGTGCGGGCTGAAGCGCCGGGGCTCCGGGGGGAAGCCGAGCGGCTCGAGGAGGCGATCGCACCGGTCGTGGCACTGCTTCAGACGCGCGTCTTTATCTTCGACACCGAGCCAGACGACGGTAGGCCGCCCCCGGGAGCCGAACAGGCCGACCCGTGCGACGGCGATTTCGAAAGGCCGACAGCCGCCCGCGAGGTCGTCCAGCGCGGCGCCGACCGAGGCGACCTGCTCGTCGCGGATTTCGCCGAGGAACTTCAACGTGAGATGGATTCGATCGGCGGCAACCCATCGGAGATCGGGGCACCGCGACCGCAGCCGATCCTGCACCGCCGCGATGCGGCGCCTGATCGTTTCGTCGAAGTCGATCGCGATGAAGGTGCGCATGGGTCCTCGGTTTGTTCCGGAGTCTTTGCGGCACGGGCGTCCCGCCCGTGTCCGCACCGCCGAGACGGCGGTGCCACAGGACTTTCAGGACGCACTCTTAGTATCAACGTGCGATCCGCCAAACGGCAGAGCCGGCCGGCGCGTTCGACCGGGCAATCGAGCCTGTTATTCTTGCTCCCTCGCTCAGGCCAAACGGCAGAGCCAAGCGGTGAGCATGGCCGGGCAATCGAGCCTGTTGTTTCCGCTCGCTCAGGCCGCGGGCTCCGGCTCAGGATGTACGCTCTCAATCCCTCGGGACGCGCGCGTTCTCTCAGGATGCACGCCTACTCGGCGGGCGCGAAGGTGAGCATTGCTCTGAACCGTTCAACGCGCGACGCCACCGCGGCCCGGTCCGCGCGGCGGAGACCGTCCAGCGAGAACGCCTCGATCGCGATGGAGGCGACGCAGGTGCCCCAGGCCAGCGCCGACTTGAGGGCCGCAGGGTCCGTGCGGTCGATCGAGGCGAGATGGGCCATCATGCCTCCGGCGAAGCTGTCGCCGGCGCCGGTCGGGTCCTCCACCTGCGTGGTCGGGTACGCGGGCAGAACGACCACATCGTCCGGCGTGACCAGCATCGCGCCGTGCTCGCCCTTTTTGACGACGACGAATTGCGGGCCGTATTCCAACACGCGGCGGCCGGCGTCGATGAGATCGGATCGCTGCGTCAGCAGGCGGGCCTCGCCGTCGTTCAGGACGACGCCGTGGACCGCCGAGAGCGTGCGCACCAGGTCATCGCGAAAGTCGTTGATCCAGAGATCCATCGTGTCGCAGACGACCAGGCGCGGCGACTGGAGCTGTTCCGCGAACGCGTATTGGACGGCGGGGTGCGTGTTCGCCAGGAAGACGTAGGTCGAATCGCGAAAGGCCGGCGGGATCTTCGGCGGCGCCTCGCCGACGACGTTCAGATCGGTGCTGATGCTCTCGCGTTGGTT
>JBHHUY010000112.1:0-9156 GCA_046753965.1 Phycisphaerae bacterium
CCCCCCGTGGCGGACGTCGAGACGCACACGTGCTCCGCCGCGCAACGGCCACCACGGGGGCGGACGCCGCATGGGAGCCGCCCGAACTGTCATGGACCCGAATCTGTTTCCCGCGCCGGGTTTGGCTTGAAAAGCGGCGCTCGCTCAGCTATGGTTTCCGATCATGGAACTACCCAAACGTCCCCTCGGTGATGAATACGTGCGTCCAGGCGCCTTTCGAGAGTTGTCTCAGCGGTTGGCCGCCAACCCCAAGACGCGCGAGCTGACGGCCCTCATCATGTATGCGTTCGACCAGCGGACGCGTCTCCTGCCGTTTCTGTTCGCCGACTGGCGGATCATCCCGGCAGGGGTCCGAAGCGTGGCCGACGCCCTCGACGGCGCGGGGCTGACCCGCTCGCGGATCGTTTTCCAACTCTGGTCACCCAGGGTTCGGCCTTCACGCGCCCTGATGGAGGGGCGCGTCCCCGATCTCCTGCTCATCAGCAGCATGCAGATCCACGCGCGCCGAGCCTACGAACTCCTCGCCGACGCGCACGAAATCCCCGAATCCCGGCGTCCGCTGATCCTCTGCGGCGGCCCCAAGGCCATCTATGAGCCGTGGGACTGCTTCGCGGTCGGGCCGGACGGCCGCGTCAATGCCGA
The DNA here is from genome assembly GCA_046753965.1 of Phycisphaerae bacterium. GTDB lineage: Bacteria > Planctomycetota > Phycisphaerae > UBA1845 > UTPLA1 > JBHHUY01. Next base: position 643 of record JBHHUY010000112.1, read on the forward strand.
TGTCGCCGTCACCGGCGAATCCTACGTCCTCCTCGAACTGCTCGAGCGGCTGCTGGAGTTTAAATCGGCCAACGACACCCTCCGGCAGGCCTTCCTCCGCGCGCGGGATGCCGGCGCGCTCGAGGACGTCCCCGGCCTTTACTACCGGATCGATCCCCCCGGCGGGGACTCGGCCCACCTGGTCGATACCGGCGTACAGCGATTGGTCCAGTACCTCGACGAATTGCCGATGCCCATCGCGGCCTTCAGCAAGATGGAGCCGCCCCACAAGCACGAAACACTGTCGCCCCGGCCCCTCGCCCCCCAGACGATCCACAAACGATCGCGCATCACGTCGCTCATCATGACGCACGGGTGCAAGTTCCGCTGTTCCTACTGCCCGATTCCGGCCTACAACCAGAACTCCTTCCGCTTCAAGAGCCCCGAGCGGCTCGGCGACGAGATGACCCTGCTGAACCAGCAACTGGGCCTTCGCACCTTCTTCGGAACCGACGACAACTTTCTCAACCGCCGCGAGGTCTACACCGAGTTCTACGACCACCTGGCCGGGCGTCGCATCGACGGTCGGCGATTCAACAAGAAGGTCCGGTGGGCAACCGAGGCCACGATCCACGATGCCTACAGCAGCATGGACACCTTCCAGCAGGCCCGCCGCGCCGGGCTCCGTGCCCTGTGGTTCGGCGTCGAAGACCTCACGGGGACCGTCGTCAAGAAAGGCCAGTCCGGCAACAAGACCGAAGAAGTCTTCCGCGAGATGAATCGGTGGGGTCTCTGCCCCATGCCGATGATGATGCACCACGACGGCCAGCCGCTGCGCACGCCGGGCAAGCTCTACGGCCTGATGAATCAGGTCCGCTACCTGCGCAAGGCGGGCGCCATCAGCGTCCAGATCACCTCTCTGACCCCAGCCGTCGGGACGAACTTCTTCGATACGCCTTACCGCGAGGGCAACGTGTTCGCGACCGTCGCCGGCCGGCGGGTCGACGAGGCGATGTTCGACGGCAACCACATCGTCGCCACCAACGAAGACCGGCCCTGGCGCAAGCAGATGAACCTCATCCTCGGTTACGGCACCTTCTACAACCCGTGGAACCTGCTGATGGCGATGGTGCGACCCAAGAATCGCCTCTCCGGCGCCGACATCGGCATGCAGGTCATCGGCATGGCCGCCCTCGCGAAGACGGCCGTCGATTCCGCGCAGTGGGCGTGGAAACTCTGGCGCGGCCCCATCATCCGATGCAGCGCCGTGCCGGGCGCAAAGCTGCCGGTCGTCAAGGCCCGCCCCGACGAGATCGAAACGAAGCGCCCCACGGCGATCCCGCCGGATTCGGCGGATGTTCACGGCGTCCCGCCGGAACGGGCGACGCCTCAACCCGACACCGTCTCATTGCGCATCGCGGCCGCCGGTTGATTCCCTGCGGCTCCGCGGCGTGAGAACGCGGTCCGGCGCCGCATCTAAAGAACCATGGCCAAAGACAAAGGCGTCATCGTCTCCTTCCGTGTCGACAAACATCTGGCCGACGTCCTCAAGAAGGTGCCGGACAAATCGACCTTCATCCGCGACGTGATCCTCCGCAGTTTCTATGAGACCTGTCCCGTCTGCCGCGGTCGCGGTGTGTTGCCGGAGGAGCTTGCCAAGTGGGCCACGCGGCAACTCAAGACCGCAAAGGCCGTCGAGTGCGCCTGCTGCCACTATCGCTATCCGAAGACTACCTTTCCAAGGCCAGACAAAAAGGCAGCGGCCCGGCGACACGTCTGCCCGCATTGCCAATCTCACGAGCACGCACATTGAAAACACACGCCCGCGCTCCGTCTCGCGCGATTGAGCAACCCGCGGCCTGCAACTTGTTCGCCCGCAAGGCGGAGCGTATGCTCGGCCGACCGGGCATCCTTTCCCAACATCCGACAAATACCGAGCCGTGACAGACCGACCGACCGCATCCATCTTCCGCAATCGCAACTTCATCCTGCTCTGGTGCGCCTACACGACCAGTGCCCTCGGTGATCATCTCTCCGAAATGGCCTTCCTGTCCATGCAGGATGCCCTCGATCGGCCGGATTCCACCAGCATCAGCGCCATCATGCTCTTCATGTTCATGGCCCCCTACGTCGTGCTCGGCCCCGTCATGGGCTGGCTGGCCGACCGACTCCCGCGCAAGTGGATCATGATCTTTGCGGACCTTGCCCGGGCCCTGTTCATGTTCCTTCTCATGGCGGCGTTCGGGCTGCTGTTCACCGCCTTCGCAGGCGCGGAATGGGCGGATCAGCTCACTGCCACGGGCGAATACCCGCGTCTGAATCGCTGGCTCTACGCCCTGCCGCTGCTGGTGACCGGCATCTTCGCGGCGATGTTCTCGCCCTCGCGGGCCGCAATGCTCCCGACGCTGATCCGAACAGACCAGATCGTCCGCGGCAATGGACTGATGAACGCGATGGGCCCCATCGCCTCGATCGCGTCCGTCCTCCTCGGCGCCTGGCTCGTCGAACGATTCGGCCCGGCCGCCAACTTCCGGCTCGACGCCCTGACCTTCCTCGCCAGCGCCACGATGATCCTCTTCATCGTCCCCCCGCCTCGGCCCGCAACCGTCCCCACGCAGCAACGCGGCAACAAAAGCCTGATCCTCGGCCTGCGATACTGCCGCTCGCACCGGCGCGTCATCGAACTGATCGCCGTCATCGTCCTCTTCTGGACCGCCGCCGCCGCCGTGCGCAGCGTCATTCCCGCCCTCGTCCGCCACGCCGGCGGCGAATTCGCCGACATCGCCAACTACAACGCCGCGCTCGGCATCGGCATGCTCCTCGGAGCGATGCTCCTCGCCATGCTCGGCGACGTCCTGAAAAGCGACATCGCCATCTCCTGGTCGCTGCTCGGTGCCGGTCTGGCGATTCTCTGCTTGGCCGTCGGCTGGATCGCAGGCCTCGGCGACGCCGCGGCCTGCGCCGCGATCTTCCTGGCCGGCCTGTTCGGCTCGGGCGTCCTCGTCAGCGCAAACGCCCTCCTCCAGAAGGCCGTGCCCGACTTCTTCCGCGGGCGCGTCTTCGGCGTCAGGGACGTGACGAGCATGTCTGGTCTCCTGCTCGCGACCGGTCTGCTCGGCATCCCCGATTGGAAAAACATCGATCAGTTCGTGCCGTTCATCCTCGGTGTCGTGGCCGTGATGCTCATCGCCGGCGGCTTCGTCGCGGTTTCCGTCCGCCTGCGGCGCGGCCGCTTCGGTCCGATGCTGACATTCTGGAAGAACCTGAGCGATTTCTACTGCCGCTTCTGGGCCCGCGCCCGGCGCGAAGGCCCATGTACGATCCCGATGCGCGGGCCCTGCATCGTCGTCGCGAACCACAACTCGACCCTCGACCCGTTCGTGCTCGCATCCGGTTCGCCGAATCGCGTCCCCGGCTTCATGATCGCGGCGGAATACGCGAACATCCCGATCTTCAGAAACCTCCTCCGATCGATCGAGTGCGTCCCCGTCAACCGCAGCGGCGTGGACGTCGCCTCGGTGAAGGCAGCGCTGCGTCATCTCGCCGCCGGCAAGCTGCTCGGCATCTTCCCGCAGGGCCGCGTGGCTGACCCGGCCGATCCACCCGAAGCCCGTGAGGGCGTCGGCATGCTCGCCTTGCGCAGCGGAGCCCCGGTCGTCCCGGCCTACATCTCCGGCATCGAATACAGCGATGCGGTCTTTCGGCCCTTCTTCAAACGGCATCGCGCCGTCGTGCGATTCGGAAAACCGATCGACCTCTCGGCATGGAAGGGGCGGGAAAAAGACCGGACGGCCTACCGTGAAGTCGCCGACCACATCATGGACCGGATCATGGCGTTGCGCCCCGGCGACGGGCCCGCGGGCTGATCCCCTTCCCCCCAACAGCCGGGAGGGCACGGCCGCGGCCGGCGATGAGACAGTGGCTACAACGTGATTTCCGTGCCCGTCTGCCCCGCGAGCGCGGCCGGCACCTGATGAAACTCGGTAATCACGGCGCGTGCGGAAGGGTCGTTTCGCTTCTTGAGGAACTCAATCGCCGCTTCGATCTTCGGCAACATCGATCCCTCGGAGAATTGTCCCTCTGCCATGATCTCTTCGAGCCGCGCCGCCTTGACACGCCGAAGGGGCGCCTGGTCCGGCTTGCCGAAGTTGACGTACACGGCTTCGACCCCCGTCACAAGCGCCAGCACGTCGGCCTCGACCTCCGCCGCGATGATCGTGCTGGTCAGGTCCTTGTCGATCACGGCCTCGACACCCTGGTAGTCGCCGTGTTCGTCTTCGATGATGGGAATGCCCCCCCCGCCGCCGGCGATGACCAACTCGCCCGCCGCGACCAGCTTCTTGATCGTCGACATCTGGGCCACGCTCAACGGTCGCGGCGACGGCACCACCCGCCGATAGCCCCGCCCGGCGTCCTCGACAATCTCCCAGCCGTCCTCCCTGCGATGCCGCTCGGCCGTCGCCCGGTCCATGAACGGTCCGATCGGCTTGGTCGGATGATGAAAGGCCGGGTCGTCGGGATCGACCACCACCGAGGTCACGATGGCCACACAGAGGTGGTCATTCCCGCGACGGCGCAGCTCATTCCGCCACGTCTGCGCGATCATGTACCCCATGCCCGCCTGCGTGTCCGCGACCGCCAGCCCCAGATCGATCGGATACACCTCACCCGACGCGACTTCCACCCGACGCATGACAGAACCGACCTGCGGCCCGTTGCCGTGCGTCACCGTCACCTGCCAGCCGGCCAGAACCAGGTCCGCCAGGGTTCGGGCAATCTCCCGGCTGCGGGCAAACTGCTCGGCGATGTCGCCGGTGCCGTGCGGCTTGACCAGCGCGTTGCCGCCGATGGCCACGACGATTCTCATGGGGGCTCCCTGGTTTCCCGAGGTGCGCGCGCCGCTCCGGCTTCACGGTCCCCGCGTTGGACCGGAGCGGCAACTCTCAACGCGACAAACCCGCCCATCCAAAGCCCACCAACAGCCGCCCACGGGCCGGGCAGGCCAACGCCGCCGGCCTACGGCGCAGGCTTGAACGGTCGCTCCCGCATCGTCGCCGCCATGATGGCCTTCGCCGTATGGAGGCGGTTCTCGGCCTCCTGGAACACGACCGACTGCGGCCCGTCCAACACCTCGTCGGTCACCTCCGCGCCGCGGTCGGCCGGAAGGCAATGCATGTAGATCGCCGTCGGCCGCGCCAGCCGCATCTTCTCCCGGTCACAAATCCACGACTTGTAGCGGGCGTTCACCGTCAGACAGGCCTCCTCCACGTTATGCAGATCGGCTTCCGTCTTGGCGTCCCGCCGCTCGAGCATCAGGTCATAGGGCCCCCAGCTCTTCGGGTAAACAATGTCCGCGTCGCGGAACGCCTCGTCCATTGAATCGACGATCTCAAACTTCGTCCCCGCCTCCTTCGCGTTCGCCTGGGCCGCCTTCAGGCAGCGATCCATCAGGCGATACTCGGGCGGATGCGCGAGGGCCACGTCCATCCCGAATCGGGTCATCAACGTGATGAGCCCCTGCGGCACCGACAGCGGTTTCGCATAGGACGGCGAGTAGGCCCAGCTCACCGCAAGCTTGCGTCCGCGCAGATCGTCGCCGAACACTTCCTTGATCGTCATGATGTCCGCGAGCGTTTGTGTCGGATGATCGACGTCGCACTGCATGTTGATCACCGGCACGTCCGTCGCCTCGGCGACTCGGCGCATGTACCGGTTGCCCTCGTCGAGAATCAGATCGTGTCGGATGGCGATCCCGTGGCCCATCGACCCGAGGATGATGCCGGTGTCCTTGGCCGTCTCGCCGTGGGCAATCTGGGTCACGTTCGAGTCGAGGAAATGGGCGTGGGCGCCCAGTTGCGTCGCGCCGGCCTCAAACGCGTTCCGCGTCCGCGTGCTCTTGTCGAAGAACAGCAGGAAGACCGTCTGGTTCGGCAGAAGCGGCGTCTGCTCGCCGCGATGGAACTTGGCCTTGAGATCCTTCGCCAGATCCAGAAGCTGGTTCAATTCCGCCAGCGTCAAGTCCTGCGTTTCGATGTAGTCCCGGCCTTTCAACGATGGCATGCTTCTTTGACTCCTCGATATCGCGCAACAGTCCGTGGTTGCTTCACGCGCGTCGGCCGCCAAACGGCAAGCCGCACTTCAAGATTGTTCGACGGCGCGGGCGCGCGCGGTTCCTATCGACCGCCCCGCCGCGCCCCCTTGGATCGCTTCCTCGCCGGCGCCCGGGTGCCATTCTCCGCGCAATAGACGGGGCCGAACGCCGCATAGAACGCAGCCGATCTCACCAGATGCGCGATCGGCACCGAATCGTTCACCGTGTGCGCGACCGACTCCGGCGCGGGCCCGAAGCCCACGCACGGGATGCCGAACATGCCGTTGATCGACACCGCGTTGGTGCTGAAGGTCCACCGGCCCACCTTCGGCGTCTTCTTGAACAGCGACGCATAGGTCTCGACCGCCGCGCGCACCGGCAGCGAGTCCTCCTCCATCACCCAGGTGGGGAAGTACTTCTCGGTCGGATACACCAGGCCGGTGTAACTCGCCCTGCGATACATCGGCACCTCAACCTTGGCTCGAATGCCCGCACGCCGCACCGCGTCTCGAACTTCGCGCAGGGCGCCGGCCTTCGTCTCGCCCAGGGTCAGACGCCGGTCCAGGTGGATGTACGCCTGGTTCGGCACGGCGCACAAGCTGGGCGTCCGGCAATCCACGAACGAGACCGTGATCGTCCCCTTGCCGAGAAAGGCGTCGGAGGCGAGTCGCCCGTTGAGCTTCTCGATCTCGCGGATGACACGCGCGATCTTGTAGACCGCGTTGTCGCCCTTCTCCGGCATCGAACCGTGACACGAGCGGCCCGGGACCGTGACGCCGATTTCCATCCGCCCGCGCTGGCCGCGAAGAACCTGACAGTTGGTCGAATCCGTCACGACGACGACGTCCGGCCGGAACTTGTCCTCCTTGACGATGTACTGCCAGCAGAGCCCGTCGCAGTCCTCCTCCATCACGGTGCAGACGACGTACAGCGTGAACCCCTCGAGCGGAATCGCCAGATCGCGCATGATCTTCGCGCCATAGACCATCGAGGCGATCGCACCCTCCTGGTCGCCCGCCCCGCGCCCCCAGACCCGGCCGCCGGACACCTTGCCGCGATAGGGGTCGTGCTTCCACTCGGCCCGGTTGCCGATGCCGACCGTGTCGCAATGCGCGTCGAGCACGATGCGCCGTTTGCCCCGGCCGAGCTTGCCGAACAGGTTGCCCATCGGATCGGTCCAGACGCGATCGAATGCCTTGGTCGCACGCATCTCGCGTTCGATCCGGCGGATCACCTTGCGCTCCTCGGCGCTCTCGCTCGGAATCGCAACCAGATCGCGAAGAAATCGGACCATGGCCGGTTGATACTTCTTGGCTCGTGCGGTGATGTCTCGAAAGTGAATCATTGGAGTCCTGTCAATCACGGCATGACAAACATGCGCGGGGCAACCGGGCCGATAGCGGGCGACCGGCCGGTTCCCTCGCGGAGCGGCATCTCGAACCCGGCAGTTTACGTCGTTCCGCCCTGCCGGTCAATCCAACCTATTGCAACGATTGACACGACCGGCGGCGCCGACATCGACGCCGAACACGGCCCAACATGCAACTGATCTGTTCGAGGCACAGGTCACCGCGCCGAAGAGCTTGGTGTGACGCAAATGCGTTCTCGGCACCTTGCTTCGGTCCCCAGCACATTGGCCGGTTTCTGTCACGTCGCATTAAGGCTATAACACCCGTTCATTCAGCGGCGTGCGGGGCGTTGTTCCGTCTCCGCCGTAGAGTGGAGCGTCTTCCCGGCAGTGTGCTTCCGTGTCCGACTCCATCCTCATCGCCATCGCCGGCATCATCGTCCTGGGCGTCTCCGCGCAATGGATTGCCTGGCGGATCGGACTCCCGTCGATTCTCCTGCTGTTGACGTTTGGCATCATCGCCGGTCCGCTGACGGGCTGGATCAGACCCGGCGAGCTCTTTCCCGATGACCTGTTCTTCCCCGTCGTCTCCCTGGCCGTCGCGCTCATCCTTTATGAAGGCGGCCTGAGTCTGAAAGTCTCCGAATTGCCCAAGGTCGGGTCGGTCGTGCGCAATCTCGTTTCGATCGGCGCCCTGCTGTCCTGGGGAATCGGCGCACTGGCCGCCCACGTCGTGCTCGGCCTCGATGTCGCGCTCTCCGCGCTGCTCGGCGCCATCCTCGTCGTCACGGGCCCGACGGTCATCGGCCCGCTGCTTCGCCAAATCCGCCCAGCGGGCGTCGTCGGACCGGTCCTCAAGTGGGAGGGGATCGTCATCGACCCCATCGGGGCCCTGGCGGCGGTCCTGATCTACGAAGCGATACTGATCGGCGAGGCGAAGGAGGCCTCGATCTACGTCGCCCTCGGTGTGCTCAAGACCCTGATGCTCGGCAGCGGCATCGGGCTGGCGGCGGCCGGACTGCTCGTGCTCATGCTGGCCCGATACTGGATCGCCGATCATCTCCAGAACGCCGCCTCGCTCATGTTGGTCCTCGCT
>JBHHUY010000113.1:0-9155 GCA_046753965.1 Phycisphaerae bacterium
GGGACCTCCGGGGTGAGGCCGGGTTGTACAACGCGGCGAAGGTGCGTGCTATGATGGCCGCTTCGATCCCGGCGTTCGCCGAGCCGCACGTGGCCCCGGAGCCGCCGGCGCACGCGCACTAGGAGTGTGTCCTGAAACCTCTGTGACACGGGCGCTCCGCCCGTGTCCGCCGCCGTCGAGACGGCGGTGCCACAGGACTCTTGAGACGCACTCCAGGGAGAACCGGACGACGCGATGTCGGATGCGCCGGACCGCCGGCGGTCTGCCGCACGCGGCTAGAGTGATGATGGACGCGATCAAGAACGTTCTTGCCGATCAATTCTGGTTCAGCGTGATCCTCTCGCTTGTCGTTTTCGGCGCGATCATGACGGCCGTGGCCTACGCGATTCTGCTCGAGCGCAAGATTTCTGCCTGGATCCAGGACCGTTACGGCCCCAACCGGGTCGGGCCGCTCGGCCTGCTCCAGCCGCTGGCGGACGGGGCGAAACTCTTCCTCAAGGAGGACATCATCCCGAAGAACGTCGAGAGGACGCTCTTTCTCGTCGCACCGTGGATGATCTTCATCGTGGCCCTGATCGGCTATGCGGTGGTGCCGTGGGGCGGCGCGTTTCGCTGGCCCTGGATGGATCGGGAGGCGCCGGCCCTGCTGTGTCAGGTCGCGAGCATCGACATCGGCCTGCTCTACATCGTCGCCGTCGCCTCGCTCGGGGTGTACGGCGTGGTGCTCGGCGGCTGGGCGAGCAACAACAAGTATTCGTTCTACGGCGGGATGCGCGCCGCCGCGCAGATGCTGTCGTACGAGATTCCCATGGCGATGATGATCCTCGTGGGGATTCTGACGACCGGCTCGCTTCGGCTCGAAGCGATGGTGTCGTACCAGGCCGAACATACCTGGACCCTGGTCTACCACCCGCTGGCCGCGCTGGTTCTGTTCGTCACGGCCCTGGCGGAGGCGAACCGCGCGCCGTTCGATCTGGCCGAATGCGAGCAGGAGTTGATCGGCGGGTTTCACACCGAGTACAGCGCGATGAAGTGGGCGATGTTCTTTCTCGGCGAATACGCCCACATGATCACGGCCAGCGCCCTGATGGTGGCGATGTTCTTCGGGGGCTACCTGGTTCCCGGCTGGACCTGGCTGAACACCTCCGATGCCTGGACGGCGATGGTGCTGCGGATGGGGGTCTTCGGCGTGAAGATCGCCCTGTTCATCTGCCTTTACATGGTCGTCCGATGGACGCTGCCGCGGTTCCGGTTCGACCAGTTGATGCGCCTGGCGTGGAAGGCGCTGGTGCCGATCGGCATCGCCCTGGTGCTCCTGCAGGTCTGGATCGTCTACCAGGACCTGCCGCAGTGGTATGCGACGGTCGGCAACGTCCTCGTCCTGATCGGGGCGGCCGTGCTCGGCGCGGCGTGGCGGCGGCCGGTCACGGGCCGGGAGCAGAGTCTGATCCGCGCCGATCGCCTGGCGGGGAGAGAGGCGGTGGGGCAGGGTGTCTAGATCGGACTGGAAAAAGACGGACGTCTGTTACGTCGATCAGCCTGGCCTGACGATGTCCGAGCGGCTGTACCTGCCGCAGGTCTTCGGCGGGATGCGGACGACCCTGCGGCACATGTTCAAGAAACGGCTGCGCGACGAGAAGGTCGTCCAGTATCCCGAACAACGACGAACCCTGCGCAAGGAGATTTACCGAGGCGTGCACCGTCTCAATCGCGACGACCAGGGCCGGGTGGCCTGCGTCGCCTGTTTCATGTGCGAGACGGCCTGCCCGGCCCACTGCATTCACATCGAAGGCGCCGAGTCGCCCTGGCCCGATCGCGAGAAGTATCCGGTCCGGTTCGACATCGACGAGCTTCGGTGCATCTACTGCGGGATGTGCGAGGAGGCGTGCCCGGTCGACGCGATCGAACTCACGCCGGAGTACCACCTCGTCGGCGGCTCGCGGCAGGAGATGATCTTCGACAAGGAAAAGCTGCTGACGATCTTCGACCGGACGAAGGAAGACAAACCGCGGAAGAACCCGGCGATCACGGGGTATTAGACGTGTGTCTGAAAACCCGGGTGCTTCCGGGACCGACGGAGCCTCTCTCTTGAACGAGCAACTGGTCTATGGGGCCTACGGCGTGGCGGCACTGACCGCAACCGGCGTCTATGTCGGATTGCCCAAAGCCGGCCGGCCGATCCGGGCGGGCCTGTTTCTGCTGTTGACGGCCGCGGCTTTCGGCGGCCTCTTCTACGTGTTGGCCCGTGTGCCCGGCGAGGCGTCGAACCCGGTGTCCTTCTGCGCCCTGGGGCTCCTCGGCGTCGGCGGGGCGATCCGGGTGGTCACCCACCCCCGACCGGTCTATTCGGCCCTCTACTTCATCCTGGTCGTCCTCAGTACGGCGGCGTTGCTGATCCTGGCCGGGGCCGAGTTTCTCGGCGCCGCGCTGGTGATCGTCTATGCCGGTGCAATCCTGGTGACTTATGTGTTTGTCATCATGCTTTCGCAGCAGCCCGCGCAATCGGGCGGCCGGTGGGCCTCGATTCTGGATTATGATCGCGCCGCGCGGGAGCCCTTCTGGGGAGCGATCGCGGGGTTTCTGTTGATGGCCACCCTGGCGGGCATGATCGTTCGGCGGCCGTGGCCGCCGTGGAACGCGGCCTCTGCCGCGGCCCTGGCGAAGGAGAATACGTTGGCCCTCGGCCGCGTGCTGATGACGGACTTCGCGATCAGCGTGGAACTGGCCGGCGTGTTGTTGATGGTCGCGATGATCGGCGCAATCGCGATTGCCCGAAAGCGCATCCCCCGAGCGGTGGATGACGCGCCGGCCCCGGCGCCCGGTGAGATCGGCAAGTCCGTGCCGCCGTTCTAGTGGGCGCGCCGACTCCCCGGGACACAGGTGCCGCTGTGGCTTGAGCGTCCACTGTGGCACGGGCGTCCCGCCCGTGAATGCCGGCGCGGGGTGACAAGATTGGTTGACGGTTGAGCAGACGATGGCACATCCGACGGCATTGATGATTCTCGGCGCGGTCTTGTTCGGCCTGGGCGTGATCGGCTTCGTGACCCGGCGGAACCTGATCGTGATGTTCCTCTGCACCGAGGTGATGTTCCAGGGCGTCCTGGTCAACCTGGTCGGCATGGGCCTGCTGCACGGCAACCTGCACGGCCAGGTGCTCGGCGTGTTCGTCCTGGTCATCGCGGCGGTGGAGGCGGGGCTCGGTCTCGCCATCGTGGTCATGCTTTTCCGGCGGCGCGGCACGCTCGACGCGGAGGAATGGCGCCACATGCGGGGCTGAACGAGCCGCGCCCAACCGAGCCGCGGGCTTCAGCCCGCGCGGTCTTGCGATTGACGCGACAGCGCCACGCCGATCCGTGGCGCCGCGAGTGGAAGACGGATGGAAATCAAGACACTGGCGATTCTGATCCCCCTGCTGCCGCTGGCCGCGGCGGTGCTGGTCGGCGCGGTCGGCCTGCGGCGCCTGCGCGATCGGTCGCATTGGCTGGTGCTCGTCGGCGTGGGGGCCTCACTCGTCCTCGCGGTCCTGCTGCTGAGCCGCGTCATCGGCGCCGAAGCGCCCGCCGCCGAGCCGATCCAGGTGTACGAGTGGCTGAGCACCGGCGCCGCCGAAGCGACCGGGACCGCCGGGGCGTGGCTGAACGTCACGTTCCGCGTCGATCCGCTGACCTGCGTGATGCTGCTGACCGTCCTGTCCGTGTCCTTCATGGTGGTGGTCTATTCGGTCGGCTACATGCGGGACCACCACGGTCGGCCCGAGCGCGGCTACGAGCGGTTCTTCGCGTTTCTCGGCATCTTCGTCTTCTCGATGTGCACGCTCGTGTTGGCGGGGAACTTCCTCCTGCTCTACCTCGGGTGGGAACTCGTCGGCCTGTCGAGCTACCTGCTCATCGGGTTCTACTATCAGCGGCCCGCGGCCGCCGCCGCCGCGAAGAAGGCGTTTCTCGTCAACCGGATCGGCGATTTCGGGTTCGCCATCGGCATCTGGCTCATCTACTACACCTTCGGAACGCTCGACTACCGGGCCGTCTTCGGTTGTGTGACCGCGGTGATGTCCGATTCGCCCGACCACGCCGCCATCGCCCGGACCCTGGCGGTTCCGATGGCGCAGGTGCCGGAGCTGATCCTGACGATTCAATCGCGGATGACGCCGATCGCCTTGCTGCTCTTCTGCGGCGCGATGGGCAAGAGCGCCCAGTTGCCGCTCCATGTCTGGCTGCCGGACGCGATGGAAGGCCCGACGCCGGTCAGTGCCCTGATCCACGCGGCGACGATGGTGACGGCGGGCGTTTACATGGTCGCCCGCTGCTCGGTGATCTTTTCCGCCTCGGCCTATGCGATGTGGTTCGTGGCGACCATCGGCGCGGCGACGGCCTTCTTCGCCGCCACGATCGCCCTGACCCAGTTCGACATGAAGCGCATCCTCGCCTACTCGACCCTCAGCCAGTTGGGCTACATGTTCCTCGGGCTGGGCGTCGGCGCGTTCGATTCGGCCATCTTCCATTTGTACACCCACGCCTTCTTCAAGGCGTGCCTGTTCCTGGGCGCGGGCAGCGTGATGCACGCGATGGCCGGCGAGATCGACATCCGTCGCTTCGCCGGGCTCCGCAAGGCCCTGCCCGTGACCTATGCGACCTTCCTCATCGCCGGGGCGGCGCTCGCGGGCGTGCCGTTGCTTTCGGCCTTCTGGAGCAAGGACGAGATCATTCACGCCGCCTTTGCCCACGGCGCGCCGCTCCTCGGCTGGATCGGCCTGTTCACCGCCCTGCTGACGGCCTTCTACACCTTCCGGATGATCTTCCTCGCCTTTCACGGCGAGCAGCGTCTGCCCCGCGGCGTCGAGCACGCCCATGAGTCCGGGCGATGGATGACGGTACCGCTCGTGGTCCTGGCCGCAGGCGCGGTGTTCGCGGGTTACGCGGGCGTGACGCTGCACGGCGGGGGGTTCTTCCTCCTCTTCGAGCCCGGCGGCGCCTTCCATCGGTTCCTCGAACCGGTCTTCGCGGCGGCCCGGCCGGCGGCCGCGGAGGAAGCGGCGGGCCACGCCGGCGGCCACGGCCTGATGTACGGATCGATGGCGATCGCCCTGTTCGGAATCTTCAACGCCTGGTTCTTCTACCTTCGGCGGCCGACGATTCCGATGGCCCTCGCCCTCGTTGCGGGTCGGTGGTATCGGTTGTTGTACAACAAGTACTACGTGGACGAGATCTATGACATCGTCTTCGTCCGGCCGCTCTGGCGGCTGGGAGAGATCTGTCACGGCATCGATCGGTATTTCATCAACGCGATTCTGTGGATCATCGCCGCCGTGCCGCGGGCGATCGGGTTCGCCCTGCGCGGCTGGCAGCAGGGGGCGATGCAGGGATACGCGTTGGGCATGGTGATCGGTCTGTTGGTCGTCGTCTGGTGGGTGTTGGTCAATGCGTGACCGGATGAACCAGGAATGGAGCAGGGTGGCACGCGGTCTGCAGCGCGCCGATCGTTCCCGTTCTTGTTCGCTGTTTCCGGCTGTTGAGAGTAAGAGAGAGTAAGAGTGTGTCTTGAGAGTCCTGTGGCACCGCCGTCTCGGCGGTGCGGACACGGGCGGGACGCCCGTGCCACCGAGGTCTTAAGACGCATTTTTGTGACGGGACAACCCTGATGTCGGCGCTTTCGGATAGCTTCCTGGGGCAGCACATCCTCACGCTGGTGGTCTTCCTGCCGGTGCTGGGCGGCGTGGTGCTCTTTGCCCGCACGAGTTGGGATTCGGTCGCCATTCGTCGGTGGGCCTTCGGCGTTTCGCTGGCGACGCTCGCCGCGGCGATCCTGGCCTGCGCCCTGTTCCTGGAGCGCGGCGAGGACCTGCGCCGCGGCGGCTATGTGCTCGAAGAGCATCTGGACTGGATCGTCGGCGGCGACTCGGCCGCGCCGTTCCAAATCCAATACAAGCTCGGCGTCGACGGGATCAGTCTGCCGCTGCTGATGCTCACTGCCCTGCTGACGCCGCTGGCCGTCTGGGGCAGCTTCACCAGCATCCAGACGCGGCATCGCGAGTACTACGCCCTGATGCTCCTCCTGCACGGCGCGATGCTTGGCGTCTTCTGCGCGCGGGATCTGTTGTTGTTCTACGTCTTCTTCGAGTTCACGCTCGTGCCGCTCTACTTCCTGATCGGCATCTGGGGCGGCCCCCAGCGGCGCAAGGCCGCGAACATGTTCTTTCTCTACACCCTGGCCGGCAGCATGTTGACCTTTGCCGGTGTGTTGTATCTCGGCTGGCAGGCCTCGCTGCACACGCTCGGCGCCGACGGCGGGCGGATCTTCACGTTCGATCTCGATGCGCTCTACGCCCTTGCGGCCGACGGCTATCTTTCGCCCGGCGTGCAGTGGTGGTTGTTCATCGCCTTCTTCGCCGGCTTCGCGATCAAGGTGCCGCTCTTTCCGTTTCATACGTGGTTGCCCCTGGCGCACGTCGAAGCGCCGACCGCCGGCTCGGTCATCCTGGCCGCCGTGCTCCTGAAACTGGGCACCTACGGCTTTCTGCGCCTCAGCCTGCCGATGCTGCCCGACGCGACCCTCGCGCTCGCCCCGGCGATCGGGCTGCTCGCCGTGGTCGGCATCCTCTATGGCGCCCTGGCGGCCTGGGTCCAGGGCGACATCAAGAAGCTCGTCGCCTATTCCTCGGTCTCCCACCTGGGTTTCTGTCTGCTGGGGATGTTCAGCCTCAAAATGGCCGGCCTCACGGGCTCGTTGTTCTACATGATTAATCACGGCCTCAGCACCGGGGCCCTGTTTCTTGTGGTCGGCATGATTTATGAACGCTACCACACCCGCGAGATGAGCGAACTCGGCGGCCTCGCGCGGAAGATGCCGATCATGGCCTTCTTCCTGATGATCTTCACGATGTCGAGCATCGGCCTGCCGGGGCTCAACGGCTTTGTCAGCGAGTTTCTCGTCCTGCTCGGCACCTTCACGTCGGGCCACGTTGACGCGTCGGGTCCGGCCGGGCCGCTGGGCATCGCCTTCGCAATCCCGGCCGCGACGGGCATCCTGCTCGGCGCGATCTACATGTTGCACATGGTCCGGCGGTTGTTGTTCGGCCCGGTCAAGGAGCCCGCCCACGGCTTCGATGCCTCGACCGGCCTGACCCAGGACCTGACGCGCCGCGAGATCGGCATCCTCGCCCCGCTCGCCGCCTGTTGTCTGCTGATCGGCGTCTACCCCAAACCGCTGATGAATGTGACCGACCCCTCGCTGCGACATGCCGTGTTGTCCCGGGTCACCAGCTCCGGGTGGGGAACGCCGGAGCCGGCCGTCGCGACGGAAGCCCCGGCCGACGAAGGCCGGGCGGAGCAGCGTCCGGCGGCGCCGCAGCCGGCGTTCGTCGCGGAGGCGGATGCGGAGTCGGCGAGCGTCGCGGAAACGGAAGGGGGTGAGACCTGATGCCGGCCGTGCCCCCCGTTTTCCAGTTGCTGCTGCCCGAGATCATCCTTATCGCCGGCGCGTCGATTGTCCTGATCGCGGGCCTTTCGCGCTCGCTCAGGCAGTCCTCGATGGCACTCTCGTTGATCTATGTGCTCGGGGCGATCTATGCGGCCTGGCGCCTGTCCGATCCTCGCTTCACAGCGCAGGCCTTCGGTGTTTCAGCCCTCAACCACGGGCCGCTCGTCTGGTATGTTCGCCTGGTGACCCTGTCGGTGGGCGCACTGATCCTCCTGGTCAACCGGCACGTGCCGGAGGAGACCGAGCGCGGCGAGTTCTTCGCGCTGATTCTGTTTTCGCTGGCCGGCGTGCTCCTGGTCGCCTTGGCCAACAACTTCGTGCTGCTGTTCCTGGCCCTCGAACTGGTCAGCGTGCCCACCTACATTCTGATCGGTCTGTCGCGGCGGAATCTCCGGGCGCAGGAGGCGACGGCCAAGTACTTCTTCCTCGGGGCCTTCGCCGCCGCGATGACCCTTTACGGCTTCAGCTTTCTGTACGGCGCGAGCGGCACCCTCCAGATGTTCGGCCCGGGCGGCATGGCGTTCTGGTTTGCTGCCGAGCTCGGCGCGGGCCACCAGCCCATGTCCGATCCGTTGCTCCTCGTGGGGTTGCTGCTCGCCGTGGGCGGCCTCGGGTTCAAGGTCGCCGCCGTGCCGCTCCACTTCTACGCTCCGGATGTCTATCAGGGGGCCGCGTCGCCCATCACGGGGATGCTCGGATTCGTCCCCAAGTTCGCCGGCTTCATCGCGATCATCCGGCTGCTCTCTCTGTGTCATTGGCAGTACGGCGATGCGGTGTTCTGGCTGCTCTGGGGGCTCGCCGCCGCGACCATGACCGTCGGAAACACGCTCGCCCTGATGCAGCACAACGCCAAGCGGATGCTGGCCTATTCCAGCATCGCGCACACCGGCTACATGCTGGTCGCCCTGGCCGCCGGCCCGTTCGCCGGGCGCAGCGGCCTGAGCGCGTTGTTGTTTTACATGGCCGTCTACGGCGTGATGAACCTGGGGGCGTTCGCCGCCTTGGCCTGTTTCCGGAAGATCGGCGACGACGGCGAGGAGGACTCCGCCGAGCAGGTGGACGATCTCGCCGGTGTCGCGCGGCGGCACCCGTGGGCCGCGCTGGCCTTGGCCATCTGCGTCCTGGGCCTGATGGGTTTCCCCCTCACCGGGGGATTCGTCGGCAAGTTCTCTCTGCTGGTCTCGGCGCTCTCCGCCCAGGCCGCCTCGGCCGGCCCGCGGCACGGCGCGATGCTCGTCCTCGTGGTCATCGCCGTCGTCAACGCCGCCATCGCCGCGGCCTACTATCTGCGCATCCTCGCAAGCTGCTATCTCGGCAAGCCCGCGCCGGGGATCGTGCCGACGAAGTGTCATGCCCTTCGGGTGTCCCTGGGCCTCTGCGCGCTTCTGGTGCTCGCGCTGTTCATGTGGCCCGGTACGCTGATGAACGCGTCGCAAGACGCGGTACGTCGGGCCTCACGCAACGCGTCGGTCCCCGCCGTCGCGCTCGATGGAGCCGCGCGACGCGAGAACGACGGCCGTTTGATGGAGAGGAAGGCCGACCGGGGCTCGAAAGGCCGCGCGGACTGAAGTCCGCGGCGCTGCCTTCTGAAAACCGCTCGTCTTACTTAAGTAAGGCATCGAGTGAGAATCACATGGTCGATTGCCGGGTAGGACGCGCCGGCCGGCTTTGCCGTTTGG
>JBHHUY010000114.1:0-9118 GCA_046753965.1 Phycisphaerae bacterium
GGCAACGCTCGACCTCCGCCGTGAAATCGACGTGGCCCGGCGTGTCGATCAGATTGATCGTGTGATCGCGCCACGGGCAGCTCACCGCGGCACTGAAGATCGTGATCCCCCGATCCTGCTCCTGCTCGTCGAAGTCCGTCGCCGTCGTACCGTCGTCGACATCCCCCATCTTGTGCGTCTTGCCGGTGTAGTAGAGGATTCGTTCGGTCGTCGTCGTCTTGCCCGCGTCGATGTGAGCCGCGATGCCGATGTTGCGCACCCGCGCCAGGGCGGACGAGTCCGCTGTTCCATCCTCGTCATCGGTTTCAGACATCGTGGCTGCTCGCATCTCGCATCGCTCGCAAGGCGGTCATTCGACCGGCGGCATTCCGCAGCCGGGGGCCGGCCCGAACACCGGAACACGCCGCCATCCACAGGCATCCTCCCGCCGGTTTGACCTCTTTGGAATGATAGACGCGGGGGCCCGCCCTCACAAGGGCGGGAGGTCGCGTACGACACTGGCGCGGGCTCTTCGAGTGAACGGCTCGCTGCTTCGCGCGGATCAATCGAACACGACCGTCTTCTTCCCGCTCACGAGGACCTTGTCCTCCACGTGATGACGAACCGCCCGTGCCAGCACGACGCGCTCGAGGTCCCGGCCCTTGCGAACCAGGTCGTCCACGGTGTCTCGATGGTCCACCGCCATCGTCTCCTGCGCGATGATCGGCCCCTCGTCGAGCTTGTCGGTCACGTAGTGACTGGTCGCACCGATGATCTTCACGCCTCGGTCATGAGCCTGATGGTACGGCCGGGCCCCGGCAAATGCGGGCAGAAAGCTGTGATGGATGTTGATGATCCGCGCCGGGTAGCCCGACACGAACGAGGGGGACAGAATCTGCATGTAGCGGGCCAAGACGATGAAATCGACGCCTTGTTCCTCCAGCAAGCGCAGCGCCGCCGCTTCTTGCCGCGCCTTCGTCTCCGGCGTCACGGGCAGATGGTGAAACGCCAGACCGAGGGCCTCTACCTCCCCGCGCAGGTCGTCGTGGTTGCTCACGACGACCGGAATCTCGACCGGCAGTTCGCCCGACTTCCAGCGCCACAGCAGGTCGTTCAGGCAATGTCCCTGCCGGCTCACGAACAAGGCCATCCGCTTGGTCTCGTGGCCCCAGTAAACGCGCCACTGCATGGCAAACCGCCGGGCCATCGGCTCCCACGCCGCGGCAAAGGTCTTCCCGTCCAGCTCGAAGCCTTCCCGATCGATCTCCACGCGCATGAAGAAGCGGCCCTGCTGCGGGTCGGAGTGCTGATCGGCCTCCAGGATGTTTCCGCCGTGCGCCGCCACAAACCCCGCGACGGCCGAGATGATGCCTCGGGCATCCGGGCAGGTGATCAGCAGTCGAACGGTTCCGGGAGACATGAACATACCCCACAGGCTCGCGACGCGGCCGTCGATCATTCGCCGACCGTCGCCCCTTCCAGGTCCAGAAGGAATCGCTTTCGACGCAGCCCGCCGCCGTAGCCGCCGAGCCGCCCGCTCTTGTTCACCACGCGATGACAGGGAATGATGATCGCGATGCGATTCCGCCCGTTGGCCGTGCCGACCGCGCGCTGCGCACCGGGGTGGCCGATGTCTCCCGCGAGTCGTTCATACGAAATGGTCCTACCGTAGGGAATCGCGATCAGCCGCTTCCAGACGGCCTCCTGAAACGGTGTTCCCGGATAGACGAGCGGCACGCGAAACCGCCGCAGCCGCCCCTCGAAATACGACGCGAGTTCCTCCCGCGCCTGTTCGATCAGGGCATTGCTCCCGCGCAGGACCGGACAATCGAATCGCCGGCGCAGCACCGATGCGCGTCGCTCCCAGGCACCGGCCGTGGCAAACTCGAGCAGACACAGCGCCTGTTCGCTGGCGCCGGCCACGAGCGGGCCGACCGGACTCTCGATTCTTGTCATCACGATGCGGCGCGCGCTGCGCGCCCCCGTGGAACGCCTGGCACCCGGCGGAGAGGGCGCGCGTCGAAGACGACCGTTCGACTTCCGATCATGTTTCAGGGCCGTGCTCATGTTGCACTCCTTGTCGGGGCGGGCGGGAATCCAAGGGGCCGCGGCAGTTCAGGCGGATGTCTGAACGGGCGCTCTTCGCGGCAACCGATCCGACTCGTCGACAACGCGCGTCGAACGCTCAATCAGCGCTCCGTTATCCCGAATACCCCCGCGAATGCTCACGGTGGCGCTTGTAGTTGTCGCGGTATCGCGCAAACGCCTCCGGCGCGTCCTTGATGATGAGGACGTTCTCGGCGTTCTTCTCTTCGGCGGCCCGGGTGAAGTTGTAGGAGCCGGTGATGATTGTCTTCCCGTCGATCAGGATGATCTTGTTGTTCGCCGTCGCGTGCTCGTCGTCGATCCGGATGGTGACGCCGCCGCGGCGGAGCACCCGCAGCCGGCTGTATCGCTGCTTCTCCTGGGACTTGTCGAAGATCGCCTCGACATCCACGCCCCGGTCCTTCGCGTCCACGAGCGCCCGGGCAATCGGCTTCGACGTAAAGAAGAACGCCTGCACGCGAATGCGCTGCTGAGCCTCATCGATTTCCTCAACGATGCGGTCCGCACACCCGCCGTTCGGCGAAAAGAGGACGTCGATCGTCGGTGGCGTGGCGCCCGCGCGAACCGCCGGCCCCCCGGCGGCGGTGGAGGACGCCCAAGTCCCGGCCGCGAGAACACCCAAACCCACCAACGCCCCGATTCTCCCGTGAGCAGCAACCGGCACAATCGAAGACATGATGACACGACCTCCAAACGAGCCAAGAACAACCGGGTTTCGACGGCGGCATTGTACGGACGAGAGTATTCCGGTGCCATCCGAAACGGGGAACGCGATGCGCGCAAAGAGACTGCCGCCCAGCGCCCTGTGACAACTCGGCGGCAGTCTGTGGGAAAACACCCCCAAGGGGAGTCGAACCCCTGTCGCCGGCATGAAAAGCCGGTGTCCTAGGCCACTAGACGATGGGGGCCCAGTCCACCTGACGACCTTGCGATCGGAGCAGGCACGACTGAAGGGGGATGGGTATTAGAAGCGCCTCGCGCGATCGAATCAAGCCTCAATCCAGGATTCGGAACGCCGCAGGCCCGGCACCAGCGCGAGCGCGGCGCCGCGGGGCGAGGAAACACAGCGCCGCCCTCACGCGGTGGCGACGAAAACGGGTAGAATGCCGCGCCATGGATCTCTTCCAATGGCTGCAAGACCACCCCGTGCTGCTGGCCGGTGTGGCCGGCGGACTTATTCTGATCGCACTGATTCAGCGCGTCCGGGCCAGGCGGCGAAGGCGCGCCGAACCGCCACGACTGCACCCGAAGCTCCAGGCCTACGCCGGTCGAAGCGAGGCCGAGATCGAAGCCGACCGGCAGCAGGCCGCGAAGATCATCGCCACGAGTTCCACCGGCACCGTGGCGGGCTACGAAATCCTGCGCCAGATCGAGGCGGTCTACGTGGACGGCTACCGCACCCCCCAGGACGCGACAGAGGCCCTGAAGGCCGTGGCCGGCCGGCGGGGCGCCAACGCGCTCGTCAATCTCTCCCAGCAGCGCACCGCGGCGGGCCGATGCACCGCCCAAGGCGACGCCGTTCAAATCCGGCCGCTGCCGCCGAAGCAACGACAACCCGCCGACTGAAGGCCGCTTGCCCCGGCCTCAAATCCCGAAGCTGTAGAAGACGACGGTGAACAGAACGTCCGCCGTGATCAAGGCAACGATCGACTTGACGACCGTGTTCGTCGTGGCACGGCCCACCCCCTCGGCCCCTCCGTGGACGTTCAAGCCTTCGTAACACGCGATCATCGAGATCATCACGCCGAAGACCGCCGCCTTCGAAAGGCCGCTGATGAAGTCCTTGTGGGTAATGGCGGCCTTGGTATAGCTGAGGTACTGGTCGGCGGACATGCCAAGCACGACGGTTGAGGTGAAGAGCCCGCCCAGCACCCCGACCAGATCGGCGATCACCGTGAGCATCGTCAGCATGACGACGGTCGCGAGAAACCTGGGCACGACGAGGAACTTGACCGGATTCAGGGCCGTCGCCCGCAGGGCCTTGATCTCCTCGCCCTCGACCATCGTCCCGAGCTCCGCCGCGATGCTTGCGCCGGCGAAGCCGGACAGGACGATCCCCGAGAGAAGTGGTCCGAGTTCGCGGAACATCGCGATGCCCACGATGTCGGCCACGCGTTGAATCTGCCCGTACCGCTCGAGCGTCGGGGCCATCTGCAACGCGAGGATGATCCCGATGAACACCTGCACCAGCACGATGATCGGCAAGCTCCGGATCCCCACACGCACCATCTGGGCCCACAGATGGCTCCGGCCGAGCCGCACCTTGGGATTCAACACCGAGCGGACAATCCAGCCGAGCGCCTCGCCGATCAGACAACTCGCCCCGCCGATGAACACGACCAGGCCCTTGCCGCGATCGAACAGCCCACAGGTCACCTGCCCGATTCCCTCGACGGCGCGGAGGATCGGGTTCCGATCGGTCCAGCGGCTCGACTGTCGTGCCTCGCCCATGAAAAACGACTCGCGAAGAAACCGGAGACACCGGCTTCTATTGTGTCCTGCGATGCCTCGACGCGCCAACGAGCGCCGGGCGACCGGCGGCGGGAGCGTGGCCGGTCGACACGAACGCGCGACATCAGGCCTCCGCCGCCTGGTCCTCCGTCTCGCAAATCGTGAAGAAACGATCCAGCTTGGTGATCTCGAGCACGCTCCGAACCCGACTCGTCAACCCGCAGAGCACCATCTTGCCCTTGTACGCGCTGACGCGGCGGAAGACCTCCACCAGGGTGCCGACGCCGGACGAGTCCATGTAGGGCACACCCGACAGGTTGAGAATCAGACGCTGCGGGCGCTCCCGTGTCACGTCCACGAGTGCGGCGTGTAGGGCGGGCGAGTGATGGAGGTCCACGTCCCCACCCAGGACCACCACCGTCCCGCCGGGACGGGTGCGGACGTCTTTGACGACATTCTGCGCATTCTCTGCCATGACGCCTCTATTATGATGCTTCCGAACCCGGGGCGTCGCCCTTGGCCGACGGCCCCGCCGCGGCCGACGCCGCGTGACCCGGATCCTTGATATACTTCACCATCCGCAGCAGCATGCCCCCGTCCGGTGGACACGTGTAATCACACTCGTCCATCACGGTCTTGATGATATGAACCCCCAGGCCGCCCGGTCGCACATCGTCCAGCGGCCGGCCGCTGATGACGCCGGGGTCCACCTGGTCGCCGCGGTCGCGAACGGTCACCTCGATCCCGAACCGCCCGTCCTCAGCCGTCACGGGCGAGAACCGAAGGGCGATCGGCTGATCCGTGCGGCCGCGGTAGCCGTGTTGGATGACGTTCGCAAGGGCCTCGTCGATCGCAAGCATCAGGCCGTGGGCGTCCTCGTCGCAGAAACCCGCCCCGCCGGCCACCCGCTCGACCACTTCCCGGACAAGCGGCAAGCTGCTCGGATTACTCGCGATGACCATTTCGACGGTAGCGTGCGAATCCATACGTTCCCAATTCAACCCGTCAACGAAGCGCGGTTTCACGCTCACCGGGACCGAGCCGGGGCGGTCCCTTGGCTTCGCTCTGTTTCCGGCCGTTCCGCAGGTAGTCCCGCCAGCGTTCCACCGCCGCCGCGCGCTCCGGCGCCGATTGGGCATAATCGTAGCCGAAGCGCTTGCCGGTCAGACGCTCCAGGGCCTGAATCGCGAAGAATCGGACACCGTCGTCCTCGTCTTCGAGCCGGTCCACAATCAATGGGACCGCGCCGTCGTCCTTCGCCTGCGCCGCGTCATAAACCGCGAGAATCCGATCGCCCGGGTTTTCCGATTGGATTCTCGCCCGGAAGAAAGGGCCCGGATCACAGGCGGACGAAAATGCAAGGCACCACCCTGCCGCCGCCAACACGCATCCGACGACGCGCCGCCGCAGGCGCTGTGGCGCGCCGCTGAGCTGTTCAGGTCTGTGTGCCTGACCCATGGGAGCCCGTGGAAGAAGCCCAATCCGCGCCCGATGGCATCGCTCTCTAACCGAGGAAGGGCAGGCAGGAAACCTGTGCCGCAACTCCGCCACGGGCTGATAGCCGGGATCATATGCCGGAATCCTCGCCGACACAACGCCCCCCTGAGCAAGCAACCGCCCGAGCCGCGGCGGCCGCGCAGGCGGTCTTTCTGTCGTGCGGCCCCGGTGGGAGATGTCTTCGGTCTCCCCAAAGTGTGATGGCTCGACAAGACGGCCTCCCGCACCTACGCCCCACGGGAGACGGCCGCTGCCTTCCCGGCCGAGGTCCCCCCGGAGCCTCGCGAACCCGAGACCGCCGAAAACCCGAATCCCCAATCGCGCGCGCCGAACCCGTCCTCTTTCTACTGACGACTGACGACCGATCACTGACAAGGCATCCCCGAACGCGCCCTCATCCGCCGGACGTCTTCGACAGGTAGGTCCGCAGCGCCGCTGCCAGTTCCGGATTCCGGAGCCCCGCCTTCCGCGCCCGGTCCATGGCTTCCGGCACGCGGCAATGCGTCTTATCACGGTAATACAGCCCATACATGCCGCCGGCGCGATTGCCCGAGCCGCATTGAATCAGGACGCCGTTCCTGTCGCGCGCGCGCATCGCCTTGAGAAAGGCCGACGCCTGCGCATCGGTCAGCGCGTCGGAAGCCATCGGGAGATGAACGTAGGCCAGGCCGGACCGGCGCACAGCTTCCGGGTATCCGACAGGCACCTTCTTATCCAGACGCAAATCGATCACGGTCTCGACGCCTCGTTTTCGAAACTCCTTGAGCGCTTCGGGAGACGATCGGCCGGCAATGAAAACCCGGCCGGCCTTCTTCACTCCGACTGCATACGGAACGGACACGGCGACCGGCTCGGGCCCGGCTTCCGCGCAGCCCGCCACCGCCGCGCACACGCCGAGCGCGCTGGCACGCGCGATTCGACTCAATCCCGCCATCGACCGATCTCCCAATCTTTCGACACGCCCCGCCCGTGCTCACGGTTCGATCGTCACACCCTTCCAAAAGGCCACGTAGCCCTCGAAGTGCTTCGCATCCTGCGTGGTCTCGGGATAGTACCAGGCGGCGCCCCGATTCGTCTCTCCGCCACCTCAAGATCGTAGTAGCTCGCCGTCCCTTTCCACGGACACACCGTATGCATGTCGCTGCTCTTGAAATACCGCCGATCGAGGCTCTCGGGGGGGAAGTAGTGGTTCCACTCCACGCACTCACATCGATCACTCTCAGCCAAGACGACGCCGTTCCAGATGGCTCGTGCCATATTGAGCTCCGGTGGTTGACCGGACTCGCTCGCAGCGCGTCCCGAACGCCATCATAGCGGTCCGCGTCCGCCATCGCCGCAGCACGACTGCAGGCTTGTACGGCTCATACCATCTTCCTATGATCTCCGGCAATCCTCCAGAGGCCGGCGAACCGGATGAACCGCTTGGACACCGGACCGCGGCGGAATCCCTGCCGGCGGCGGCCAATCCGAAACGGAGCCCTTGAGTATGCCTGCCCCAGCCGAGACCCTCGACATCGTCTTTACCGCCCCCCACCCGGACGACCTCGAAATCGCCTGCGGGGGCACCATCGCCAAGCTCGTCAAGCAGGGCCACCGCGTGGGTATGCTGCACATGACACTGGGCGAACCCACGCCGCTCGGGTCGCCCGAGACGCGCCGCGCCGAGTGCCAGGCCGCCGCCGAGGTGCTCGGCGTCCAGGTTTGTGAGATTGTCGACCTTCCGAACCGCGTTCTGATGGACGGGCCGGAGGCGCGGTTCGCTCTCGCCGCCCGGATTCGCAAGTACCGGCCTCGAATCCTCGTCGGCATCGCCGGCCGCACGGTCGCCGCCTCCCCCGACCACTACCAGGCGCAGCTCATCACCGAAGCGACCCGCTTCTACTCACAACTGACCAAATGGGACGATCGCTTCGATGGAACACAGCCTCACCGGATCGATCACCTGATCTATCGCCCCATCGCCCGTTCGGCCGAAGCCGGCCGGTTCCCCGTTCAGTTCGTAGTCGATATCAGCGAGACGATCGATCAGAAAATCGCCGCCGTGGCCTGCTACCAATCGCAGTTCCCCGACGAACGTTTCGAGCGCCTCAAGCACTACATCCTCTCGTCGGCGGGTTATGAGGG
Source organism: Phycisphaerae bacterium (assembly GCA_046753965.1). Classification (GTDB taxonomy): domain Bacteria; phylum Planctomycetota; class Phycisphaerae; order UBA1845; family UTPLA1; genus JBHHUY01. The sequence goes on from JBHHUY010000114.1 coordinate 8,158, forward strand.
GGGCGCTTGCGGCTACACGTACGGCGAGCTCTATGCCCTGCCGCGTCCGCTCGGCGTCACCAACTTGATGCGGTCCTTCGAACCCTGGCCGGTTCCCTCACCGATCGACCCGCCGAAGGTGTAGCGCACGGCCGCTGGCTGGGCCCTTTGTTGGAATCCGAATCAGGCTGAACGACTACTTGACGTTGACGGAGCGGCCCCGGCGCCGCTTGCGGGAGATCATCTTTCGCCCGCCGACCGACCGCATGCGCGCCCGAAACCCCTGTTTGCGGAGCCGCTTGCGTTTGCTGATGCGATGTGGGTAATGCACGGACCGATCCTCGCCTTCGGTGTCTTCTCTCCAGGCCGCTCCCGAGAGCGCGTCCTGAAGCCTCTGTGGTACGGGCGTCCCGCCCGTGCACGCACCGCCGAGACGGCGGTGCCACAGGACTCCTGGGACGCAATCTGAGCTGCTGAGAGCATATCCCCTGCGAGATCGACTGGCAAGCGACCGGACAAACAAGACACTACATATCCTGATTGAACCCCGTTCTTTGCGCAGGATCGCGGATTCGGGGAAAAACCGGGTTTGCGAACGCCGCGTACGTTTGCTACACTCCGGCCCCGATCGGGCGTGACGCCGCACGTCGTGCCCGATGCCGTACCCCAATCCACTGGTCCGTTCCACGAACGTGGCAGGAGATTCGCCCATGCAGGAATACGAACGACTCAAGCAACTGGTTGAGTCCTGTGCGGAAGATGTCGCCAAGGCCGAAGGCGGGAACAAGGCCGCGGGGACTCGGGTCCGCAAGACCATGCAAGACATCAAGCATGCCGCCCAGGATGTGCGAAAAACCATCCTGGAAGTGCGATCTGCCGAGTAGGCGACCGTCACCCACGCCGATCAATGCGTGACGTGAACCCGGCACGGGCCGCCTTCGCCTGTTGCAGGGTGTCGCGAATGATCTTTTCGCTGATCCCG
>JBHHUY010000115.1:0-9091 GCA_046753965.1 Phycisphaerae bacterium
GTGACCGTCGTAAAGACACTCGTCACGTGGGACCTTTTCTCGAATTGCGAGAAGTCGATGTCCGTGCGGATGCAGGCGAGCCCCTCTTCGATGTGCAGGCCCGCGTCGCTGTCCGGCCGGACGCGCCCCCAGTCATAGAGGCGGTAGGTGATGTCCGACGGCGTCTGGATCTCGGCCACGACGACGCCCGCCCCGAGGGCGTGAAGCGTGCCGCTCGGCAGGAAGTAGGTGTGGCCGGCCTTGACCGGGATGCGCCGGAGATGCTCGACGATCGCGTCCGGTCGTTCGGCCATCGCTTGGCGAAGCGATTCGACCGACGTGTCGGGCTTGAGACCGCGGTAGATGCAGGCGTCGGGCCCGGCCTCGATGACATGCCAGGCCTCGTGTTTGACGCGGACTTCGCCGCCCAGGCGGCGCGCGGTTTCGGGATCGGGATGGACCTGGATGCTCAGGTCTTCGGCCGCGTCGAGGAACTTGATGAGCAGCGGGAAGCACCCGTCGACGGCGGGGGCGCGGCCGAGCAGATCGGTGCCCCACGCTTCGACCAGCGCGTGCAGGGTCCTGCCCTTGGCGGGACCGCTCGCGACGACGGACCGGCCGTTCTCCAGGTCGGCGCACTCCCATGATTCGCCATAGCGGTCGCCGGGGGGCAGGGGCTTGCCGAACAATCGCTCGAGATTCCGCGCGCCCCAGACCTTGGGCTTGAAGATGGGCTCGAAGACCAGGGGGTGGACATCCATGGCGAGGGGATTCTACCGCAGGAAGAGCAGCACATACACCGCGGCGATGACGAGTTGGACCGCCGCGAAGCCGGCCGCGATCTTCACGAAGCCGCCGAAGCTGAGCGGGAGCTTGTGCTTGTGGATGATCGTGACCGCGACGACCGTGGAGGCCGAGCCGATCGGCGTGATGTTGCCGCCCAGATTGGCGCCGAAGATCACGCACCACCAATAGGGCGAATCCGCCGGGAGCCCTCGGGCGGCAAAGATCTTGGCCAGCATGGCCGACAGCGGGATATTGTCGGTCACGCTGCTTGCCAGCGCGGCACTCCATGTCAGGGCAACGGGTCCGCCGAACTCTCCCAGGGTCAGGAGCCGGCCAATGCCCCGGCCGAGCAGCGCCAGGACCTGGGCGTGCTCCATCACATTGATGACGACGAACAGGGCGGCGAAGAAGCCGAGCAGGTCCCAGTCGACGGCCGCATAGAACTTGTGCACCTCGTGTTTGAACACGAGCAGCACGATGAGCGCGAACGTCATCGCCACGAAGCCCATGCCCAGGTGTCTGGCATAGGGCAGGATCGACGTCGTTGACAAGGCGACGATGAAGAGGACGAGCACGACGAGACAGAAGTTGAAGAACCGGTTGCTCTCGATGCCGTCGCGCTCGTCAAACCCCGCCACGAGTGCGGCGGCCGCCGCGCGCTCGGCGTCGGACTTCAGCGGGTGGATCTTGAAGACGGCTTTGCCCATCCAGATCGTGACGGCCGTGGCGACCAGGACGAACGGCGCCGCCACGAGGAAGAACTTCACGAAAGTGATGCCCGCGATGTTGCCGACGATGATGTTCGGCACCGAGCTGATGAGGGTCAGCAGCCCGCCGACGTTTGTCAGCAGGGCTTCGATCAGGAGGAATCCGAGCAGGGCGTCGGCGCGCCCGAGCTTTCGGAGCGACACGACCGTCAACGAGCCGACGATGATCATGGCCGTGACATTGTTGAGCATGGCCGAGAAGAGCACGGTCATCAGCCCGTAGTAGATCAGCAGCCGGACGGGGTCTCCTCGAGAGGCCTTGGTCAGCTTGATGGCAAACCAGGTGAAGATGCCGCTCTTGCTCGTGACTTCCACGAACAGGCCCGCCCCGAAAATGATGCTCATCACCGCCCAGTCGATGCCCTGGATAAAAACCGGCATCTCGATGGGTTCGCCGAAGGGGTTGATCACCGGCCCGTAGGGCAACAGATCGAACACGGCCGCGAGCAGCAGCGCGAGCACGGCGAAGACGCCGGTGACGATCGACTTCTTCGCGTGGATCTTCTCCTCAAACGCCAGCGCGAGGATCATCAGCACCAGCAGCGCGGCAAACAGCAGCGTCGTTTCCAGCGAGACTTCATGCGGCGCCCGGCCGGCCGTCGCCGCCGGGAGCGCTGAGTTTGCCGTCGATGTCAGGCCGAATGGCGTCATGTTCGGGTGATCGTTACAGCAGGAGAAGCGGGGTGTCTCGAATCTCCGCGGTGATGAGGTAGGCCGCGCCGCCCATCGCGAGTTCGTCGCCCCGCCGGGTATGCGTGACCAACAGGTCGACCGCCCGGTCGGCGATCAGCCGGCGGCAATCCGCGATCCGATGGCCGAACCGGACGACGCGTTCAATGGCGATGTCCAGGCCCACCTCGTCGAGCACGCGTGCGCACGATTCGATGTAGTCCTCCGGCTCCTTGAGCAACTGTCCGCGGAGCCGATCCCGGACAACATCGGTTTCGATATCGGGGATTTTTTCGATGGCGTCCAGGTAGCGGCGGAAGGTCCTCTCGTCCTCGACATGGACGAGGATGAGTCGCCGGCCGGCGGCCGTCATTCGCGCGCCGTAGTCCACCAGTAGCTTGTCGCCGGTGAGGTGGTCCGTCAGCACCATGACCGATTGAGCGCCATCCTTCGATTCCAATGGGCGACCGTCCGCGCCGGTGGGCATCACCAGCACGGGCACGGGGGTCGCCTGCGTCAACTCATCGAGGTAGGTGCCCAGGCTGAACCGCGGGCGCCGGTCGGAGTCATGGAGGTTGCGGTAGGTGACGATCAGGTCGGGCCGGCGGGATTCGACGCCGTCGATCAGCGCATCTGCGGTGTCGTACGTTCCACCGGCCAATGTGTGCCAGGCAGGTCGGTCCGATTCAACGGTCGAGAGAAAACGACGAACCGACAGGGCAAACCGTTCGGCGGCCGATTCGTCGAGGTCCGTCACGACCACGACGGAACGGAAGACGATCCGCTCGTACTCCAGCGCGGGTTTGTCGGCGCTCTTGAAGAGTGACTCGAATGCGTCGATCTTGTCCGGCATGATCGGCGATGCTATGGATTGGCGCGGCGGGCCGCAAGCCGCGCGGCCGCCACATTCCTCTCGAAGGTCCAGTCCAATGGTCGCCCGCCCGGCGCTCGAATCACCCCCGCTCGACGAGGCGATCGATCAGGAAACTCGATTGTTCCATCGCCTGATCGCTGAAGGGACCGAAGTAGGCCTGGACCTCCTCGAACATTTGGGAAAACGCGGCGTGGTTCTTCGCCGCGGCCAGGCCGCGCAGCTCGGCCGCGGCGTTTTCGAATGCCGCGGTCACCTCCGGCGTCGCGGGATTCGACATCTGGATCGAGGCGTACAGGTCGGGCGACTGGGCGAAGTGCCGGGCCGTCATGATCAATTCCATGAGATAGACCGGCGACATGAACGCCAGGGTCTGTTCGATCGATACGCCCAGTCTCGTCAACGTCCGCCCCATTACCTCGGTCGAGAAGTGCACGAGCACCTGCACGACCGACATCGCCCGGTCGTGCTCCTCGGCCGTTGATTCGACGACGATCAGCCCCCGGGCGTGGAAGGTCTGCCGCAGCCAGTCAAGCCAGGCCTCGCCCCGTCCCGGGCAGAGCACGACGCGCTGGCCCTGCAACGAATGGACCGACGGCGCGAACAGGGGGTGGGTGCCGATGACGTCGGCGGCCGTCGCGTCGAGCATCGCCGCCATCGGGGCCGTCTTGACGCTGGTCACGTCCATCAGCAGCGCGCCGGCGCGCACCAGTGGTCCGACCCGCCGGATCACCTCGACCGTCGCGTCGATGGGGACGCTGACGACCACGACATCCGCGACCGCGGCCGCCTCCTGCGGGGTCAGCCGCGTTTCCAGATCGGCGACCATCACCGCGTGGCCGAGGTCGGCGAACAGCTCCGAGAGGCATCGCCCCATGCCGCCGCGCCCCCCGATGATCGCGATCGTCTTCGGTTCGATGTCGAGCGGCACCTCGGCCTTGAGCGCGGCTTGGCGGTCGCGGCTGCCCCAGAGGACCAACCGGAACAGGCTCTCGATCAGTTCCGGGGAGAGGCCCAGCGGCGGCGCGCGGTGACGCCGGTCTTCGATCAGTTCGCGCTCGCGCTGGAAATCGCGAATCGGAACGCCGTGGCTGCGCTTGTAGGCCGCGATCTCACCGACCAGGCCGTAACGCCGCGAGAGCAGTTGCAGCATCTCGCGATCCAGGCGGTCGATGAGCGCGCGGAGCACGGGCAACGGCCGCGGGTAGGGATGTTCCTTCTCATCGGAGTGTGAAGACACGGCCGTCCCTTTCTCACAAACTCAAACTGACCGATTTCCGCGAAGAAGAGCCGCGGACTTCAGTCCGCGGTCTTTCGAGCCGGGGTCGGCCTTCCTCTCCATCAAACGGCCGCGCGAACGAAAGCTCGCGGCTCGCCGATGTTGTATTGCAAGTCGAGTACAAACCGTTCAGTTTGAGTCACAGAATATCCGACGCCCTCGCCCGCCGGGGAGGATCATACCGCGCTATCCCGCAGGCGCCCGGATCAGCGCCGAGAGACCCGCCGCGTCGATCTCGTCGAGACGGTGAACGACCCGATCGGCGGCGGCCAGGGCGTCGGCCGGCGTCGTGCCGGCCAGGGCGACACACCGCATCCCGGCGCGGCGGGCCGCCTCGACGCCGGCCGGGGCGTCCTCGATGACGATACACGATCCGGGCGGCAAGGTGAGACGCTCCGCGGCGAGCTGGAATACCTGTGGATCGGGTTTGCCGCGGGTGACGTCGGCGCCGGTGACGATCGCGTCAAGGCAGGGCTCGATGCCGAGCCGATCGCAGGCGAGCGCGACGTTTTCCGGCGGTCCCGACGAGCCGACCGCCAGCCGAATCCCCGCCGCGTGCAGTGATCGGACCAGCGCGGTCGCGCCGGGCATCGCCGGGAAGTCCGCGGCGATGATCTCACGGTACAGGGCCTCCTTCCGGTCGTCGCAGCGGCGTGCCGCCGCCGGGTCGTCGATGCCGAACAGCTCGCGAATGATGTCGCGGCTGGTACGGCCGAAGGTCGCGGCGAACCGGGCCTCGGTCATCGTTCGGCCGATCTCCTCGGCGAGGCGCCGCCAGCTTTCGAAGTGCGCGGCGTAGCTGTCGACCAACACGCCGTCCATGTCGAAGATCACACCGATCTCGGGCATGGGGTCTTCCATTGTGCGATCGGTGCGTGTCTGCATTTCGAAGGATCGGCTGCGCATGAGAACGGCGCCGCTTGGGGGGTCGCGCGACGCCGTCGTGATCTTGGCTCGGGGTCTTCGACGCGCGTCAGGCCGCTTCCTGGCGCTTGCCTTTCGCCAGTTCGACGAGGGCGTCGAAGGCCTCGGGATCGGCGATGGCGATCTCGCTGAGCATCTTCCGGTTCAGGTCGACGGTCGCCAGCTTGAGGCCGTGCATGAACCGGCTGTAGCTGATGCCGCGGGCGCGGCAGGCCGCGGTGATGCGGATGATCCAGAGGCGCCGAAAGTCGCCCTTGCGCCGGCGACGATCGCGGTAGGCATAGACGCCGGCGCGGAGGACCGTGTCCCGCGCGGTGCGGAGCAGCTTGCTCCGGCCGCCGTAATAGCCCCTGGCCGACTTGAGAACGCGCTTGACGCGTTTGTGGTGAGCGACGCCGCTTCGGGTGCGTGGCATGGGTGATGCTCCGATTCAGAGGGAAGCCGCCGGCCCGACGTCGTCGGGCACCAGCGCGCGGCTTAGACCAAAATCGACCGCCTGATCCTCGCCGCCAGCGCGGGATTGTCCAGGGTGACATGCTTGCGGAGCCTCCGGCGGCGGCTCGCGTCCTTGTGGCTCAGCAAGTGGCCGGCGCCGCTCTTGTTGAAGCGGACCTTGCCTTTGCCGGTGATCTTGACGCGTTTGGCAAGCCCCTTGTGGCGTTTCATCTTGGGCATGGGTCGTTCTCCACGGGTTGTCTTCCCGGCACATGACCGAGCCCCGCAGTATAACGCGGCCCCGAAGGCTCTGCAACCCGCCTTCGGGGGCCGGTTGGGGTCCGGGTCCATGGCGGGTTTCGCGGCGATCCCGGAACGGTGTCGCCGCAGCGTCCGGCCCCCGTGCCGGACGTCGACGCCGGGAAGGCCCATCCGCGCTCGTCGGCCGCCACGGAGGGCGGCCGCTACGCATCTCCTGCGCCCCGCCGATTCTGTCATGCACCCCGGACCACCCGCCCCGCCGCCGCGCTCGTTGACGATTCACCCCCGGTGAGACACCATGAGAGCAGACGGTGAATACCGGCGCGGTGTCACGGTGATCGAGGGGCATCACATGAAAGTTCTCATCTGCGACAGTTTCGAGGAAATCGGGCTGCGCGGTCTCCGCGACGCGGGCTGTGATGTCACGTGTGACCCGGCACTTCAGGGCGACGCCCTGCGCGACGCCGTCGCCTCCGTGAGGCCGGCCATCCTCATCGCGCGAAGCACGCGAATCACGGCCGAGATGATCGAGGCCGCCGACACGCTCGGGCTGATCATCCGCGCCGGCGCGGGCTACAACACGATCGACGTGGCGACGGCATCGGCGCGGGGCGTGGCGGTGGCGAACTGTCCGGGGAAGAACGCCGTCGCTGTGGCGGAACTGACGTTCGCGCTGATCCTCTCGCTCGATCGGCGCGTCGCCGAGTGCGTCGGCGACCTGGCGCAGGGCCGCTGGAAGAAGAAGGAATACGCCAAGGCGCGCGGCCTGAAAGGACGCACGCTCGGGGTCGTCGGCACCGGCGGTATCGGCCGCGAGGTCATCCGCCGCGCGGCCGCCTTCGAGATGCCCGTCGTGGCCTGGAGCCGCTCGCTGACGGACGCGCGCGCGGCCGAACTGAACGTAACGCGCTGCGAGCGCCCCGCCGACGTGGCCGAGCGATGCGACATTCTGACGATCCACGTGGCCGCCGCGCCCGAGACACGCAACCTCATCAACGCCGAAGTCCTGGCGCGGCTGAAGCCCGGCAGCTATGTGATCAACACCTCGCGCGCCGAGGTCGTCGACCACGACGCGCTGGCCAAGGCCGTCGAGGCGAAGCAGCTTCGCGTCGGCCTGGACGTGTTCCCCGATGAACCCTCCACCGGTATCGCCGAGTTCAACCCCCCGATCCTCCAGGCCGGCGGCATCGTCTACGGCACCCACCACATCGGCGCGTCGACCGCCCAGGCCCAGCAGGCCATCGCGCGGGAGGTGGTCCGCATGGCGGCGGTGTATGCCGAAACCGGCGCCGTGCCGAACTGCGTCAACTTCGAAAGCATGAGCAAGACCCAGTGTCAGATGGTCGTGCGTCACTACGACAAGGTGGGCGTGCTCGCGAGCGTGCTCGACGCCATCAGCCGCGCCGATATCAGCGTCGAAGAGATGACCAACACGATCTATCGGGGCCGTCGCGCGGCGGTGGCCGTGCTCCGGCTGGATAAGCAACCGGCGTCCGAAGTCGTGAAGTCGATCGCGGGCATGAAAGACAAGGTCATTCACGTGGAGGTCCAGCCGGGCCTTCCACCGCGCTGATTCGGAGTGCGTGCTGAAACCGCCGCGGCACGGGCGTCCCGCCCGTGTCCGTACCGCCGAGGCGGCGATGCCACAAGGCTTTCAGGACGCACGCTCAAGCGGCCGCGCGGATCGCGGTTTCATTCGATCTGCCCGACACGGACGAGGCACAGTCCCGCCATGATCAGAATCCTGGTAGCCGATCGGATCGCGGAAGACGGCCTGGCCCGTCTGCGCGCGGCCGGCGATACGGAGGTCGACATCCGCCTGGGGCTCGGCGTCGAGGAACTCGCCGCCGTCATCGGCGAATACGACGGCGTGATCATCCGTTCCGGCGTTCGCGTCACCCCCGAAGTCCTCGCCAAACCGGGCCGACTGCGCGTCATCGCCCGAGCGGGCGTCGGCGTGGACAACGTCGCGCTCGGCGCGGCCTCCGCGTCGGGTGTTCTGGTTATGAACACGCCCGACGCGAACACGGTCTCGACGGCCGAACACGCCCTCGCGATGATGCTGGCCCTGTTTCGTCGGATCCCGCAGGCCCACGCGCACGTGGCGGCGGGCGAGTGGGACCGCAAGGCGTTCGTCGGCCGGCAGGTCGCGGGAAAAACATTGGGAATCGTCGGGTTCGGCCGCGTGGGCCGGGCGGTCGCGGAGCGCGCCCTCGCCCTGGGGATGGAGGTCCTCGCGTGTGACCCGTTCCTTCGGAGAGAGACGGCCCTCGACGGCCGCGTGCGCGTGATCCGGGAACTCGACGCGCTGCTGCCGGAGGTCGACTGCCTGACGCTCCACGCCGCCCTGACCGACGAGACGCGCCACCTGATCGACGCGGCCCGCCTGAAACGCCTCAAAAAGACCGCCGTCTTGATCAACTGCGCGCGGGGCGCCCTTGTGGACGAGCGCGCTCTGGCCGACGCACTCTCGGCCGGGACCATCGCCGGGGCCGCCATCGATGTCTATGCCGCGGAGCCGCCGAAAGACAGCCCGCTGCTCGGTTGTCAAAACGTCGTGTTGACGCCCCACCTCGGCGCCTCCACCGTCGAGGCGCAGACATCCGTCTCGACCGACGCCGTCGAGGCCGTGCTCGACTACCTGCGCGACGGCCTCATCCGAAACGCCGTCAACGTGACCGATCTGCCCGCCGATCTCACGCCGCACGACCGCGCCGCGCTCGACCTGGTCGGCCGCATGGCGGCGATGCTCTCCATCTGGTGCGGCGACGGGATCGATCGCGTCGAGGTGGCCGTCGGCGACGGCGACGCGCTCGCCGCGCTCTGTCCGACGCTCGCGCTTCAGGCCGTCGTCGAGATGATGAGCCCGCACATCGACGGCCGGTTGAATCTCGTCAACGCCGCCGCATTCGCCCGGCAGCGCGGGATCGACGTCCGCCACGCCGTCCACTCCCTGACCCATGACCTGCCCGGCGTCGTTCAGGTGCGGTGCGAACGGCGGGGCGAGACCCACACGATCGAAGGCGCCGTCTTCTCCGATCGACCGCCGCGCGTGCACGCCGTCGACGGCAACCGCATGGAGATGGTCCCCGAAGGAATACTCGTCCAGGTCTTAAATGA
>JBHHUY010000116.1:0-9053 GCA_046753965.1 Phycisphaerae bacterium
GTAGTTCTTCAGCGGTCGATCATCGGAGAAATCGCGGTTGAGATTCGCATCGAGAAAACAAACGGCGTCATCATCGGTTCCGTCATCCTGCGAGACGACGCACAACGCGAAGACATCGTTCTTGCGACCGTTATCGTTGATGTCTGAGACGGCCGAGTTCTTGAAAGCCTTTTCCTTGAAGAGCCCGAACCAGACGGTCGTCCCTTCGGGGCGGCGCTCCGCGGGCGGGGGTAGGTAATACTCGGGATCACCATTCTCGGCGTAGTGCACGATCTGATCGCCGGCGGCGTTCCAGAGCGCCCGACTGATCGACACTTCTCCTTCGCCGGAGAAATCCTGCACGTCGATGACCTTCACCTCGCCGGTGCTGGTCTTCTGGAGACCCGGCACACCCATATCGACACCGGTATCCAACACGGCGATGACGATGCCGCGCCCGTCGCGCTTCGGGTCGGCCTGTCGATAGGCATCGACCTTGCTTGTGGAGAGCGAAAGCTGCGACCAGGGCGGCCTTTCCTCGGCGACGCCGGCGGACGCGCAAACGAGCAGACAGAGCGCAATGATGAAAACAGTTCTCATGTCGGGACTCCAAATAGAACGAACGGCGGGCTGTACTTCTAACCCCGTCTCAGCGCACGGATCGAACGCGTCGAAGCCGCGGCCGCCGATGGTATAACTGAAACGGCCCGAATCGTCCACCGGCTGGGCGATCGGAGCACGGGCGCGCGAGCGCGTTCGAGAATTGTCTGTGATGAGCCCGGACGGCAACGGCGTGGGAGGTGCTCAGCACTCCCACCCGCGCCCCGGGAATCGTGTCTTGTCGCCAGCCGGGGGTCGAATAAGAGGGCGTCCTAGAAGTCCTGTGGCACCGCCGTCTCGGCGGTGCGGACACGGGCGGGGCGCCCGCGCCACAAAGGTTGCAGGACGCACTCTAAACCGCGGTTTGCATCAGGACGCGTGGACCGTTCGCCGCGCTGACAGAATGTCGGCGGGCGACTACAGCGCCCCCGGCACTTCCTCCGCCGCCGGGTGCGGATCGTCTTCAGACGGCTTGGGCGAAATCAGCGGGCGGGCGGAACGCCGGACGACCTCGGCGGCGGGCGCCTGGCCCACGACCATCCCGGCCGCGCCGTTGATCAGCCCGCTGAACTGCTGCAGCGCCTCGTTCAGGTTGGGCAGGCCGCTGACCGCGCCGCGAAGCGTGAACTGGTTGGGCGCCTGCCCGAGTCCGAACCAGGCGACCGTGTTCCGGCAAAGCTGGACGGCCGGACGAGCAGCCATCGCGACACCCGGATCACCCGAACCCGTGGCCACCTCGGCCAGCCGACCGAGGTTTCCGGCGATCATGAAGCTGCTGCCCTGCGGCATGCCGGCGATCACCTTGCCCATAATCTCGTCGTCGAGAATCGATCGCTTCGTGTTTCTCGCGTGGATGGCCGCCTTCAGCGCGCGCCGGGTCAGCCCGACGGCGACGCAATCGTCGAGCTGGGCCAGATACACCTTGCCGAAGTCGGGAATCGCATAGGATGTCACATCGGTCTTGCCGATCTTCAGATTCCGCGGCCGTATCGGTTCGTCGCCTGCGACCAGGCCGGGCAGACTCAGAATCTGATGCCACAGGGCCCGCGAACGCGCGACGTCGTTGACCGCGAACACGGCCGCCGCGTGTGGAATAGGCGGCGCGTGCGGCCGGCCGCCGACGTGCTCCATTTCGCCCGGGATGATAAACGCGCAGAACTCGCGAATGTTGCCGAAGACTTCGCGGCCGATGTCGAGCCCGGTGACCGCGGGCGTGCCCGTAGCCTCACCCTGTCCGCTGGAGACCGCGACCTGCCCCCAGGCCGGATTCAAACCGATCCCCACGAACGCGGCGGCGTCCGCCGGAACGTTCTTCAGGCACTCGCGCGTCATCGGCGGAAGCCGCAGCAGGTTGTAGACGATGCTGCGGTGGTTGTCGGCGAGGCGGACCGCGAACCGGGCGCCCAGCGCGCCCCCGTCGATGCCGATCGAGAACGTGGCCCAGCGCAGGCTGTCCAGATCAACAAAGGCGTTGATCGTCTCCAATTCGCGGCGGTCCTCCTCCGAAACCCTGGCCTTGGCGAGTTTGAACATCTCCTCGAGATTGCAGAAGGCAAAAAGGTTGCCGTCGGATCGATGCGAGAAGACCGCCTCCAAATCCTCCCGCGTGGCGAGTGATGCCCCGCCGGGGTGGGTCAACCGTTCGACGACGCCCTCCACCAGCGCCCGATCGGTCCCGACAATGAAGAGCGATTCCGTCAGCACCCCGGAGACCCTGACGGCCGAGCCGGGCACGATGGTTCCGAAAGTCGGCAGGTTGCCGATCTTCTTGCTGGTCGGGAAGAACTGGAACGCCGTTTCGAGAAGACCCTTCATCAAGCGGACGTCCCCATGGTGGATGACCATCACGCCGGTGGGCGGTACATCGCCTTCGAAATCGAGATCGGTCAGCGCGGCAGCCGCGCCGCCGAAACTGCCCAGGGCCTTCAGCAGGGCGGGGCTGATCGTGATCTCCTTGGGAACATAAAACGGTGCTGCGGCCTCGGTTTCGGGTCGGCCGGCCAGCGCCTCCTGCATGGATCGGCCGGTCAGCCCGAGCATCGCGGCGAGCTTCTCGACGATCCGGCCGGGGCGGTTCATCTCGAGGTAGACCAGGGTGTCCTGCGGCATCAGCGCCGCGAAGTTCTTCGCCGCGAGGTGGTCGCGGCAACGGTCCGAACCCGCCCGGGCCGCCGCGCGGACGCTGCCCTCGACGCCACTCGCGAGAACCGCGTCATAGAGTTCCTTCGCCCGAACATAGTCGTCCTGCTGATTCTCGAGGAAGTAGGCCTCGTAGAGAATCGATTGAGGCTTGGGAATCGCCAAAGCACGGGGCGTCGCCGCACCCAAGGTCAACGACAGGACAAGAAACGTCGCGTGGAATCTGAACTGATTCATGGGGACCTCCGGGCCTTCCTGTGCGGTGCGGGCCTCGCCCAACACCGGCGACGCGGTCGGCGCTGCCGACCGCTCCGGGACCAATCGAATGCTACACATGGGGTATTGGGCGGGAGCCGCCGATTATTCCGGCGGTTCTCGGAGGCCGACCCGCGGCGGCGCGGCCTGCTTGGCCCGGAGCGGAACCTTCTCCAGCCCAAGCTTTTCCAGCGGCCGGTCGACCGCCAGCGGATAAGCCCCGGAGAAGCACGCCGTGCAATACTCGGCGGCGTTCTGCCTGGCGCAGGCCAACATACCCTCGATCGAGAGATACGCGAGGGAATCGACCTCGAGGTAGTCGCGGATCTCCGCGACGCTGCGCCCGGTCGCGATGAGCCGTGTCGGATCGGGAAAATCGATCCCGAAGTAGCACGGATGGCGGATCGGCGGGCTGGCGACGCGAAGGTGGATCTCTTTGGCGCCGGCACGGCGCAGCGCCCCCATCTTGCCCCGCGTCGTCGTGCCGCGGACGACAGAATCCTCGACCACGACGAGCCGCTTGCCTCGAACGGCCTCGCGGATCACGTTCAGTTTCATGCGAACGGCCAGATCGCGCTGGTCCTGCGTCGGCATGATGAAACTGCGACCCATGTAATGGCTCGTCGTGAACCCGCGCCCCAGCGGCAGGTCGCTCTGTTCGCTGTAGCCGATCGCCGCGCAACGCGCGCAGTTCGGCACGGGGATGACCGCATCCGCGTCGGCCGGCGCCTCTTGAGCCAGTCGACGGCCGCAGGCCACGCGAAACGCGTGTACGTTCTGGCCGAACACACTGCTCGAAGGGTCGGCGAAATAGACTTGCTCAAAAACGCAGTGGGCCGGTCGGCGGTCCGGCGGAGCGGCGAACATCCGGCCGGACAGCCCGGCCTCCGAAAACGTGACGATCTCGCCGGGCTCCACGTCCCGAACGAACTCGGCATCCACGATATCCAACGCGCAGGTTTCACTCGCCGCGACGAGCGCACCGCCGGCCAGCCGGCCGATGCACAGGGGACGCAGACCGCAGGGATCTCGCGCCGCCTCGATTCGGTCGGGAAAGATAAACAGCAGGCTGTAGGCGCCGTGAAGTTCACGCAATACGGCCGCCAGCGGATCGGGCAGATCGGCGAACTTCGGGCTCGCCAGCAGGTGAAGAATGACCTCGGTATCGCTGGAAGTCTGGAAGATCGCCCCCCGGGCCTCGTGCTCGGCGCGGAGATCGGCCGCGTTAATCAGGTTGCCGTTGTGGGCCACCGCGACCTGCCCCTTCGCGCAGTTGACCAGAAGCGGCTGGCAGTTGACCTCGTGACAGGAGCCGGTGGTGGAGTAGCGGACGTGGCCGATCGCGGCCGTCCCGCGAAGCGCGTGCAGGGCCTTCTCGTCGAAAACCTGCGTCACAAGCCCCAGGTCCGCGTGGCGATTCAGGTAGCGGTTCCGCAAGGAGCAGATTCCGGCCGACTCCTGCCCGCGATGTTGCTGCGAGTAGATCCCCAGGTAAGCCAGTTCGGCGGCCTCGGGATGACCGAAGACACCGAAGAGCCCACAGGATTCCTTGATGCGTTCGTGAAGCAGCGGCGTGTCGTCCGGCACCCAACGACTCCCTCATCCTGGCGGCCTCGAATGGCGCATGGGGATCACGCGCAGGGTACCACCGCCGCGCGGAGCCGGCAAACGGTCGCCCGTTGATGGCGCAATCCCCGGACGCAATCCGACGAATCACTCCGGACGAGCGGTGTCCGCGGTGCCCTGGCCGTCCGGTCGAGGCGCGCGATACTTGATCACCTGAACCCGCTCCAGGGTGACAAGTCCCTCCTGGACCATCTCCTCGATGTGGGGGAGCAGGGTGTCGATCTTCTCCCGGCTGTCGACGATTTCGATGACCATCGGCAGGTCCTCGGACAGCCGGAGAATCTTCGCCGTGTGCAACCGGCTGTTCGCCCCGAAGCCCATCGGCCCGCGGAGCACCGTGGCGCCCGCAAGGTGGAGTTCGCGGGCCTTCATGACAATCGCTTCATAAAGCGGCTTGCCGTGCCACCGATCGCTCTCGCCGAGGAAGACGCGGAGCAGATACCCGCTTTCCGGGATTCTCATCAGGTCAGACCCCCAGACAGATTTCGGCGGAGCGGTAGCCGAGCCAGACAGCGGTCAAGCCGAGCCCGACGTTGAGGACGACGTTCAACACGGCCCGGAACACCTGTCCGTCGTTGACGAGCCCGAGGGTTTCAAGGCTGAAGCTGGAGAAGGTGGTAAACCCGCCGAGCAAGCCGACTGTCAAGGCGATGCGATGCTCCTCGCGAATCAGGATTCGGCCCGACAGCGCCGCCGCGAACAGGCCGATCAACAGACAGCCGAGAGCATTCACGATCAGCGTACCAAGGGGGAAGGCCGGACCCGCCAACCGTTGACCCCAGCCGGCGATGAGATAGCGAAGAAGAGAACCGAGCCCGCCCGCCGCCGTGATGAGAAGCAGCTTCGTCATGGTCATCCACTCCGCATGACCCGGCACACCCGCGCGCTGACAGCCCTTCCCGGGGCTTGGTGGGGAGGATCACGGTGCCGGACGTGGACCGGCTCCCGATCCGGGGTTGGCAGGCGTCATCAGGCCCACGCGGCCGCTTCATGGCGAACTCCATCCCCGACGGAGATCGTATCTCAGCCTGAAGGTCACGGCAAGCAAGGAGATGCGGCTTCGGCTGCACGCGTCTCGAGCGGGCGGCGCGACGACCAGCGAAACTGGAAGTGCTTGTTCGCAGCATAAGCGCCTCAGAACATGCTTGAAGAAGTGTGTAAAGAAACGGAGCCGCGGCAGTGAGTCAGCGGTCTTCGAGCGAGCCCGACCGCTTCCTCGCGCACGCGGCTCCGAAGAAAGTACGCCCCGAACAGCCTCGCAGGATCAGCCGGGCTTCTTGGACTTCCAGCCATCGTCGAAGAAGAAAAAGTCCTCTTCCTCGTAGTAGGAGTCATCCCCGTAGTCATCAAAGAAGAACTCGTCTTCCGCATAGCCCTCGTCATACACATCGACAAAGTCGTACCCGCCGAAGCCGGGCAGGAAGTCCAGAGCGAAGGCGAAATCCGAGTAGGACCCGCCGCCGGGGCCCCGGCGCAGGTCACAGCCCACGGCCGGAAACAGGAGTGCCAGGAATCCCAGACTCAGCAAGGTTTTCGTCAGTTTCGCTTTCATGATTCGCTCCTCGGTTCGTGCCAATGGCGCGCGGCATCCACGCGCGGCGCCTCGGCGGTGCCTGGTTCATCCGACCCGGCCGCCATCCACTTGCCGGCCGGGCCTCGCGGTAAGCCCGGAAACGCCGATCCGGCTCAGTCGGGCACCTGCCCGCCGCCTCCGATCGACAAGAGAAGAGACACACCCCGCGGCCGGACGTTAGGGCCGCCTTCGCACCCGGGGCGGACCGCCCGAATATTCCGCCCGCACCGGCGAATACACCTGAGGCGGGGATCGGGCGTGCCCGGAGCCCGCGGCGCCGGGTCGCCGGTGGATATCGGCGCGAACCAGGCGTCCGGCGGATCGACGGGAGCGGCGATCGCGGCGAATCGCAACGTGTTATGATGGAGGCATCCGTGGTTCCGAAAAGGGTGGACAAGATCGACAGTCGGCTTCGCGGCTCCGATCCTTCCGGGTCGCTGGAAACCGTGCGCCGGAGTGTCGCCCTGGTATGGAGTGCTCCGTCTCAGGGGCGTGTTCGTCCGCGACATTGACTCATCCAATCCTGGAGTGGTTGCATGTTCGGTCGATTGGCGACGGTACGAATCAAGGCGGCGGAGGACGCGCTGGCGGCCGGCCGGCTCGATGACGCGTACCAGATCGCCAGCGCGCGAGATCTCCTCGATCATCCCCGCGTT
Source organism: Phycisphaerae bacterium (assembly GCA_046753965.1). Taxonomy (GTDB): domain Bacteria; phylum Planctomycetota; class Phycisphaerae; order UBA1845; family UTPLA1; genus JBHHUY01. The sequence goes on from JBHHUY010000116.1 coordinate 6,829, forward strand.
CGACGGCTGCGAAGCGATCTGGCCGCGGCCTACCTCAAACGAGGACAGGAGCACATGCTCGGAAAGCGATTCACCGCGGCAGCGGCCGACTTCGACCGCTGCGCTCACTGCAGCGGCTCAACCGAGAAGGTCGCCGAATGGCAACGTCGAGCCCGAGAGGCGATCCGCACTGAGGCGAAAGACCGAACGGATCAGGCGGTCGCGCTGGCTGAGGCCCGGGAACGACTCAACGCGGGCAGTCTGCGCGGGGCCGCCGACGCCCTTGCCCGATCTCCAGAGGCCGATACCCAGGCGGGTATCCTCTCCGAGGAAATCGGCCAACGGGATCGGCGCGCCCGCGCCGCGTTAGACGCCGCCACAGAAGCGCTCAAGCAGGGCCGGATCGCCGTGGCAATCGAGAAGCTTCGAGCCGCCCGGGCGCTTCACCGGAAACTGGAAGGACTGGACGCCCTCGAATCGGAGCTCCTTGCCAAGGTGCTGAACGACGCACGGCAGAGCTTCCGCGCCGGACGCCTGGATCGCGCCGGACAGGACATCGACGGCTTGAAAGAACTGGGCGCCGGAAGCCGGCCCCGCAGGGAGCTTGAAGAAGCGATGCTGTTGGCGGCAGACGCCGCCCAGGCAGTGGCGGACGATCGCTACGCCCGCGCGAGCGTCCTGCTCGGGCGGCTCGCCCACGTGAGCCCCGAAGCGCAGTGGATTTCAGGGGCCCGGTCTCACCTGGAGACTCTGGACGAGCACCGTCGCGCCCTGCTCGAAGGCCCGCTGGGCCTGGCCCTTGGCCGGGCCGTCCCCGCGGCCCTCCAGGATCGTGGGGCCGCGAGTGACGAGACCCTGTCCGCCAACGCGACGGGCAGGCCCCTCCCACCCCCCGTCCCTGCGCAGGCGGCGGCCGGAGGTCCCGGAACACGTGAAAAACCGCTGCCGGGTCTGCCCCGGCGGCTCCTGCTGCGCATCGACGGCGTCGGCAGCTACCTGCTGCTCCGGGGCGACCGCATCGGCATCGGCCGCGCGGGACCGGGCGCGACGGCCGACCTGCAACTGCTCACTGATCTGGCCGAACGACAGGCCGAAATCGTCCGCGCGGGTGAGGACTATTTTCTCGTGGCACAGACGGGCGTGGAACTGGCAGGTCGCCAGGTGGATCACGCCCTGCTAGAGGACGGCGATCGTCTCCGTCTGACCCGCCGCGTCCGGCTGACCTTCCGGCGACCCAGCCTGAAGAGCACCACGGCGGTGCTGGATCTCGGCGACGGGGTCCGCACCACAACGGATTGCCGGCGCGTCATGCTCTGGTCGGGACCGCTCCTCATGGGCTCGACGCGCGAATGCCATATCCCCCTCGGTCGGGGGACCGGCGAGTTCGTCCTCATGGAGCGCGGCGGGCGCCTCTACATCAAGCCCATGCGGCCCGGAGGCTCGCAGACGCCGGTGACGTTGGGTGAACAAATGGCTGTTGCGAGCGGCGCCGCAGAGGACGATCTCCGATTCAGCGTCACGCCGTGGTCGGACGGTTCACAAACAGGCGGCGTTTTCGGATAACGCGGGAAGGGCCGGCTTATGTCTTTTCATTTCAACCAGGGCGATCGGCCGCTGCCGGGCTACACGATCCAACGCGGCGTCGGACGCGGCGGATTCGGAGAAGTCTATTACGCCACCAGCGACGGCGGAAAGGAAGTCGCCCTCAAGTACCTCCGCGACAACCCCCAGGTCGAACTCCGCGGCGCCACGCACTGCCTCAACCTCAAGAGCCCCTACCTCGTCGCCCTACACGACATCAAACAGAATGCCGACGGCGAATTCTTCGTCATCATGGAGTACGTCGGAGGGCCCTCCCTCCGAGACCTCATGAACAACGAGCCCGGCGGACTCGGACCCCAGAAGGCCGCCTACTTCCTCAGAGAAATCGGAAAAGGGCTCGCCTATCTCCACGACCGCGGCATCGTCCATCGCGACCTCAAGCCCGGAAACATCTTCTACGAGGACGGATACGTCAAAATCGGCGACTACGGCCTCTCCAAGATCATGGCCGCCAGCCAGCAGTCCGGCCAGACCATGTCGGTCGGAACCGTTCACTACATGGCCCCAGAGATCGGCAGCGGCCACTACGACCGAACGATCGACATCTATGCCCTCGGGGTGATCCTCTACGAGATGCTGCTGGGTCGCGTGCCCTTTTCCGGCGCGTCGATGGGCGAGGTGTTGATGAAACACCTGACCGCCCA
>JBHHUY010000117.1:0-9004 GCA_046753965.1 Phycisphaerae bacterium
CTTCTATCGGTCTAGTCAGGCTTTAGTCGGTTGAGTTGTCACAGCGACCCTACCTTTGCCATGACGAGGACGCTGAGGAACGCATGGATCATTTATGCGCTGGCGGCCGTCGCGATGCTTGCCGTGAGCTTCCTTACCGGCCGCCGCGCGACCCGGCTGACCGGTGAGCCGCACTACCTCGCGACTCGCACACAGGTGCTGGTGGAGCGGCGCGTGGAGCCCACCGGAGAAACCGACGCCGCGCTGGACGCGTTGTTCGAGGAGGCCGGGGAACCGCCGACGATCATGGCGCCTCGGCCGATGTTCGTCTTGGGTCTGGCGGACGCGACTGGGCCGGCCATCCTGCTCGGCGGTATTGTGATGGCAGCCATCACGATGGTCGTTCGCCGTCGCAGGCGCCGTGCCGTTGGCGAGCCCCCATCCCGGCTGGTATGATGGGCGCGCGGAAGGTGCGGGCCGAGCCCCCTGCGAGCCGGTGACAGGCGAGCCGAGACCATCCCCCTTTGACCTGGAGGAACCTGATGAAGCCGCGGAGATTTCGATGGACCGTGGTCCTCGCTCTGCTCTGTCTCGCGCCGCTGACGGTCCCGGCGCCGGCGGGCGCTCGCGAAAAGCCATCGTCGAAGAAGAAGCATGCCAGGAAGCGAGCGAAACGCAAACCCAGGGGTTTCAAGATCGGCCCGAAATCCAAGACCCACTACGTCGTGGACGCCGGTTCTTCGCGAAACCAGATCACGTTCACCTCGCGGGCTCCGCGCGAGACCATCAAGGGCGTGACGAAGGAGGCCTCCGGCCATCTCGACCTGAACCCGCGAAAGCTGGCCAGGGCTGCCGGAGAGTTTCGTGTCGCCTGGAATACGATCGACACGGGCAATCCGATGCGAAACCAGCACATGCAATCGCCCCCGTGGGTGGACGCGCGGGCCCATCCCGAGATCGTCCTCTCACTGAGCGGGATCGAAGGCGTCCGGCGCAAGGGAAAATCCGGCAAGGTCGTCAAGGTTCGACTGGTCGGGACGTTCGCGATGAACGGCGTGGAAAAGCCGATTAAGATCCCGGCGACACTGGTCTATCTCAAGCCCGACAAGGCGAAGAAAAAGTCCAAGGTCAAGGAGGGCATCGGCATCCGCGCTTCTTTCGACGTCGCCCTGGCCGATTTCAACATCCGGGGCCGGCGCGTCGGACAGGCGGTCGCCGCCAGGCAGAACGTGCGCGTCTCTCTGTTTCTTGCTCGTCAGGAGGCGGAAGAAAACAGTGAAGAGGAAGCGGTCGAAGCATCCAAGTGAGCCGGCCGATCACTCGGCCCGGTACGCGGAAGCTTCGCGCCTCCGAGAATCGGTGGATCGGCCCGAACGAGGGAACAATCATGCATGACTTCGTAAAGAGACTCGGCATTGAATCGAACAACCCCGGCGTCTTCCACGGCGAGTGGGGCGGCTCCGCGGAGACGCTCGACGCCGTCTCGCCGATCGATGGGACGACCATCGCTTCGGTTACGCAGGCGACGCCCGAGGAGTATGAGCAGGTCGTCGCCGCCGCGCAGAACGCGTTTGAAGCCTGGCGGCTAATTCCCGCTCCCCGGCGCGGCGAAGTCGTCCGGCAACTCGGCAACGCCCTGCGGGAGCACAAGGCCGACCTCGGCGCACTGGTGACGCTGGAGATGGGAAAAATCCGCGCCGAGGGCGAGGGCGAGGTTCAGGAGATGATCGACATCTGCGACTTTGCCGTCGGACTCTCGCGACAGCTTTACGGTCTGACCATGCACTCCGAGCGGCCGGGCCATCGCATGTACGAACAGTGGCATCCGCTCGGCATCGTCGGCGTGATCAGTGCGTTCAACTTCCCCGTGGCCGTCTGGGCGTGGAACGCCGCCCTGAGCGCCGTCTGCGGCAACGCCACGGTCTGGAAGCCGTCGAGCAAGACGCCGCTGACGGCCGTCGCCGTGACGAAGATCGCCGAGCGCGTCTGTCGGGAGTGCGACGTTGATCCGGCCGTCTTCAGCCTGGTCATCGGCCGCGGCTCGACGATCGGCGAGCGGTTCATCGCCGACCGCCGCGTGCCGTTGATCTCCGCGACCGGCTCCTGTCGGATGGGCCATCGCATCGGCGAAGTCGTCGGCAAGCGGCTCGGCCGAACGATCCTCGAGCTCGGCGGCAACAATGCCATCATCGTGACGCCGCATGCCAACCTGGACCTGGCCGTGCCGGCGATTCTGTTCGGCGCGGTCGGCACGGCCGGCCAGCGCTGCACCTCCACGCGGCGTATCCTCGTGCACGAATCTGTCCGGAAGCCATTGACGGATCGGCTGCTCGCGGCCTATGAGCAGGTGCAGATCGGCCATCCGCTGGAGGAAGGCACGCTCATGGGCCCGCTCATCGACGGCGAGGCGGTCGAGACGATGCAGCAGGCGATTCGACGGATTAAGGAAGCGGGGGGGCAGATCCTCTGCGGCGGGGAGCCGCTTTCCGGCGACGCCTATCCCGGCGGTTGTTACGTCAGGCCGTGCATCGCCGAAGCGAAGAACGACTTCAGCATCGTCCAGGAGGAAACCTTCGCCCCGATTCTCTACATCATCTCTTATGGAAAAGGGTCCGGGGATGCCGAAGCGCCGCGAGATGCCGAAGCGCCGCGGGCTTCAACCCGCGGGGCCTCCCGGCGACGGGCCGGCGCCGACCTCGACGAAGCCATCCGATTGCACAACGACGTGCCGCAGGGACTGTCAAGCGCCATCTTCACCGAGAACCTGCTGGAGGCGGAGCAGTTCCTCTCCGCCGTCGGCAGCGACTGCGGCATCGCGAACGTCAACATCGGCACCAGCGGAGCGGAGATCGGCGGGGCCTTCGGCGGCGAGAAGGAGACCGGCGGCGGCCGCGAGTCCGGCTCAGACGCCTGGAAGGCCTACATGCGCCGCCAGACGAACACGATCAACTACTCGACGGCGCTGCCGCTGGCGCAGGGGATCAAGTTCGGCTAAGCTTGAGCATGAGCACATTGGAGTTGCATATGAACAACCTCGTGCGTTGTATTGAGGACATCCGCAAGCGCCTGGATGTACTTCGCCGCCACGGCCTCAACGAGGCTTCCACCCGGAGGATCATCATTGATTGCTTGCTCGAGGCGCTGGGCTGGGACCTGCTTGATCCGGATGAAGTCCAGCTGGAGTACCAGACGGTCGACGGCAAACCGGCCGACTACGCGCTGAAACTGAATCGACGGCCGATCCTACTCGTTGAGGCGAAGCCTCTTGACAACTCGCTTGATGATGTCAAAGACGAGGCACAGATCGTCCGGTACGCTGCGACAGAGGGAATCGTCTGGTGCATTCTTACGAACGGTGTGCGCTGGAAGGTTTACCGCAGTACCGAAGAATGCCCCGCGCCCGAGAAGCTTATGTTCGAGGTTTCGCTGGATGAGCAGAAGGCATCCGGCCTTTCCGTGGGCGAATTGGCTGCACGTCTGTGGCGCTTCTCACGCGAACAGATGGCTCGTGGAACGCTCGACGCGTTGGGAGAACAGACCTTCACCGATGGCAAGATCCGCAAGGCACTTGACGGGTTGATGCGTGATCCTCCTCGCACGTTCATCAAGCTGATCCGGCAGGCTGTTGGTGATGATCGACTGAAGCCGGAACGAATCAGAGAAAGCCTACTTCGTTTGGTCCGAGCAGCCACACCAATTGCGGTCCACAGCCGACAGCCGTCTTCCCGAGACGAGAAGACTCGGCGTGCCTCGCAACCCTTTCCTCCGCCAGCCGGCAGCGATCGGCGGCGTGGTCGGTCCTCCCGCAAGTCGCGATCTACTTACGACGAGTTGTACCATACGTCGGGTAAACCGAAGGAAGTGATCGAGCTCTATCGGGCGATCGAGCGTGTATGCCTTGCGCTCGAACCGGGTGGCATCGAAAAGCGTTTCTTGGCCAAGATTATCAGTTTCGACGCCCAGGGCAGAGGGTTTTGCAGCGTGCACCTTCAGCGCGCCGGGCTACGAGTTTGGCTCTACTTGAAACTCCATCAGTTGGAGAATCCACCGCCCTTTGCGCGGGACGTGTCCAAGGTCGGCCATTGGGGCGGCGGAGACTTGGAGCTGGGCATAAGCGACATTGCGCAAGTTCAGGAAGCCGAAACGCTGATTCAGGCATCCTACAAGTCTCGGTGCTGCGGGGATCGCTAACCATGCGCTTGTTCCCCGGCCTCTCGGAGATGTAGGCCGCCTGGACCGTTCAAGAGATGAAGTGGACAGGCTGACAGCGTACCGCTGCTCGTCTCCGTCTCTTCAGGAGCAATCCCATGACCGAATGGTACGACGAAGATGCCTTCTGGCGGGGCACGGGCGGGCTGATCTTCACCGACGATCGGCTGAAGCAGGCCGTCGAGGAGGTCGAGCAGATCGCCGCGTTGCTGCCGCTGGCGCCCGGGGCGCGGGTGCTTGATCTGGCCTGCGGGGTCGGTCGCCATTCGTCTGAACTGGCGCGGCGCGGGTACACGGTCACCGGGGTGGATCGAACAGCGGACTACATCTCCCTGGCGCGGGCGACGGCCGAGAAGGAGGCCTTGAGCGCCGAATGGGTCGTCGAGGACATGCGGGCGTTTCGTCGGCCCGAGGCCTTCGACGCGGCGCTGAATCTGCTCACGTCGTTCGGGTACTTCGACGATCCGGCCGACGACCGGCGCGTGCTGGACAATCTCTTCGCGTCGCTCAAGCCGGGGGGCCGTCTGCTCATCGACCTGATGGGCAAGGAGGTCCTCGCGCGGATTTTTCAACCGCGCGAGTGGAGCGAACTTCCCGGCGGGGCAATCTGGCTTCAGGAGCGGACCATCACGCGGGATTGGGCGCGGGTCGAGGTGCGCTGGACCCTCATCAAGGACGGCGAGCGGCGCGAACACGCCTTCGGCCACCGGCTTTATTCCGCTGAATCGTTGCGCGGGCTGGCGGAAGCGGCGGGGTTCGAAGCGGTCCGCATCTTCGGATCATTCAAAGGGACGCCCTACAATCATGAGGCCCAGCGGCTGGTGCTCGCGGCGCGCAAGCCGGCCTGAGCGTTCGGCCTTCGTGAGTGACTCGAAGGCCGGCCGGGTTCGGATCGATCGCCGTTCCGGTCCGGTAACGCGCGAAGGCACCACCTCCGCAGATGGGAATGCACCGCGGCAGCCGAACGTGCCGACGCGGCCGAACCTCCGCACCGGATAGGGCCGGAAGCGGGTCGATCCATTAGAATCACAACCTGACGCGCCGGGCGGCCCCGTGCCGCAGGCTGGAGCGACCCCTGGAGGATTCCGACCTTCTGGTAGGGCCGCCGTGTCAATGTCCCCGCGGGTCGGCCGCGCTCAGCGGTCTCGCGGGGCGACGGAGAGAGGCGGGTCCGGGAACAGGAGCGATCATGAATATTTCCTCTGCGTTTCGGTTGACGGTTGTCGGCATCAGTGCGGCATGCTGCGGAGCGCCCGCCGCCGCGTTCGCTTGGTCGGTGCCGGTCGAGAATAAAGCGGACGCCCCGGAGGACGCGCTGTCGGCCGAGGTCGTCGCCGGGTTGGCCCTGCGCTCCATCGGGCCCGCGCTGACCTCCGGGCGCATCACCGATTTCGCGGTCGATCCGCAGAACCCCGCGCGATACTTCGTCGCTTCCGCATCCGGCGGCGTGTGGAAGACGATCAATGGCGGCACGACGTGGAAGCCGGTGTTCGACGGCGAAGGGTCCTACTCGATCGGCTGCGTCGCGCTCGATCCGAAGAACCCCTCCGTCGTCTGGGTCGGCACCGGTGAGAACAACAGCCAGCGCAGCGTCTCGTTCGGCGACGGGGTCTACCGCTCGCGGGACGGCGGGGCACACTGGGAGAACCTGGGCCTGAAGGATTCCGAGCACATCGGGATGATTCTGATCGACCCCCGGAACTCGAACACGGTCTACGTCGCGGCGCAGGGTCCGCTCTGGCGGTCGGGCGGCGATCGCGGGCTCTACAAGACGACCGACGGCGGTGAGACGTGGGAACGCATCCTGCACATCAGCGATGACACCGGCGTCAACGAGGTTCACATGGACCCGCGCGACTCGCGCGTGCTCTATGCCTCGGCGTATCAACGCCGCCGGCGCGTGTGGACGTTGATCGATGGTGGCCCCGAGTCGGCGATCTACAAGTCGACCGACGCCGGCGAGACGTGGCGCAAGATCACCACGGGATTGCCCGCAGTTGACATGGGGCGGATCGGCCTGGGCGTTTCGCCCGCGAACCCGGACATCGTTTACGCGATCATCGAGGCGGAGGGCGACGCGGGCGGCTTCTTCCGCTCGACCGATCGCGGCGAGACCTGGGAGAAGCGCAACGACTACATGTCGACGAGTCCGCAGTATTACAACGAAATCGTCTGTGATCCGGTCAAGGCGGACCGCGTCTATTTCCTTGATACGTTCATGCACGTGACCGAGGACGGCGGCAAGACGATCTCGCGGATGCCGAGCACCCACCGGCACGTGGACGACCACGCGCTGTGGATCGACCCGCGCCACAACTCGCACCTCCTCGTGGGATGCGACGGGGGCGTCTATGAGAGCTTCGACCGGGGCAAAAGCTGGCAGTTCAAGCCGAACCTTCCCGTCGCCCAGTTCTATCGCGTCTGTGTCGATACGTCGGAGCCGTTTTATTACGTCTACGGCGGGACACAGGACAACAACACCGTCGGCGGACCCTCGCGGACGCGCAGCCCGGCCGGGATCGCGAACGAGGATTGGTTCGTCACGGTGGGGGGGGACGGCTTCGAACCGCAGGTCGATCCCGAAGACCCGAACATTGTCTACAGCCAGTGGCAGTACGGCGGCCTGGTTCGGCACGACCGTCGCAGCGGCGAGGTCGTGGACATCAAACCGCGCGAAGCTCCGGGCGAGGCGCCCTATCGCTGGAACTGGGATTCGCCGCTGATCATCAGCCCGCACGACCACACGCGTCTTTATTTCGCGGCGAACAAGCTGTTCCGGTCCGACGACCGCGGCGACAGTTGGAAGGTCATCAGCGACGATCTCTCGCGCCGGTTGGACCGGAACACGCTCGAAGTGATGGGCCGCATCCAGAAGGCGGATGCCGTGGCCAAACACATGTCCACCTCGATCTTCGGCAATGCGGTCGCCCTGACCGAGTCGCCGTTGGTCGAAGGGTTGATCTATGTCGGTACCGATGACGGACTTGTGCATGTGACCGAGGACGGCGGGGCCAACTGGCGAAAGATCTCCGTCTTCCCCAGCGTGCCGGACATGACCTACGTCAGTTACCTGACGGCCTCGTCGCACGAGGCCGACGTGGTCTATGCGGCGTTCGACAACCACAAGAACGGCGACTTCAAGCCCTATCTGCTGCGAAGCGAGGATCGGGGGCGGACCTGGGCCTCGATCACGGGCGACCTGCCGGAGCGCGAGATCGTCTATGCCGTGGCGGAGGATCATGTCGCGCCGGATCTTCTCTTTGCGGGCACCGAATTCGGCGTTTATTTCACGGTGGACGGCGGCTCGCGCTGGGTCAAGCTCACAGGCGGCATGCCCACGATTGCCGTCCGCGATATCGCGATTCAGCGGCGAGAGAACGACCTGGTGCTCGCGACGTTCGGCCGCGGCTTTTACATTCTCGACGACTATACGCCGCTGCGGCAGCTCAAGAACGAAGTGCTCGATCGCGACGCCTTCGTCTTTGCCGTCAAGGACGCGCTGCGCTACGTGCAGACCAGCCGGCTCGGCGGCTCGTCGGGCAAGGGCTGGCAGGGAGAGTCGTACTATGTCGCGGCGAATCCGCCTTTCGGCGCGGTCTTCACGTACTACTTGAAAGAGAAGCTCACCACGCGGCGTGAGCGGCGGATCGAGGCGGAAAAAGAGGCCGAGAAGGCCGGCAAGACACCGCCGTATCCTACGCTGGAAGAGCTCAGGGCGGAGGATCGCGAGCATGAGCCCGAGGTGTTGCTCATCGTGCGCGACGAGACCGATCGAATCATCCGACGGCTTGTCGCGTCGCGCGAGAAAGGCATCCACCGTGCTGCGTGGGATCTTCGGTACCCTTCTTCCGCACCGACGCGCCTGCAGCAACCGAGCGATCTGCCGCCCTGGGTCCGCCCACCGGTCGGGCCGCTGGCCTTGCCGGGGACCTACACCGTGACGCTGGCGAAGTCGGTCGAGGGCGTCGTGACGCCGCTGGCCGAAACGGTCCGCTTCAACGTGGTGCCGCTGGAGCTGGCGACGTTCCCGCCCAAGGATCGCGCCGAGGTCTTGGCATTCCAGCGCAAGGTGGCCCGTCTCCAGCGGGCCGTGCGCGGCGCCCTGAAGGCCGCGGACGAAGCGCGGACGCGGATCACCCATCTCCGGAAGGCGCTGCTCGATACGCCCGCGGCCGATCACGCCTTGTTGAAGGACCTCGATCGTCTCGACAGCAGACTCGACGACATTCTCGTGAAGCTGCGCGGTGACCCGACGTTGCGAAAGCGGCAGGAGCCGACGCCGCCGTCGATCAACGAGCGCGTCTCGGCGGTGGTCGGCAACCAGTGGCACACGACCACGGCGCCGACGCGGACGCAGCGTGACGCCTACCGCTACGCCGGCACCGAGTTCCAGGAAGTGCTCGCCGCGCTGCGAGACCTCATGGAGAAAGACCTGGCGGAGATCGAAGCCCGCCTGGAGCAGGTCGGCGCGCCGTGGACACCCGGTCGGGTTCCGGATTGGAAGATGGAGTAGGGGGCTCGTCTGTGGCCGATCGGTTGAGCACTTCAAAAGCGGCGAAGGGCGGCTGGGCGGCCGAGTCGTCGGTTGGTCCGGCGGGATAGATCAGCCGAAACCGATCGGTTGCCTTGGCAAGCTGCCGGTAGAGCCTCGGGTGGTCGTCGGCGACGAGTACGTAACCGGCATCAAACACATCACCGATGTCCCGGAGCGTGACCCGTGGGCGGTCGTCGTTTTGGAAACGGCGCGGCAGCTTGCACGGCGTCTTGCCACTTGTGATGAGCTTGTAGCGCTCCCATAGCTCCGGATAGCGCCGGT
>JBHHUY010000118.1:0-8977 GCA_046753965.1 Phycisphaerae bacterium
TCCGCCACGGGGGGCGGACGCTGCGAAGAAGGACTGCGCCGTCATCCGCCTGAACCGTCATGGACCCGCCCCATCGCTGCATTCCGGCCGCCGGGGCAGGCGGAACGCCGAGCAAGACTGGTTTGTGGCGGACTGGCCGATCCGATTGGCCGGGCCGATCCAAGCGATCCAGCCGCTGTCTCGTCGCGTGGAGGAGACCGGGGCGTTCCGCAGCGGGAGCGGATATCGGTGTCTCCGCGTCGAGGATCGCAGGGGGCGAATCGGATGACGGCGCTGAACTGGCCCCTGATCGCAACGCTCATCGGCGCGGCGGCGGCCTTGGCGGGCCTGCCCCTGACGCTGATCGTTGTCCACCTGCGGGCGATTCGCGAGGACCAGCGGTCTCTGCGAGCGGATTTCACGCGCCGCGTGGATCGAATCGCGACCGAGTGCGAGCGAATCGGCATCGAGACCCGGCGAATGGACCGGCGCTACACCACCAAGGAGGAGTGGATCCGCGAGACCATGCTTGCCCGCAGGCAGTTGGGGCGCCTGACCGAGCTGATGGCTCGATTGCAGGCGGAACTGGAGAGCTCGCGAGGCCTCGCCAACCAGTTCGTGCGTTCGACGCACGCGATCATCGCATTGACCGATCGGCTCGGGCAACGGCTCGCGGAGTGCTCGCCGGACGGCACGAAGGAGGAGCGCGCTTGAGGAACGCACGCCCGGTCGGCCGACGCGCAGAGCGGCGCCCGGGCTATCGTCGCTTCTTGGCCGCGGCTTTCTTCTTCTTTTTCTTGGCGGTCTTCTTCTTGGTGCCTGTGCCGAGGACGGCATCCTTGCAGGCCTTGGCCACGCGGAACTTCACGACCTTCTTGGCCTTGATGCGGATGGTCTCACCGGTCGCCGGGTTTCGCCCCATCCGGGCCTTGCGATGGCGCAACACGAGCTTGCCGAGGCCGGGCAGGGTGAATCCGTTCTTGGCTTCCTTGTAGGCCGTCGCCGAGAGGCTATCCAGAAAATCGATCACCTGGGCGCGGGTCATCTCGTTCTTTTCGGCCAGGTGTCGAATCAATGCCGTCTTGCTCATTGCTTTCGCAGCCATGATCTCTCCTTCAAAAACCCATCCAATACCATACGGCGGTTCCTGGTTTGTCCCCGGCAGCCGGGGAAGCTCGGCCGCTCAAAATAGCGACTGGTCGGGAAGGAATCAACCATCCTTTCAGCCCGTGCGCGCAAGAAACCGCCGCAACCAAGGCCCTCTTGAGCCTCTTCGGTCCCGTCGGGCCATCCACGCCTCCGGAGCCGCAGGGGGTGCATGACAGTTGAGGCGGCTCTTCTGTAGCGGCCGCCCCTGTGGCGGCCGTTGCGCGGCGGAGCACATGTGCGTCCCGACGTCCGCCACGGGGGGCGGACGCTACGAAGAAGGACTGCGCCGTCATCCGCCTGAACTGTCATGGACTCAGCCGCAGGCCGGCTGACGACCGAGGCTTGACGCGCGCGGCCGCGTCGGCCACGCTGCCCGGTGTTGTCGGCGTCGCGCGAATCGGAATCGTTGCGGGCCGTGACGAAAGCCGGAGATGCCGCCCAACCCTCGGAGGCCGCGTCGGTGATCGTGGAAACGCCGCTCGTGAGGGAGATCGACCTCCCCCGCCTCTTGATCCGCCGCGGCAAGGTCCGCGACATCTTCGACCTGGGCGACCGGCTCCTGATCGTCGCGACCGATCGCCTCAGCGCGTTCGACGTCGTGCTGCCCGATCCGATTCCGCAGAAGGGCCGGGTCCTGACGGCGCTCTCCAAGTTCTGGTTTGATCGCTTCGCCGGCCGCGTGCCGCATCATTGCCTTCGGGTGATCGAGGATGATGTTCCGTCCGGTTTCGAGTCGGTGGCCGCGCAGATTCGCGGGCGAGCCATGCTCTGTCGCAAGGCGAAGGTCGTTCCGATCGAGTGCGTCGCCCGCGGCTACCTCGCGGGCAGCGGCTGGCTCGAGTACCGCGCGCACGGGACCGTTTGCGGCATTCGGCTGCCCTCGGGTCTTCGAGAATCCGACCAACTCCCCCAACCCATTTTCACGCCCGCAATCAAGGCCGAGTCCGGCCACGACGAGAACGTCTCGTTCGATCGCGCCGCGGAGTTGGTCGGGCGCGACCTGATGGCGCGGATGCGTGAGATCACTCTGTCGATCTATTGCGAGGCCCGCGAAGACCTCCGGCACCGCGGCATTCTCCTCGCGGATACGAAGTTCGAGTTCGGCCTGAGCGATGGGGTGTTGCTGCTCATCGATGAGGTCCTGACGCCGGACTCCAGCCGCTTCTGGCCGGCCGATCGTTACGCACCGGGCCGCGCGCAGGAGAGCTTCGACAAGCAATTCGTGCGAGATTATCTGCAAGCGCGTTGCGACGCGGGCGCGTGGGACAAGACCCCGCCGGCGCCGACGCTTCCGCCCGACATCATCCGGGCCACGACCGAACGCTATCTGGAAGCCCTCGAGCGAATCACAGGCGCCCCGCGGCAGGACTGAGGAGTCGGGCAAGAACAAGGTAAGCGTTCGATCCGCCAAACGGCAAAGCCGGCCGGCGCGTCCTACCCGGCAATCGGCCATGTGATTCTCGCTCGATGCCTGAGTGCGTTCTGTTTCGGGCGGTCAGAACAAGAGTCTGAACAGCATGTCGAGCCGTCCCGAGAGGACGAGGCGTTTGCCGGAATAGCGCATGACCTCGCGGATCTGGCGACGGTAGGCGGGTTGGTAGCAGTGGCTTTGGCAGTGCTTGCACGGCGGCTTGTCGGAGAAGGGACAGTGGGCGCGCTTCACGAACGCGTGGAGCAGGAGCTTGGTACATGCGGCGCACAGCGGCTTGGCGCGGACCCCCAGGTCGTCGAGATCATAGCCCCTTAGACGTGGGAGCGATTTTTCGACCTCGGGGTGGCGGTTCTCGCAGTAGATCTGGATGAACCAGGCGAGGGTGCGGAGATCGCGCTTGAGTGTGGGGTCCGGTTCGCACGTCGTTGTCTGCTTCTTCATGCGCCCCGCCTGCTCTCGGGCATTCTATGCAGCGTCGGCGGTGCAAACAACGCAGGCGCAAGATGCGTGAGCGCCCCGTTCGCGATTCTCACATCTTGATGAGTTCTTCCGTCAGGCGATCGGCCACGTTCCGAGCCGCTTCGACTCCCTCCTGCGCCTCGGGCTCATCGGCCATCTTGAGCACGACTCGATCAAAGGCGGCAACGACCTGGGGGTCGAACTGCTTGCCCGACGCTTCGCGGATGATGGCCAAGGCCTCCTGGGGCATTCGGCCGCGCCGGTACGGCCGGTCCGTGACGATTGCGTCGTAGGCGTCGGCGACCGCGACCACCCGCGCGCCGATGGGAATGTCATTGCCGGACAATGCCGACGCCTTGGATTCCGGCGAATAGTGGTCGTGATGGTGCATGATGGTGGGGATGGCCCCTTCGAGGACCGAACCGAGCGATCGCACGAGTTCGGCGCCTCGAACGGTGTGAGAAGCCATTTCCGTGCGTTCTTCCTGGTCGAGCTCGGCGGCCTTCTGGATGAGGCGGGTGGAGATTTCCACCTTGCCGATGTCGTGCAGCAGTGCTCCGACGCGGATGTCCTCGATTTCGGCCTGCTTGAGGCCCATCTCATTGGCGATGGCTTCGGCCAGGTCGGCGACGCGCATGGAGTGGGATTTGGTGTATTGATCCGCCGCCTGGAGGTATTTCGAGAGTATTTCGATGATGCCCATGTGTGCGTGGCGGAGGTCGCGCATCTGTTCGGCGCGCTGGTCGCAGAGCGTCCCGACCAGCAGGGCGTTGAGTCCGAGAAACCCGCCCCATGCGATCAGCGTCATCATCAGGGTCATCTTCGAGTCGACACTCGTCATGTAGTGTTCGGGGTTGATCATTGCGAAGATGCCGACGGACAAGACCGAGAAGGCGGCGGTCAGGCAGGCCAGGTTTCGGCCGAAGTAGAAGGCCGCGATGATCACCGGCAGGTAGAAGAAATGCACGATCACCGGGGCGACGTTCAGCAGATGGTGCGCGATGACGGTCACCCCGAGCACGATGGTGACCAGCAGCATTTCGAACCATTTGTCCGATAACGACGGCAGCACCCTTCGTTGGTGTTGGTTGATCATCAGTCCTGATCCTTTCCAGTGTTTCTCCACTCGCTTCCGCGACCCCGGTTGTTCCATCATCGGCCGACGATGTGTGCCGGTGCAGTCCGAACACGGTCGGACGGACTCGATCGATTCGGACGTGCGTCTATTATCGCAGCGCTCGGTACCGTGAATCGGCCCGTTGATCGGCGGAGCATCGGACATGATCAACCGCTCTATCCAAAGCCCGTGGCCGGCCGTTCGTGGGGCGGGAAGCTTCGGCGGCATCGGGCGGAACGAGCCGGCGCTGCAGCGGGCGTTTGAGTGTCGGGGGAACGCGGTCTTACCGGTCCAGTGCCCGGAGACGCTCGATGGCGGCTTCGATTTCTTTTCGGTTGGACCGGTCGAGTTCGTGGTTCAGGGCATCCTCGAGCGCGGGGATGTCGGCGGGGGCCCCGGCCGCGGCGAGGGCCCGGATGGCCGAGCGTCGCACAGCGGAACTCTTGTCGTGCACCATCAGGCGCTTCAGCTTCTCGACGACCTTGCTGATCGAGTAGTGTTCCCGGGAGACGCACGAGGCGACCGCCCGGCAAGCGCGGGAGCGGACCGACGCCTTCTTGTCGTCGAGGACGAGCAGGAGCATTTCGACGCTGGTCTTCGGGCTGCCGCGCGCGGCGAGCCCGGCGAGCGCCATCGCGCGGACGCGGGCCGAATTGTCTCGGGCCGCCTTCTGGACCAGGTTGAAATCACCGGGGTCGTCACTGAACGCCAGGGCAAAGACGGCCTGGGCCCGAATCTTGCTCTTGCCCTTTCGGGCGATCTTTCGGAGCTTGTCGCCGTAGTCACGGGTCAGCGCGGCCAGGGCCTCGCGCGTCGTGTCCATCAGGTCGTACATGCGGTTCGTTCGCGCCGCCTCCCAGGCCACCAGGCTCTTACCCAGCAGTTTCTTGATCTGTGACGTGGTCAGCCGGTGGGTGTCACGGTTCCGGGGCCGCGCGCGCTCGGCCAGTTCCTCGACAACAGGCAGCCAGGGCGAGCGCGGCCATTTCTTCTCGAAGACGCTGCACAGTGCCCGCGCGTCGGCGTATTTCTTTTCTCGCCGCAGCTTGTCGGCCTCGGCGAAGGCGTTGAGTTGATCGAGCATCCGATCTCGCTGCGACTCGGAGAGCATCTTGAGCGCGCGCAGGCCGACGTCGATCTCCATGACGTACGATTCCTCCACGCCGTCCGGCCGTTTGCGGGAATACTCCGCCCGGCCCTTCAACTTCAACAGCGTCCGATCGAGCCGTGCCCAGTGGATGACCGCCTGTCCTTTCACGAAGGTGCGGTTCTTTTCGAGGAGGCCGGCAAAGCGGCCCTCGACATAAAGGGTGACAACGCCGATGACGTTGTCCTTGACGCGATCCAGACCGAGAAACTCGAAGCGCTGCGTTCCCTTGAAGCCCCCGTCGTCGATGTCGCGCTCCCAGGCGTGGTTCGGCTTGATCTTCTTCCTCGGCCAATGCGCGACATCCAGCATGGCGCGGAGAACCGCCTGCTCGGCGGGATCGCACAACGGCACCTGGTAGGGCGCGTCGCGCGGCTCCTTGGTCGCGCTGTAGAGTCGGGCCGATCGCTTCGACAGGTTGAACGCGCGGGCGGGCGGCAGCGTGTTGACCTTCTCCGCCCCCTTGAACAGGCTGGTGACTCGGGCGGGCCCGTCGGCCATCATCTGATACACCGTCACGCTGCCGGGCCGGGACTCGCCGAGGTTGCACTGGACCCACTCGGCGACCTGGACGCTCGTGAGCTTCTCGACGTAGTCCTTGCGGGGGACCGTGCGGTGCACCGTGCGGACGATGCGATGCACCGTGAAATGGCCGGGCAGCAGGTTGTTCTTGAAGGTCATTCCGTCGGCGGCGACCGCGGCGGCGGGACCGCCCGCGATCAGCAGACACGCAAGACCGGATGACAAGATCGATCGTCGCATTGGCAGAGCCATCCAACAGCGTGCCGTCCCCCGAGCAGAGGGGTCGGGGCGGTCAGGACGCAGGGCGGGCGCGGGCGGGCTGTTCTTCTTCGGGCAGAACATAGGGCACGGCGCGGGGGCTGTAGAGCGGCAACTTCTTGTGCATGATCCAGAGCCAGAGTACGCCGGCCAGGAAGGTCGTGATGCTGATGCCCTGGGAGATCGTAATGCCGCCGAAGGTATCGAGCGGATTGTCCGCGCGGATCAACTCGAGGAAGACGCGGGAGATCGAGTAGAGGATGAGGAACCAGCCCAGGACGATGCCGTGCCGCTTGCGGTAGTAGAACAGGGCCGAGAGGAACCAGCAGATGATCAAGCCGTTGACCACCGCGTAGAGTTGCGAGGGGTGGACCGGCTTCGACGGATAGTGGCTCGCGAGCACCGACAGCTCGCCGGGCGTCAGGCCGAATTTCCGGCAGTGCCGGTCGATCAGGCCGATGTCGGTCTTGTAGTAGTAATCCTTAAGTGCCTCCCCGGCCCTGGCGCGGCGCTCGTCGAGGCGCTTGAGCGTTTCGGGGTCGGCGCCGGCGGTCTTTTGCTCCCGGTATGCCTTGAACGCCTTCTTCTTGGCCTCTTCGAGTCGCTTTCGGGTTTTTCCGCCGTCGGCGACCGCCTTGTCGATCAGCTTGCGGAACACCGGCGAGCTTTCGCCCGACGGGAAGACGTAGATCAACTCCTTGGGCAAGGTGAGCTGGCCGAAAGCATACTGCTGGTTCATGGCGTTGCTGCCGTATGGGAATCGGACGGCCCACGGCAGCGCGGCGCGCTGTTGGTTCACGTCGTGCTGATCCAGGCAGACGGCGCCCCAGCAACAGCCGTTCAGGAAGCACCCGATGCGCGTGATCGCCAGTCCCCAGATCAGCGACGGCGCGGTGATGTCGAGAAACCACCGCACCGATGTCTTGGCGATGTAGCGCAGGTAGAGGATGACGACGGGAATCACCAGCAGCGGCCCGCCCCAGAACTCGAGGCCGCCCCCGTGAATGTCGAAGACGGCCGCGATCGGATTCGGCTGGTTCGCGAAACGTGTGTCCCAGTAGTGAAGGACGAACATCGCGCGGGCGCCGATCACGCCGAAGATCAGGGCGAGGAAACCGATGTTGAGCACGGTGTCCGGGTTGGCCTGTGACCGCGAGGCGCGACGGCAGGCCAGCCAGATGCCCGAGAGGAAGGCGATCATCATCATGACGCCGTAGGCCTTGATGTCCGCCAGCCAGTCGGGAAGGAACGGGATTCGGAACAGTGTCGGGTACATACGGGGTTTCGCCGCTTGCGGCCGGTCTCCCAAAGACGCGGGCTGCCGGCCGCTGCATGTCGGGGGCTCATGACCGGCGCGCCATCCGCCGGAGAAGCTCGCTCAACTCGGTGTCCCGAGCGCTCGGGTCGTCGGGTTCAACCCAATGCTATGCCCGCCCGCCGTCAACGTCTACGAGCAGGTTGTCGATGAGCCGGGTGGCGCCGATGCGCACGGCGCCGGCCAACAAGACCCGGCCTTTCGCTTCCGCCGGCGCCAGTGTCTCGGGATCGACAACGACGAGGTAGTCGATGCCGACGTCGCCGCCGGCCTCGCGAACCGCCGACGCCATCCGCTCGCGCACGCGACCGATCGACCGTTCTCCCGACAGCAGCAGATCGCGGCCCGCACACAGGCCGCGATAAAGACTCAGGGCGCGGAGGCGCTCGTCGGCGTTGAGATAGGCGTTTCGGCTCGACATCGCCAGGCCGTCGGGTTCGCGGACGATCGGGCAGACCTCGACTTGCACCGGCAGCCGGAGATCCTCCACCATCCGGCGGATGACGACCGCCTGTTGGGCATCCTTTTGTCCGAAATAAGCCACGTCGGGCCGAACGATGTTGAACAGTTTGGCGACGACGGTGCACACGCCTTCGAAGTGGCCGGGGCGAAACCGGCCGCACATCGGCTCGGCCAGCGGGCCGGGTCGGACACGCGTCTGGTCGCCGGGCGGATACATCGCCGCATCGGTCGGGGCGAAGATCAGGTCAACGCCGGCCTCGGCGCAGGCCCGGCGGTCGGCGTCGAGCGTTCTCGGATAGGCGGCCAGGTCTTCTCGGGGACCGAACTGCGTCGGATTGACGTAGATGCTGACGACGGTGTAGGCGGTGGAGGCGGTCGCGGCCTCGATCAGGCTGATGTGACCCGCGTGCAGGGCCCCCATCGTCGGCACCAGCGCGACACGCCGGCCGACCGACCGCGCCCGCGCGACATGTTGCCGAACCGCCGGGATCGTCTGCACAACCGGCGGCCCGCCCGGCTCGTCGATGTTGCCCGTCGTCATCGGGGGATGTTTTACCTCCGCCGGCCGGCCGCCGCCAGACCGCGGCCGCCGCGCACTGGAGGCGACGATGTTCCGCGGCGATGCGGCGGACTACAATCCGCCGCCATGAAGGCTCGCGAACTGCTCAAACTGGGCTATCGGGAAGGACCGGTCATCGGCCTGGCGCTGGAGGCCTGTCGGCTCGCGAAGCAGCGCGGCATGCGGTCGCGCGAAGTCCGCGATGTGATGCGGCGACTGCCCGACGATCCCGGCGCGTTTCTCGACGATCCGGTCTTCGGCCCGGTCGCGCGCGAGCTGTCCGTGCCGGCGGCGCCGGCCTACGCATTCAAGGCGGACGACGAGGCTCGCGAGCGTTTTGACATCTGGGGCCGCGAGCAGATCGACAAACAAACGGTCGACCAGATGGTCAACGCCGTGCGGCTGCCGATCTCCGTCGGCGGTGCGCTGATGCCCGACGCCCATCTCGGCTACGGCCTGCCGATCGGCGGCGTGCTGGCGACCGAAGACGCGGTGATTCCTTATGCCGTCGGCGTCGACATCGCCTGTCGCATGATGATGTCGGTCCTGCCGCTTCCGATCAAGGCGGATCAGCCCGA
>JBHHUY010000119.1:0-8969 GCA_046753965.1 Phycisphaerae bacterium
CTCAAAGAGGAAAGACTCCGCCATTTCGCGAATCTGCTTGAATCGCGCCTCGGCCTTCGACTCGGCAGTGAGGGCGCGGTCGCGCTGGCGTTTCGCCTCTTCGGCCCGCGTCTGAACCTCGCGGCGCAAGGCGGCCTCGCGACCGTATAGAAGCGAGACCGTGATGCCCCATCCCAGCAGCAGGACCGCAAAACCGACACAAGCCGCGACGGCGGCCGTGTGCTTTCCCATTGTCTTCTTGATCACATACCAACTGCTGTCCCGTTGGGCGGTGATCGGTTCATCGGCCAGGTAGTGGCGAACGTCGCGAGCAAGATCCAGCGCGCTCTGGTATCGCCGCTCGCGCTCCTTGGCCAACGCTTTCAACACGATGGTCTCGAGTTCGTTGTCGACGGGAAACCCGGGGAGATCGGCAGCCCCGTCGTCTCGGATGCTTGCGATGGGTTTCTCGGCCCGGCTGGGGGGGCGAGGATCGGTCTCGCTGATGTGCCGGACGACGTCGGGGAGATCGCCGGTCACGGGATAGGGGTAGGTCCCCGTCAGCATCTGGTAGAGAATAACACCCAGCGCGTAAACGTCCGTCCGAACATCGACCGCTTCGGGTTTCCCTCGCGCCTGCTCGGGCGCGAGATAGGGCAGGGTGCCGAGAATCTGACCGGTCATCGACAACAGGGGCTCCGCCGCGCCCGCCATCTGTTTGGCCAGGCCGAAGTCTACGACCTTCGGCATGCCGTCACCGTCGACGAGGATGTTGGAAGGTTTGATGTCGCGGTGGATCACCCCGCGTTGGTGTGCGTAGTTGATCGCCTCGCACGTGGTCGCGAACAGCTCGAGCATGGCGCGAAGGCTCGGTCGTCTTTCGCGCAGATAATGGTCCAGGCGGTCGCCCGCCACGTAGTCCATCACGCAGAATTGCCGACCGTCGCGCGTGACGCCTGAATCGAAAACGGCGACAATGTTGGGGTGCTTCAGACCGGCGACGAGCTCAATCTCGCGCTCGAATCGCTTCCGGGCCGCCCGCGAGGCATGAGGCCCTTCGATCAGCACCTTGATTGCAACCTTGCGTTTCGTCGATGTCTGGATGGCCTCGTAGACGACGCCCTGGCCGCCGCGGTGCAGCTCTCGCGTGATGTCGTAGCCCGGCAGCGCATCCGGCGGCAACGAGCCCGGCCCGCCGGCGCTCTCTCCACTTGGCGGCGAATCGGGTTCTGCTTTCTCAGCCTCGCTCGGCGCTCGGCTCCGCATCGCCGCCAGATCGGGCCCTGAGAGGTCGAGACGCTTCACGTGGTCGATCAGCGCGTCATAGCGTTCGCCGATGCGCGAGTCGGCTTCCGAGCAAGTCCGGCACCGCTCGATGTGCGCGCGGATACGGGCCGCTTCCGCCTCGGACACCTCGCCGCAGCGGTATCGATCGAGTTCGTCTCTGGTGAGGCACCGGCTCAAGCGGCTACTCCTGATCGCCCAGCAGTTCCGTCATTTTCTCACTGAGTTTCTTCGTCAGCCGGTACTTGCTCTTGTGCACTTGATTCGGAGTCATCTCGAGCTCTCGGCACACCTCTTCGATCGGTCGTTCCTCAATGACGTAGTACTGAAACGCACGAAACGTCCTCTCTTCGACATCGGCGCTCACGAGACACAGGCAGTGCTTCAAGTGCTCGTCCATCCAGATGCGTTCGAAGACCTCTTCAGGGTTCGCGTCGGGCGAGCGCAGCTCTCTGAGATCGCCGCTCTCGGCCCGGCGCTCGCGCCGCCTGCGCAAGAGGTTGCGCATGCGGTTGTTCACAAGCGTCCGGAGCCAGCTCTTGAAGCGGCCCTTCTCGGGATCGTAGTCGAAACTCGAGATGTGCTCGTGCACCGCCGTCATGCAGTGTTGCACGATATCCTCGGCCTCGGGCGCGTCGGCGCCGAACCGCCGCGCGAACCGGTGGAGCATCGGGCGGTAGATCGCGTCAAACTCCCCCCAGGCGACCGCGTCCCGATTGTCCTTGAGTCGCACCAGGAGGCTTGGCCGGGTTGTGTCCATGCGGATGGGGCTCCGATCCTGGCACTCATTCTAACCAGCGGACCGTGCGGTCTGAAGCGTCGCACCGAACGGGATGATGAGGCCCGACGGCAGGCCGCCTCCGTGAAGTGTTCAAGAGAATCCGTCCGAGAAACCCCGTAGCACCGCCGTCTCGGCGGTGCGTAAGCACGCGCGACGCCATCGCCACAAGCCTGTTCGGTCGTTTTCTAACCACATGCCACAACAGCAGTTACGCCGCCTGTGGAGGCGTCGGGCCTGGTCCGCGAGGAATCGACGCCGATCGCGAGGGCAGAATCGACGGCCTCGGGTGTACCTCCCAGTGACTCGCCCGGAATGGGCTGGGTGCCTCGCAACAGACTGGGAGACGAAACAATGCGAAACCAAACGACTCCAAGCACACGAGAACAACTGTCTCGAAACAGCGGCTGGCGCCCTCGGCGGTTCTTCATCGGCCTCGCCGTCGTCGCCGCGCTGAATGCCGCCGGCACACTTCGAGCACAGCTCGGACAGATGGATGCCGGGCAGCGACAGGCTTGGCAGAGCCTGAGTGAGAACACAGGTCAAGCCGCCAAGCTGCACCTCAGTCCGAGGACCGGGACACCGCGGCAGATCGCCGGCGGCATCTTGCAGACGGCCGTCGCCGGGCGGTCGGGCGAGGTCGACGCGGCCCGGACGGCGCGGGCCTTCCTCGGCGCCAACCGCGCCTTGCTCGGCCTGCAAGATCCGGACGTCGAGCTGACCCTGCTGTCAACGCGGCGGGGAACTCTCAACCGTCAACACCTGCGGTTCAAGCAGTCCTATCAGGGCGTGGAGGTCTGGCCGTCGGACCTGGTCATTCATCTCGATCCCCAGGGAAACGTCGACTTGATGGACGGCGCCTACGTTCGCACGCCGGACGGCGTGGCGGTCGATCCGCTGGTGGCGCAAGACGAAGCCGTCGCGGCGGCGGTCGATGAATTCGGGCCGGGTCAGGTGAAGTCCGGACCCGATCTCATCCTCTACACGGGCTTGCAGAGCGATACGACGCCGCGTCTGGCCTGGCGGATGGAACTGCACGCCTCGCTGTCCGAACACTGGCTGGTCGTGATCGACGCGCGGGACGGACAGGTGCTGACCGCGCACAACGAAGTCTGCACCGGTCGCGTGAACGGATCGGGCGTCGATGTGTGGGGCCGGACCCGCTCCTTGAGTGTCTGGGAAGCGGAGGGCACCTATTACCTGGTGGATACGAGCAAGACGATGTTCGATCCGTCCTCCACGCCGCCCGAGCGTGCCACGACGCGGGGCGGGATTCACATTCTGGATGCCGCGAACCAGGAGCCGGATGCCGAAGGAAACATTCCGGTTGCGATGGTGTCGTCGACGTCCCCCGACTCGTGGGCCGTGCCCGCCGCGGTCAGCGCCGCGTTCGGCCTCTCGGAGACCTACGACTATTATCTCGACCGCCATCAGCGCAACTCGCTCGACGGCAACGGCGGCAACATCGTCGCGATCGTCCGCTACGGACGCGATTACAGGAACGCCTTTTGGAACGGCGAGTTGATGGTCTTCGGCGACGGCCAGAACTATGCCGGGTCGATCGACACGGTGGGTCACGAACTGACGCACGGCGTGACCGAGAACACGTCAGATCTGTTGTACCGGGATCAGCCCGGTGCCTTGAACGAGGCGCTCTCGGATATCTTCGGTGAGCTGGTCGAGGCGCGAACCGCTGGTCGGCCGGACTGGCTCAAAGGCGCCGAGCTGGGCGGCGCGCCAATACAGAACTACATGGATCCCCATGCCGCGGAGCAGCTTCCAGGTGTTCCCAATCCGGCGACGATGAGCGAATTCGTCGCGACCGAGGAAGACAACGGCGGCGTCCATATCAACAGCAGCATCATCAACCACTGCTTCTACCTCCTCGCCGAGGGAATGAACGGGGCAATCGGAATCCGAGACGCAGAGGCGATCTTCTATCGCGCTGCGACGGTGCATCTCGTCCAGAACTCGCAGTTCGTCGATTGCCGTCTGGCCTGCGTGCAGGCGGCCACTGAAATCTTCGGTGCGGGATCGAGCCAGGCGCAGACCACGGCCGCCGCTTTCGACGCGGTGGAGATCTTCGCCGACGGTACGCCGCCGCCGGGCGGTCCGGGGACCCCGCCGGCCGACGGTCAGGATGATGCGTTCGAGGAGAACGACGATCCGCAGCAGGCCAAGCCGATCCCGGCGGGTTCCCACGCCCTTCAAGGCAATGATGACGACTGGTTCCAGGTCAACTTGAACCAGCCCGGCGCCGTGGCCGTGCGAATCAGCGGTCCGCAGGGCGACCTCGACCTTTACGTCTTCGACAGTCAAGGCAATGAACTCGGCTACTCTGAGGAGTACGGCTCCGAGGAATACGTCGAAGCGCTTACGGAAGACGGCACCCTGTTCGTGGCCGTCTCGCCCTACGAGGGCGGAACCAGTGCCTATACCTTGACGATCGAAGGCCCGGGCGGTGAGACGCCCGGTCCGATGCCCGGCCCGACCCCCGCGCCCGGCCCCGACTCCGACGGCGGCCCGGACGACGGCGGCATCGTCATCCCCGTGACCTGCGGGATCGGTTCTCCGATGGCGATGATCGGCGCGATGTTCGGCCTGATCGGCTTGGGTGCCGGGGGCCGGCGCCGGAGGACGCGCAGCCGCTAGCAAGGACGGTTTGTGGCACACGCTGAGGGCGCTTTCGGCGAACAATCGCCGGAAGCGCCCTCCTTAGTCTTCTTGGGGATCGAGCAAGAATAACAACGTCGATCGCTCGGCCGAACTCGCCGCTCGGCTTTGTCGCGCGGCGGCTCACTTGCTTGCCTTCTTCTCGCCCGACGCCTAACGCAGCCGTACCCGGCCGGATTGCTGGTCCATCGTAAGCACAAGGTTCTGGAATGCAGAGGCTCCGAACAGGGCCATATCGCCGCCCACATTCACCGGCGTTGTTGTGGACCTGAAGCAACCGAACGTCAGTGAACCATCCGCCAAACGGCCCGACAGCACGGTCGCCGGACCCGTGATCAGCGAGACGGATTCGAGAGTCGGAGATTCCAGAAACGGCAGGTCTGTCGTATCGGAAGGGAGGCTCAAGAACCCATCGAACCCCGTGTCAATAACGGCCTGGTGTGTTTGGCCCGCAACAGTGATGGCCATCGTCAGCAGCCCGACTTCGTTTTTCTGCATCGCAAACACGTGGCAGTCATCTTCCGCAGGCAAGGTCCCGGTCTGCACGAGCACTCTCTCTCCGGGGTAATCCACCGTGAGGAGGAGAGTCTCGAAGAGCGGGAACCCCACGATCCCGCTGATGGTCACCCCGAGATCGTTCTGGATGATCTGATTCACATCCACCACCGCGGCGTCGAAGGTTGTGAATCTGCTCGTGCCCAGTTCAAGGGTGTTGATGCGAATGACTCGGCTTTCGACACCGGCGACGGCTGAGTTGACGAGCATGGTGCCCAGGGCACTTTGCGGGAAAAGATCGGCAATCTGCGGCGATACGACTACGGAAGAGGCCCCGGTATCCAGTATGAACGTGTAGGGACCGCCGCCGTTGATCAGGACGGTGACATAGGTAAGGTTGCCCGAGATCTGAGCGGGAACATCGACCCCGCCGCTCGGCAACTGGATGTCCGCGGGTGCGGGCCCCTGCAGCGGGACAGGCGGGACGAACGCCCCGCACCCCCAGCAGGCCGCCAACAAGGCGATCGCGCAGGAGTACGAAACAAACGCACGGCCCCGCCGAGTCGTAATCGCACCGGGTAACGCGCCGACGGCCGGCCCGCCTGAGCGGCAGAACAACCCTTCGAAAGTGGAAACCACACGATTCATCGAGCACCCCCTCCCCCGAACCAATCCGATCAAGACTGTCGCAAGCAACCCGCGTGTGATGCCGATCTTCCACTGCTGTGGTCGTGTGCCGGATGCCCGAGGCGGAAGTGCCCTGAGAGACGCCAGGGCGCTGAGCAGGAAGAACCGGCCCGCTTCGCCGCTTGGCGGAAGACGCATTCATCTCGCTCGTCCAAGAGCCCTGACTGTCGGCAGCGGTCTTCGGCACGACGACCAACGCCGATCAACCTGAGATCATCCTCTCTGTCATGGCTTCCCAACGATTCCGCTCAGAGGCGTCACGGTCCACAGCGTGTGACGAAGATGTCGTCGATTCCGACCTCCTCTCCGTCCAGATGGCCCATTTGAATGAAGCTGGCCAACACAGGCCGAAAGAAACCGCTGACGCGCGAGCAGAGTGAGTCCACAGCGGCATCGCGTGAGCTGAATTCGCCCGTCAGTGCCGTCAGTTGCGCACGCAGGTTCGGGTCGATCCCGCCGCCGTCGAAGTCCTTTAGCAAAGGCGGATTCTGGTCCGCATCCGCGCCGAGCACCGCGACGTAGCCCCCGGCCGCAGAGGTGTAGTTCGTGATCCGCCACACGCGGAAGCCGGTCGCCTGCGTCTGCTGCGCGGCGGGCTCGACTGTCACGACGCCCAGGTCCAGTCGGACGCCGGGATTCACGTGGTCGTTGTAAAGCTCGCCGTAACTGATCGGCTTGATGACCGTTGTGTTCCGAAGATCTCCGGCAAACGCGCGGACCTCGAAGAACCCGATATTCTGCCCCAGTGCGGTCGGATACGGGACGTTGGAGAACACGCCTTCGTTCAAACGGCTGACCACCGCCGGGACAATCGTCGTGGCCCCAAAGCCGGTGACGCCTGCGCCGACGGTCAACCACAACGGTGCCGAAGGAATGACGCCGACAATCGCCGTGGCCGTGCCGATGAGGATCACGCCGCTCTCGAAGTACGGCTTCCATTCGGGATAGTCTCCACGGACACGCTGGAAGCGATAAGCGGGGACGGGGGCCAGATAGGTGCCCGCGCTTCCGCTCTGCACGGCGCGGCCGACGCCGAAGATGGCGCCGGTGTCAAGGGAGCGCAACTGGACCCGCGGCTGAAGACCGCTGACGGGATTACCGCTTGAGTCCCGATAGGCGATCTGAACAAAGAGAAGCAGGTCGTTCTCGGTGCTCGTCTGCGCGGTGGTCGCGGACTTGTGGACAGGGAGTCGGTGGAAGCGGTCCCCCGCGCCGACCGTTCGAGCGGTTCCCACCGGCGACGGGAAGACGAGGCTGAACGTCGTCGGCGTGTCGTCCGCGCCGGTGGTCATGGTTGCATCGGCGTGGGTGGAGTCCGTCCAGGCCAGCATGATCTGGAGCCCGGCGCCGGCGGTCTTGTCTTCGAGCTCGATCCGCTCCGGCTGGCCGGTCGCGTTGGAACTGACCGTCAGAACACCCTCGGCCGTCTGGAACCGATATTCGGCGAGGTACGGATTGCCCGCATCGTCGGTGAAGACGGTGAGTTGGTGAACGTCGCCGCTGTCGCCCACGGCCCGGGCCAGGCTGACGTCGTCGCCGTTCAGGAGCGCCAGGGTGTTCGGCTTTCCGTTCAGGGCTTCCGTGGCCTCGGCCGAATCTTCCGGCACGACCGTCCCGCCGGGAAGCCCCGTTCCGCCGAACGGGCAACCAGCGCCAAGACTGAACAAAGGAACGGCGAGCAAGATTAGAAAGAGACGAGTTCCAGGGGGACGGCGGCTTTGCATTCTCGCATGCATGGCGATACTCCTTCGATTGCGCGCGGTCTTCTCAAACCTGTTCGGTCAGAGATGAGATGTTCTTCCTCCTCAAACCGATCATCACGTGCGATCTGCTGGATGACATGATCGGCGGCCACGAGAACCGCGCGGCGGCGGCAGCGCTCGTATCGGTTCGCATCCGCGCAGACTGGAGGTGTAGCTGAATGGAATAACGCAGTGACAGCACTGATGGGCTCGGACGCCCGCCGGCGCGGGCCTGCTTCGTACCACTCGGTTCCGCTAACGCGCAGGTTGTTGCGATAACCCTGCCGCGTCCGCGGAACGGGCCCACTGAACGCGTGTGCTCACGGCTTGTCCCGGACGAAGCTGATGAGCGTCTGGCCCGGCTCGGGGTGAACGTCCTCGTCGGCCGTGACGACTTCGAGTTCGCCCGACTGGTCGGCAATGAACATCGGCACCGCTGATTCGCCGTATCGCTCACGGAAGGCGGCGTAGTCGAACTCGTCCGAGAGCCGGGTGGCCTTGGCCGTGAAGCCGTCGGCGAACCGCTGATGGAGTGCCTCGCAGGTGATCGCCGGGCCGAACAGCAGCCGGCCGCGCAGGTAGCCCTGTCGTTCCTTCTCTTTCGCCGGGTCGCGCTGGGAGGACAGTTGGAAGCACCCGGCCTTGCCGAAGGCATGCGAGAAGCGGTGGACGGCGAGGACATTGACCCAGTCGTTGGGTGTGACGGCGAGGAGTCGGCCGATGCCGCCGAGTTCGATTGCGTCCAGCGTGTCTTCGCCGAGGATGCTGCCGACGTGGGTCGGCAGGCCCGCCATGCGGGCGGCGTGGGCGTTTTCCCGATTGCTGTCGACCATCAGGACGCGGTAGCCGAGGCCATGCAACAACGCGGCCACCTCTCGCGCCCAGGGCTGAGCGCCGGCGAAGAGGACGCCTTGCGGGTTGGATTCCGCGATGCCGAGCCCGCGCGCGATGATCGGGGTGATCAGTCCGTAGACGGCGACGGTCGCCACGATGGTGATAAAGGTGATCGGCACAAGCGCGGCGGCCGCTTCGTTGCCGCTGGCGAAGACCGAGGCGACCGCGGCCGCCACGATGCCGCGCGGCGCCATCGAAGCCACGAAGAGCCGCTGGCGCATCGTGAGCTCGGAGCGCCAGGTCGAAACGAAGACGTTGAGCGGCCGGGCGATCAGGATCAGGATGGCGACGAACAGGAGGCCTGGGCGGAGGATTTCGGTCAGGGCCGAGAGCTCGAGCCGCGCGGCGAGCACGATGAAGAGGCTCGAGATGAGCAGCACGCGGAGATAATATGTCAGACATAAGTTCAGAGCTTGAGTTTGTGGCTAAGCTTAAAA
>JBHHUY010000120.1:0-8960 GCA_046753965.1 Phycisphaerae bacterium
GCTGCCCCCCCAGCTCGCAAGCGTCCCCAACTTCTGCGAAGGCCGCGACACGGCCCTGATCCGGAAGATCACGGACGCGATCGAGTCCGTCGACGGCGTCAAGCTGCTCGATGTCGATCCCGGCGCGGCGACGAACCGCACGGTCGTCACGTTTGTCGGCGCCCCCGAGCCGGTGATCGAGGCGGCGGTTCGGGCCGGTCGCATGGCGGCCGAGCTGATCGACATGCGCAAGCACCGGGGCGCCCACCCGCGTTTCGGCGCGATGGATGTCTGCCCGCTCGTCCCCGTCGCCGAGATCACGATGGACCAGACGGTCGAGCACGCCCGCGCGCTGGCGAAACGCCTCGGGGAGGAGGTGGGCCTGACGGTCTACTGCTATGAGCACGCGGCCCTGCGCGAGGACCGGCGCAATCTGGCCGCCGTCCGCGCGGGGGAATACGAAGGGCTCGCCGAGAAGCTCAAGCGGCCCGACGGCAAGCCGGATTTCGGCCCCGCCGCGTTCAACGCCGGAAGCGGCGCGACGGCCGTCGGCGCCCGCGACTTCCTCGTCGCTTACAACATCAACCTCAATACGACCTCGACCCGCCGGGCCAACGCCGTCGCCTTCGACATCCGCGAGAAGGGCCGCGTCCGGCGGGAAGGCGACCCGCTCACCGGACCGATCGTCCGCGACAAGCAGGGCAACCCGGTCTATGACCCCGGGGCCCTGAAGTGCGTCAAGGCGATCGGCTGGTACATCCGCGAGTACGGCATCGCCCAGATTTCGATCAACCTGACCAACATCGGCGTCACGCCGGTTCACGTCGCCTTCGACGAGGCCTGCGCCCGGGCGACGGCCCGCGGGCTCCGAGTGACCGGCTCCGAGCTGGTCGGGCTGATCCCGTTGAAGGCGATGCTGGACGCGGGCCGCTATTTCCTGCGCAAGCAGCGGCGATCCACCGGCGTCTCCGACAGGGAGCTCATCAAGATCGCCGTCAAATCAATGGGGCTTGATGAGCTCTACCCGTTCAAGCCAGAGGAAAAGATCATCGAATACGCGATCGCGGCGGGCGAAAAGAAAGAGCGTCTCGTCGATCTTTCGCTCGCGGAGTTCGTCCACGAGACCGCGTCGGAGTCGCCCGCGCCGGGAGGCGGGTCGGTCTCGGCGAGCCTCGGGGCGATGGGGGCGGCGCTGGCGACGATGGTGGCGAACCTCTCCTCGCACAAGCGCGGGTGGGACGACCGGTGGGAGATGTTTTCCGACTGGGCGGAGCGGGGCAAGGCGTGCCACGACGCCCTGTTGCGGCGGATCGACGAGGACACGGATGCCTTCAACGCGATCATGGCCGCCTCGCGCCTGCCGCAGAAGACCGATGCCGAGAAGGCCGAGCGCCGCCGCGCGATCGAGGCGGCGACGCGCCGGGCGATCGAAGTGCCGCTCGGCGTGATGGAAACGGCGCTGGAATCGATGGAGGTCATCCGCGCGATGGCCGAGTCGGGCAATCCGAACAGTGTGTCCGACGCGGGCGTCGGCGCGCTCTGCGCGCGATCGGCCGTGATGGGCGCGTTTCTGAACGTGCGAATCAATCTTTCGGGGCTCGAAGACAAGGCGGCGGCGGAAGCCTACCTGCGGCGCGGCGCGGAGATCGAAAAGCAGGCGCAGGCCCTGGAGAGAGACATCCTCGCGATCGTCAACGCGAAGATGTAACACGGGAGGCCGGCCCTTGCGCTGAGCTTGGCGCCGACCGCCCGGATGCCGTCACGCCGCCCCCACCGCCAGGGGCGCGGCGTCCGCGCGGACGAGCACGGCCACCGGTTCGACGATGGTTCTGTGCCGCGCGAAGTTCCTGATCCGCTCGCAGAGCGAGGCGTTGACCTCCTGGCCTTTCGAGACGACGACGATGCCCTCGGTCGTCTTCACATCTTCAGCCAGGAGCATGCCCGTGGCGAAATCCTTCACGCGGATTTCGCGTCGTTCGAGTTTCTCTTCGACGCCGACGGCGGCCTCGAGCGCCGCCAGAACCTCGGGATCGTACCGTTCTTCGTGCTCCCGCAGGGCGATCACCGCGTCGGCACTGCGGAGACCGCTCGATTGTGCGGCGTCGAAATCGAGGGCGGCCTTCAAGACGCGAGCGCCGAGCGGGATATCCTTTCCGGCCACGTCGTCGGCCGGCACGCCGCTGCCGTCGAATCCCTTCTGTTGATAGGCGATGATCTTCGCCACCCCCTCCAGGCGGGGAATGTTCGCCACGAGATCGTGGCCGGTCTTCGGATGGGACTCGAACATCTCCTTCTCTTCAGGCGAGAGGGTTTCGCACCGGTAGATCTTGTTCAGCGTCTCCGTCGGAATCGTCACGCAGCCGATTTGCGAGAGCATCGCCGCGATCTCGAACTCCCAGGTCTTCGCGACCCTGAGCGGTTTGCACATCTGGCCCGCCAGACGCCGGAGCCGGGAGGCGTGGCCGAAGGCGGTCGGATTGCTCAACGCGAGCACGTCGTTCAAGACTTTGATGCTGCCGCGAAGGGTCTTGCCGATCAGCTCCTTCTCGGCGGTGACCAGCTCGTATTGCTCGATGCCCGCGGTCAGTGCCTTGCCCACGTCCGCCAGCAGGCACGGCTTGGTCAGGAAGCGGAAGATGCTGCCCTCGTTGACGGCCGCCATGGCGGTCTGCTGATCGGCATTCCCCGTCAGCATCATGCGCACCGTGTCGGGGGCCTTCTTCTTGACCGCCGTCAGGAACTGAATGCCGTCCATCCCGGGCATGCGCATGTCGGAGACGATCACCGCATACGGCTTGCGCGGGTCGATCATCGCCAGGGCCGATTCTCCCCCGAGCGCGATCTCGACCTGGAACTGCTTCCGAAGCCCGCGCTGGTATGCACGCAGGATGTTCGGATCATCGTCGACGAAGAGGATCTTCTTGCTCATGCTTCATCTCCGCCATCGAGAACCGCCCGGCCGACCTCGCGCCAGAGATCGATTCGATCGGCCAGTTCGAGCTGTTTGAGGTAGTCGACATCGAGCTTCTGCACCAATCCGCCGACCGCAGCGTCGTCGCGTTCACTGACGAAGACGTTCGCCGCGTGCACCGCGGTCAATGGAGAGAAACACCGGCCGCCGGATTGACCGGGACAATGGTGAAACGCGGCTGCCTCGACGATCGGATCGGGGATGCCCCAGAGGCCGAGGAGATAGGCGGCCACTTCCGCATGCGTCGCGCCGAGCACCTGCCGCTCGACGTCACAGAGCGAATCGCCTGTTTCTTTCGTGCGCGTCATGATCGTTTCGTATTGCTCGGGCAGGTTGACCGCGAGAATCAGCTTGCCCAAGTCGTGGAGAAACCCCGCCATCAAGCAGGCCTCCGCGACATTGGCGGCGGCCTTCTCGACCGCGGCGATGCGCTTTGCGACCGTGCCGGTCTCGGTCGCATGTTTCCGGGCCGATTCCAGGTCGATCCCCGTGACCGCGACGCCCTTGAATTCGGTGAAGACGCCGATGCTCAGAACGAGGGCCTTGATGGTCTCCGTTCCCAGCAGTTGGGCCGCTTCCACGGCGCTGGA
Organism: Phycisphaerae bacterium; assembly: GCA_046753965.1. Classification (GTDB taxonomy): domain Bacteria; phylum Planctomycetota; class Phycisphaerae; order UBA1845; family UTPLA1; genus JBHHUY01. The sequence goes on from JBHHUY010000120.1 coordinate 3,541, forward strand.
GATCTGACGCGCCACGCCGAAGAATGCGGAGTTGACCAGTTGCAGGATCTTGACGGTCATGCCCGGGTCCTGCGCGACGATTTCGCCGACGCGCTTGCTCGAGGCATCGGGGTGTTGAAGCTCCTCAATCACCTCCTGATAGAGCGTCGGCAGGCTGGGCACGGATTCCAGTCGCGAGACAAGCTGCTTGAGCTTCTCATTAGAGAGCAGTCCGCGAAGCGCGAAGGCGTGGTCGATCGTGTGCTTGAGCGTCTCGGCCTCGCAGGGCTTGGCGAGGAACTGGTGCGCCACGCCGACCGACTTGACGGTCGCCTCCATGCTGGAATGGCCGGACAGCACGATGCGAACGACTTGCGGATGCTGCTGCATGACCCGGGTCAGCAGCTCGGCGCCGTCCATGCCGGGCATCTGCATGTCGGAGACGATCACGTCAAAGCGCGCTTCGGCGAGCTTCTCGAGTGCTTCCGGGCCGCTCGGGCAGAACGTCATCTCCCACTCGCGGCGCATGGGCCGCAACAAGCGCTTGAGCCCCTGGAGGACGTTCGGCTCGTCGTCAACAAACAGAATGCGCCGCATCATGTGAATCGGTTTCCGTTGATCCGTCCGCCTGGGCTTCCGATGAATCGGCCGGTCCGGTTTCCAGGGGGAGGCGGATGATGAACGTCGTTCCGCGTCCGACTTCGCTTTCGACCCTCAGCTCACCGCCGTGCTTCTTGACGATCGTCGCCTGTGCGATGGCCAACCCCTGTCCCGTCCCTTTGCCGACATCCTTCGTGGTGAAGAACGGGTCGAAGATCTTCGCCTGGATCTCCGGCGGGATGCCTGTTCCGGTGTCGCTGATCCTGACCTCGGCCCAATCTCCGTCCCGCCGCGTGGCAATGGTGATCGTCCCCTTCTCGCCTGAGTCGCGCCCGACCACATCGGTGATCGCGTGCGCGGCGTTGATGATCATGTTCAGAATCACCTGGTTGAACTCGCCGATCAAACAGGGAACCGGAGGCAGGAGCGGATCGAACTCGGTGACCATCTCCGCAACGTACTTCCACTCGTTGCGGGCGACCGTGATCGTGCTCTCGATCGCACGGTTCAGCTCGGCCATCTGCTTTTCCTCTCCGCCCGGGTGCGAGAACTCCTTCATGGACCGGACGATCTTCGCCACGCGTTCCACACCTTCGAGTGACTGCTCGATCGCCTTGGGGATCTCCTCCTTGAGGAAGTCGATGTCCAGCTCCTCGAGAACCGATTTCATCTCGGTGGCGCGTTCATCCCAGTCGCGGGTGTCTTTGCTCCGGTCCAGCAAGTCCGCGTACTTGTCCAAGGCCTTGAAGAGGTCGCCGACGCTGTCCTGGAGGAAGCGCGTGTTGTCCCCGACATATTGTGTCGGTGTGTTGATCTCGTGGGCGATGCCGGCCGCCAGTTGTCCGATGGACTCCAGCTTCTGCGCCTGGGCCAACTGGCTTTGAAGCACTTTTCGATCGGTGATGTCGGCCGCGACGAGAAGAAAGCCGGTCTGCTCCTCACAGAGGTTCATCGGATTCAGCGTCACGCCCAGAAAGCCGTCGGTGCCGTCGGGCCGCTTGAATCGCACGTCATCCAGCCGGACTGACTTGTTCAGCCTCCGGCACTTCGAGACGCCGTCCCGGATCGCGGCCTGATCCCAGCCGACGTTCAAATCCTGGAAGGGCCGGTCGATGACGCCCTCCGCCGAAATGCCGAAGGTGTGCTCCGCGCTGCCGTTGCAGGCGGTGATCCGGCCGTCGCCGTCGACTCCGATGAGCACCGACGAGATCGCCTCGATCAACTGCCGGGTTTCGTTGTGCGCTCTGCGCAGCCCGTCCTCCAGCTTCTTGCGCTCCGCGATCTCCGACTCGAGCGCCCGGGCGTGCTCGAGCTGTTGAAGGCGATAGGACAGAAGCCGTTCGCCGACCCCGATCCGCGCGAGCAAGACTCGGGTATCGACGGGCTTGACGACGTAATCGTCAGCGCCGGATTCGAGCCCGGCGGCAATCTGCTCGGGCCGGTCGTTTCCTGTCAGCAGGATGCAGTGCACGTCTCGGGTCAACTCCGACGCGCGAATCTTCCGACAGAGTTCGACGCCCGTCATCCCCGGCATTTCCCAGTCGGCGAGCAGGACGACAGGGGCGTCGTGCCGCACCAACTTCCACGCGGCGTTCCCGTCCTCGCAAGTGAGAAGGCTGTAGCCGGCATCCCGAATGTGCTTCGCGAGCAATCTCAACATGCAGGGGTCGTCGTCCGCGAGAACCAGCGGGATGTGGTGTTTCTCTTGCCCTTCCGCTTGCGGGGCCGCAATGGCCAGCGGCTTCTCGTCCTGACGTTTCGTCGTTCTCGCGGCTCGGCGTTTGGTCGTGTTCATGGTGGTGTTCCCGGCACCGGAGGGGTTCTCTTCACCGAACGGCGAACGAACCATCTTTCTTGAAGCAGCGTCCGCCGCGCACAACGCGAATCGAGTCGGTCACGCGTGAAACCGCCGGGAGGAGTCGGAATCGGTCCGGACCTGCCGCCGCGAGCCGTTCGACCCCATCCCTAACCCACCCGATAGAGACCGATCAGACACGACACCTATCGGTCGATCCAAACGCCCGGTTGAGAGCCCCTTCCGAATCCCGAGTAGCGGGGACCTTCGACCCGTCGCCCCGCGCGAGTCGGTGCCGCGCCAATCCGGGGCGGTTCGGGTGCCCCCTCGAGACGTTCGCGAATCGGCCCGGCGCCGCGGGAAAATGCTGTCCGTTCCACTTTCCGCAGACGATAGTGAAACGGAGGCCGACCCCGGCACGGAAACAGGCAGCGAGCGGGACGATTGTGCCCGCCCGGCTTCTCGCCGACGGGGGAGCGGTCGACCGATAATCGAGAGCGCGCATCCATGCGACCAGAACCCATCGGCCATGCTTCGATTGCGACCGCAGATGCGGATTCCACGGTTGCGAACGCGCCGCCCCTTCCCGGGACGGCGGCCAGATCACCCGACGCTTCATTCGTTCCAGTGGCGGGCTGCCCGACGGGCGCGCCCGTTGATCCTGCGAGCGACAGCCTGCCGGGCTTCTGCCGGTCTCACCCGATGGGGGCGATCTTCCTTGTGAGCGTGCTGGGCCTGTTCCTCGAGCTGATGCTCATCCGCTGGATCGGCACGGAGGTCCGGATATTCGCCTATCTCCAGAACACGGTCCTCGTCGTTTGCTTCCTGGGCATGGGGATGGGCTGTTTCAGTTGTCGAAAGCCGATCGCCCTGCGGCAATTGCTCGTTCCACTGTTCCTTCTGATAGTCTTGCTCGCCGTTCCGCCGGCCCGGCGCAGCCTCGCGGGGGTAAGCGAGATGCTCAGCGTGCTGGGCGATTTCGTCATCTGGTCGGAGCGGATCAGCCGCAACCCGATGCAGACCGCGACGAACCTGGTCCTCGGTCTCGCCCTGACCTACGGCCTGATGCACCTGATCTGGAGCATGTTCATTCCGATCGGGCGTATCCTGGGCCGGCTGATGGACGACCACCCGCGAACCATCGCGGCGTACTCCGTCAACATCGCCGGCAGCCTGATCGGCATCTGGCTCTTCGTCCTGCTCAGCGTTTTCTACCAGCCGCCGGTGACCTGGGTTCTGGTCCTGGCGCTGCCGGCCGTGCCGTTCGTCCTGAGCGCCCCATTGCACCGGCGGCTGAACCTGTGCCTGCTCGTCGCGATCGTTCCCCTCTCGTGGCTGGCGGGTCGCCAACCCGGCTCGCTCGAAACCCTCTGGTCGCCCTATCAGAAGCTGGTGCTATACAAGACGCCGGCGTCGGTCCGAGACAGCGGCGACTACACCCTGACCGTCAACAACTGCGGCTACCAGGCGATGATCAATCTCTCGGCGGCGGCGATCGACGCCGAGCCCGACCGCTTCCCGCCCGAGATGAAGGGCTACAGCCAGTACGACCTGCCCGCCCGGCTGCATCCGAGTCCGAAGCGGATGATGATCGTCGGTTCCGGCAGTGGCAACGATGCGGCCGCGGCGCTGCGAAACGGCGTCGAAGACGTCGTCGCCGTGGAAATCGATCCGGCCATCATCTCGCTGGGCCGCAGGTATCATCCCGAGCAGCCGTATGCCTCGCCGCGCGTGCGGGTGATCAATGACGACGCCCGTTCATTCTTCTCAAACTGCCGCGAGCGGTTCGACGTGATTTCATTCGGGCTGCTCGATTCTCACACGATGACGGCAATGACCAATGCCCGACTGGATCACTACGTCTACACGCGCGAAAGCCTGCGCCAAGCCAAGTCGCTATTGACCGCCGGCGGCATCATCACCCTGACCTTTGAGGCGCAGAAGCCTTACATCTCCGACCGGATGGGCCGGGTCTTGCGTGAGGTCTTCGGCGAGGAGCCGCTCTGTTTCCGCGTTCCCCGGACCGGCTACGGCTGGGGTGGGGCGATGTTCGTAACCGGCGACCTGACAGCCGCGCGAAAACAAATCGCCGGCGACCCGCGGCTGGCGAGTCTCATCGGCCGGTGGGAAAGGGCGCGGCCGATAGCGCTCAGCTATTCGACGCCGATCGCGACGGATGACTGGCCGTACATCTATCTCGAGACGCGCCGAATCCCGACGCTGTTCTATCTGTTGGCGGCGCTGATGGTCGTTCTGCTCCTCCACGGCCGAAGACGGCTGGGGATGCCCCGTCTCGTCGGGCGATGGTCGCGGTCGCACTGGCATTTCTTCTTCCTCGGCGCGGCATTCCTGCTCCTCGAGGTGCAGAACATCAGCAAGGCGTCGGTCGTCCTCGGGAACACCTGGTGGGTCAATGCGGTCATCATTTCGGGGATCCTGATGATGATCCTGCTTGCCAACCTGGCGGCGGCCCGGTTCCCCCGATTGCCGATCGAACTGCCCTACGTCGCACTGTGCGCCACCTGCCTGTGTCTTTACGCGCTGGATCTCTCGCACCTGGCCTCACTGCCCTACGTGACGAAGGCCGCCGTGCTCGGCGGGTTGACCGCGCTGCCGATGTTCTTCAGCGGGATCATCTTCATCCGGTCGTTCGCGGCGGAGAAGAACAAACACCAGGCCCTCGGGGCCAACATGATCGGCGCGCTGGTCGGCGGCCTCCTGCAATCCGTCACCTTCCTGACGGGCGTGCAGGCGCTGCTGCTGGTCGTCACCATCTTCTACCTGATTGCCCTGCTCACCCGGGCAGACCGCGCGCCGGGAAAGGCGACCGCCTCGATGCCGCAGGTTGCCTGATACCGGAGCACGGCTGGGCCGAGATTCCTTCCTCGATCCTCGGGTGAGAAGCATTCCAGTGGAACGAGATCGGAATCTCGTTCCATCGTGGTCGCCTGCGCGTGCCGTCCACCCTTCGGGAGCGCTCACATGGGTCCGTGACAGTTCAGGCGGACGACGGCGCAGTCCTTCTTCGTAGCGTCCGCCCCCCGTG
>JBHHUY010000121.1:0-8876 GCA_046753965.1 Phycisphaerae bacterium
TGCGGACCAATCGAGGGCAACACAAGGAGCCGCGTGATCCATGGCAGTTCAGGCGGCTCTCGTGTAGCGGCCTCCCCCCGTGGCGGCCGTTGCGCGGCGGAGCACCTGTGCGTCCCGACGTCCGCCACGGGGGGGCGGACGCTACGAAAAAGGACTGCGCCGTCGTCCGCCTAAACTGTCATGGACCCGGAGCCGTGTGGTCCGCACAGCGGACCCTACGAGTACTGATTCCGCGCGCCTGAACGGTCAAGGTTCCACGAGCGGAAGTAGGCGGCGCTCAGGTTCCAGGCCCCGCCGCGCGGACTCGGCGATGGGTGGCCGGAATCGCAAACAGCGTCGCATAGGGCGGGCGCTGGTCGGCCACCGAAAACGACTCGACCGGCTTCAGACCCGCGGGCACCAGCTTCATGAACAGGTCGCGCGTCAGCGACGGCCAGAAGCCGTAGCGAGATTGCCGCAACCGGTTCATCTCCCGCCAATCGACATAGACGTGCGTGTATCCCCGCGCGCGGAGCCAATCGAGCAGTTCGGCGGGCGACCGCGACGCGGCGGCCTCCGCAAACGGGTTTCGATTGAAGACGACGCAATAGTCCGCGCCCGACCCGAGGTAGAAATGCCGGGCCTCTCCGACGAGCAGCACCTTGCCGCCCCGGTCGAGCAGCGCGTTGATCCGCCGGATGTGCTCGGTTCCTGTCAGAATGTCCGTTCGGCCGAAGGCGTTGAGGTCGAGATAGGACAGGTTATTCGGCAGACCCGAAACGGACGGGTCGGCCAGCAGACCCCAGGCCGTCTTGAGATTCCAACCGCTCACCGCGATCAATGCGACCGTACCGAGCGCGCGCCACGAGGTCGAAGCGAGTCGGCTCCAGCACTGTCCCACCAGAACAGCGGCCGGGATGATCAACACGATCGCGAAGCGGTCGACGAGGTGCGTCATCGTCAGCCAGGCCAGCCCACCGATCAGCAACATCAGCCAACACGGTAATGAGCCGGGCAGGCCGCGCACGGTTCCGCTGGGCGTGTCGGCCGCATCGCGTCCCGCCTTCGACCCGGCACGCCGCCGGCGAAAGAACGACCCAGCCGTGGACAGGCCGGCGAACAAAGCCAAGCCGATCACGGGTCCGAACAGCGGCGAACCGATGACCTCGGTCCACAACCGCCGGAGCCGCCGCGGGACGGTGCGATCGTCCGGAGCGGGCAGGTGTCCTTCATGCCATCGCGCGGCGGCCTCGTCGGTCCAGACGCCGTCTCGGGCACCGAAGATGTCGTAAGCAAGCGGGAAGACCGGGTTGCCGGTTGCCGCGATGTTCTTCACGAGCCAGGGGGCGAAGGTGACGACGGCGCCCGCGCAGAAGAGCAGCAGGCGGCGCGATCGACCCGGGCGCCCGGACGCCGGCCTCAGGGCGACTGCAATCGCGAGGGGAACGACCACGGCGGGGACCGCGGTGTACTTGCAACCGCAGGCCAACCCGCTGAACAGCCCGGCCGCGAAGGCCCATCGGCCCGAAGGACCGCGATCGACGCGGCGTGCCGCCGCGAGCGCGAGGGCGGCGTAGAAGACGAGTCCGTTTTCGACGTAGGCGACGCCGCTGAGATAGACGAGGAAAGGGCACGACGCAGCCAGGATTCCCGCCGCGAGACCCGCGGGCCGCCCGGCCTCGCGACCCGCGAGCCACACGGCGGCGACGGCGAGCATGGCGAGCATCGCATTCAGCAGCTTCGCGGTCGGCGCGGCGGCGACCGGGTCGCCGTGCAGGACCATCGACAGCAGATAGAGCATCTCGACATTCAGCGGAAAGTTGCTGTAGATGTTGTGCGGAAGATACGAGACGCGGCCTGCGTCGAAATAGTCCCGCGGCGCGCCGAGGTGATACTCCAGAACATCATACCCGTGGCCTTCGGCGGGCCAGAGGATGCCCGGCGGCATGGTCGCGGCGAGCAGCGCGCACGCGGCGAAACCGATGACGAGCAGCCAGAGCCAGACGGCCCGCAGGGTGTCCGCCGGCGCTTCTTCGGTGCGCCGCGCGCGTCGAAGCGACTTGATTCGCACAGCCCCGGCACCCGCGCAGGCAAAGAGGATGCCGATCCAGACGTGGCGGTCGAGGAGGCCGAGCACACCGAGGCCCAACACGAGCAATGAGACGGCCCCGAGGCCGAGACCGGCGGCCGCTAGGAGTTGCCAGCGAGGCTCCGCGTGATGGAGGCCGAGCCCGCGGACGATCCACAAGCCAAGCCCCGTCGCGGACAGCAGAATCGCCAGCGCGACGGGACCGTTTCGCAGAATGACCCCCATCGCCTGCAACGACAGGCCCGCGACGAGCGCCACGATGCCGCACCCGACAAGCCATGCCACGAGTGCGTCGGGCCGCTTGGGCGAAGCCGGGGCGACTTGCATCGTCGGGGGGCGATTCAGGACAGGCTCCCACGGGAATGATGAAAAAGCGCGCCGCGTCACCTTGCCGGGGCGTCGAGAAACGATCAGGCAAACGTGCAGTCCGCCAAACGGCAAAGCCGACCGGCGAAGGTCAACCCGGACAATCGATCATGGCACTCCTGCTCGACCGCTAACGATCTTCGAGCGCTTCTAAGCGTTCGGCGTACATCTTGCAGTAACTGTCATAGCGCTCCGGCGCGACGGCCCCCGCTTCGACCGCGCTCTTGATCGCGCAATCCTCCTCGTGCGTGTGTGAACAATCGGGAAACCGACAGGCCGCGATCCGATCGACGAATTCCGGGAAATAGGCCTCGAGTTCCGTGGGTTCAATTTCGGCAAGATCGAATTGCCGCATGCCGGGCGTGTCGACGACGTAACCTCCGAACGCCCATCGCAACAGGCTCGATGTCGAGGTCGTGTGCCGCCCCCTGCGGAGATCGGTCAGGGAGCCGACGCGCAACGACAGGCGCGGATCGAGCGAGTTGATGAGCGTACTCTTCCCCACGCCGCTCGGCCCGGCGAGCACGGAAGTCTGGTCGGCGAGTGTGTCACGCAGATCGTCGAGGCCCGCCTCCGTCACGGCGGAGGTCAGCAACGCACGGTAGCCGATGTCACGGTAACGCTGTGCGACGCGCTCCGCCCGGCCGTCCGCGTCCAGATCACGCTTGTTGATGCAGATCACCGGCCGCATCTTCCCCTTGTGCGCGGCGACGAGGTAGCGATCGATCAAATGGGGGCGCAAGGTCGGCTGGTCGGCGGCCATGACGATCAAGACCAGATCGACGTTCGCGACCAGCGCCTGAAGCTTGCGATCATAATGCCGCAGCAGTGTGGTGCGGCGCGGTTCGACCCGTTCGATGACGCCTTCCGGCAACATCCGATCGCCGCAGGGCAACCGGCTCTGCTCACCGGCCGCCTCGACCGGCGAGAAACCGACCCGATCGCCGACCGTGACGGGGTGCCGCTCTTTGATGGATTGAGTTCGAAGCAACCGGCGAATCGTGCACGCCCAATGCGCTTGGCCGTCGTCCACCTCGGCGATCAGGCCGCGCATCCGAATCACGATCCCTTGCCGCAGAACGGCCTCGCCGTTCGCGCCTTCACGGACAATGATCGTCCGTTTCCGCGACAGCGAGCCCTTGGCGCGGACGCTCTCCTGCTGGATCGCGTCTTCGTGCTCGACGTGGTCTTCTCGATGATGGCGGGTCCACTGGCTCTTGTCTCGCGCGGCCTTTTCGCGATTCTTGCGGAATGCCACACGGACCTTCCGGCCTGGTTGCTTGCCCGCCTTGGAGCGCTTCTTAGCCACCTCCGCTCCCTCGCGTGGTAGGCTGAGAGGCGGCATCGAGAGGCGACGCGGCACGCGAAGTCGTCTGCCCGGCGGCCTCCGATGTCGGCGCGGACGTAGGCTGTCGGGCAGGCGTCGACCCGGCTTTACCCCCGCCCACCGTGATGACCATCCGAACCCATGTCTCATCGACAGCAGGCGGAAAAATCGCCGGGCCGTCAGCGGCGCCGGCGGCGGGCTCGTCGGAGAGATCGCGTGCTTTCGGTGCCGCCGACCCCGACCGGAGCGTCCCGGCATCCGCGCGTTCCGCGTCTGCCGCGGTCTCTCCAAGTTCTCGACGGGCTGTTCCGCCAGCGGGTGGGTTGCCTTCGCCTGCGTGTCTCGAATCTCCCCTGTTCCAAAGGAGAAGTTCGGCGTTTCGATCCACGGCGATTTGTCGCAGGGAGCCAAGCAGCGCGAAAGCCAGACTGCGCGGCAGGACAAGCGTCACGACGGTTTCATCGGCGGGCGATTCGTCTCGATCCTGTCGACCCTTGAACCCTGGCGCGAGGCGGCGCCCGCGCCCAAGCTGCCGACGTTCAATCTGAGGAGAAGATTGCTCGCGCGACACGGACGCCGATGCCCGCGCGGCCTCGCCTGCGCGGACGCCTTGCCGGTGCATCCACGACTCAATGGTGGCCATGATCTCGCGGACGGCTTCGGGGTCGGCGCTCTTCACCGTGACGTGACTTTCGGGAAGCGAACGGGCGAACGCATCCGGCCGCGGCGGACCGAAGGGCGCTTCGGTCGGCAACCGGCCGGAAGACGTGCCACGAGCATTCGAGCCGACATCCGATCCTTGAAGGCTGACCGCCGCAAGGCTCAATCCCCTCAACCGATCCGACTTCGCGATGGCCTCGGACGCCGCCTTTTCTTCGCCGGGCACCAGTGCGGCCGGCGGGACCGGACCTTCGATTCTGCCTCCGGCATACAGAACGTCTTGCTCGCCTTCGGGCCGAACATCGATGTGCCACGCGGCGTTCCCCACGGATTCCGTTTTCCGGGCCGCGGCCGGGGCTTCGTCATCCGCCACGGGACGGCCGGCCTCAGCCCCGGCTCGACCGACGAAGGGGCTGATGGAAACCACCTTCTGCTCGCCACCCCGGCGTTCGGCATCGGCAACAATCGTGGTGCGCAACTTGGATAACTCCGGCCACCCCAGCCACGCGGCTGTCGAAACCACAACAACGGCGGCAGCGGCGGCCAGCCCGCGACCGAAGAAGCGGCGGCGGCCTGTGTCCGGCGGCTCAGGAGATTCACCGAACAACACCTGCCGCTCGATTCGGGCGGTCACACGATCGGCCAAGTCGGCCGGCGCGCGACCGCGCGGCAGCGCCGAGACCCATTCCGACGTGCGTTTCAGATCTTCGAGGAGCGAACGCGCCGACGCGTCTTCAGCGATCAGCCGCTCCACCTCGGACCGCTCCGCCGGCGGAAGTTCGCCGTCGAGATAGGCCGTCAGTTGCTCGATCTGTTCCGGGCGTTTCGCCATAATCCCTCAATAACACGGGCGCCGCGCAATGTTCCACACGACGGTCCGCCTCATCACCGCGGGTCCTTCGCACGCCGGCCCGCGTCAGCCGCCGCCAAACAACGGCGTCAACTCCTCACGGAGGGCCAGTCTCGCCCGATGCAACCGAGACTTGACCGTACCGACCGGCACCTCCAGTATCTCGGCGATTTCATCATAGCCGAACGACTCCACGTCCCGCAGCACCACCACCGTTCGGTGAACCTCGTCCAGCGCGCCCAACGCCTCGAGCACCCGCGCATGTCGCTCGCGATCCGCCGCCCGGACATCCGGCGGGCTGTCGCGGGAAGCAAGCCGGTCCTGCGGGTCGGCGGCGGGACGACCTTCGGCCTCGCGATTCGCCCGGTCTCGCTCACTCGAACCGAGCCGGGCGCGGGTCCGCTTCCGCCTGTCGCTGATGACGAGATTCACCGCAATCCGAAACAACCATGTGTAGAACCGGGAACGGGCGTCGAAGCGGCCGATGGCCTGCAGCGCCCGGACGAACGCTTCTTGAGCCAGATCCTCGGCATCCGTTCGGTTCCCGCACATCCGCCAGCAGACGTTGAAGATGCGGTCCTGATAACGCCGGACGAGCGGGGCGTAGGCGGTCGTGTCTCCCGCGCGGCACCGGCGTACCCATTCTTCTTCTTCGGAGCGGGCGTCGACGGACTCGGGCTCCAAAGGCATTGGACGCCCGGGCTCGGCATCGGTTCCCACCGATTCGCATGGTTCCACGAATGGTTCTCCGGACCTGCCCCGCCCGTGTCACGGTTCCGACGCGCGGCGGCATGTCGCGATTGTCGGGAACAATCGCAACCGGGTCAATCGACGCGACGGGGCATCACGCCCCAACGCCTTGGCTCATGCTTCTCTTTCTTGTACGATGGCGCCTGATGCACGTCGCACTGCCCATCGCGACGGATTCGATGGACGGGCGGCCGGAGAGCGCCCAACAGATTACCGGCCCGCGCCACATCAATGCCGTCAAGACCCTGCGCATCAGCGTCACCGATCGCTGCAACTTCCGGTGCGTCTACTGCATGCCGGAGGACAAGCTCGACTGGGTTCCCAAGGAGACGCTGCTGACCTTCGAGGAAACCCTCATCGTCGCGCGGGCGGCGCAACGCCACGGCATTCACGCTTTCAAGATCACCGGCGGTGAGCCGTTGGTTCGACACGACCTGCCGCGACTCATCGCCATGCTGAAGCGGCTGCCGGGCACGCCCGAGTTGTCGATGACCACCAACGGCTCGCTTCTGGACTGCCATGCGCGCCCGTTGAAAGAGGCCGGCCTCGACCGGCTCACCGTCAGCCTCGACACGCTCAGGCCCGATCGATTCAAGGCGATCACGCGGGGCGCCGAGCTCGCTCGCGTCTGGCGGGGCATCAAGGCGGCTTGCGCGGCGGGGTTCGCACATCCCAAGATCAACTGCGTCGCGATGCGCGGCATCAACGATGATGAACTCGCCACGTTCGCCGATCTTACGATCAACCGCCGAATGACCGTCCGCTTCATCGAGTACATGCCTCTGGGGCGAACGGTGCTCGGCGGAGCGTTCGAGCAGCGCTTCATCAGCGAAGTGGAGATTCGCCGGCGGATCGAGCAGCACCACGGGCCGCTCGTCACGGCCTCTGTAGACACGGGGCACGGCCCGGCAACGATGTATCGCATCCGCGACGCGAAGGGCGCAATCGGCTTCATCAGCGCCATGTCTCGGCCCTTCTGTGAGACCTGCAACCGCCTGCGGTTGACCGCGGAAGGTCAGCTTCGAAGTTGTCTGTTCGACGGCGGCGAAATCGAACTGCGACCGATCATCCGACGCGGCCCCGAAGAACACATCCGCGACGAGCTACATGCGGCCTTCGTCTCCTGCGTCGCTTTCAAGCCGGACTCCCACGCCTACCACGGCAATCGTCAGATGTCACAAATCGGCGGGTAGTCCCGTCCCGATTCGCACCGATCCGCGTTTCCACGCGAATCCTCGTCCTCCCGTCGAATCGCTTGCGCGGTTGTCAGGGCGGGCGATTCCCGTTTTTCATGCTGATAGTCGGGTTGCCTTGCCGACCCGGCGGCGGGAAACCGATTCATGCCGGCCGCTTGCCGGGGCCGATTCCGCTTCTGACCGTTCGCCGGTGTCTATTCCCGGGAGAGGCCATGTCCATCGGCACGACTTCGCATGGAATCCTCTGGATCGCTGTGGCGCTTTGCTGCGGTGGCGCGCGGGAGCCGCCGTCGTCCTGCGACCCCGGCGCGCAGCCGAGGTCCGCCCTTCTGATAATCGAAAACCACACGAGCTGCCCGGTCTACCTCTATGTCAACGGTCGATTCGTCGCGCGATGCGAACCGTGCCTCAAGCTCAAGGTTTACACGACCGTCTACGGAGACGTTTCCCTCGTCGGGCGTTCGCTTTGCGACACGTGGGGGCCGCAGAACGTTCGCCTGGCGCCGGGCCGTACGACCACCTGGCGGCTGGGTGCGTCCAATCGCCACCGGCCGCCAAGCAGATCGGTAGGAAGAACGAGCAACTCGTGTGGCAACCCGGATCAGAACATCTTGATGATGTCCTGGTAGGTGACGAGCAGAAACACCGTGGCGATCAGCGCGATGCCCAGCAACTGCGTCGCCACCTGTGTCTTGATGCTGACGGGTTCCCCTCGAATCTTTTCGAGAATCAGAAAGAGAAACAGCCCGCCGTCCACGATGGGCAATGGCAGAAAGTTGATGACCGCGAGGTTTGCGGAGATCAGGCCCAGAAACCAGAGCAGTTGTAGAAAACCGGTTTCGGCCACCTTCGAACCGATCTGCGCGATCCCGAGCGGCCCACTGACCTTGCTGAGCCCCACTTTGCGCGTCAGGACCATGTGGCGGATCGACAGAATCGTCTGGAGGGTCGCGCGATGAGCCTCCTTGACACCCCGGACCAGGGCCACAAACGGGTTGTGGATCGGGTGCCGTTCCATCAGGGGATAGCACCGAATCGGAAGGTCATAGGCAAGGCGATCGAGCCAGGGGTCGATGTTGTCTGAGGTCACCTTGTAGAAGCCCGCCCGCTTCTCGCCATGGATCGTCACGTATTCGATCTTGACTTCTTTCCCGACAGATCGTTTCAGCAACTCTCTCGTTGCCCGCCAGTCCGGCAGGGCGACCCGATGCGTCTCACCGTCCGAGGACGTCACTGTGGCCGCTGACTCGCCGGCAATCCGGGTGATCCGATCGCCGTATCCCAACGCCAGCGCGGCCTGAACGCAGTCTGGAACGGTCAGCTTCGTCTTGATCTCCTCATCCACCAGGCGATAGGCGATCTCGACCGTCGTGCCGGCCTTGGCGCGCAGCGCGTTGCAGAACTGGTACCAGCGCGCGACCGGTTGATCATCGACCTTGAGGATGACCGCGCCGCGGGGGATGCTCGCCCGCTGCGCCGGCGTCGAGCGGTCTCCGAATGTCTCGATGACATCCGCCACGACCAGATGGCTTTCATCCTGGGCACGAATCGTGGCGTCGATGGAAGGCGGCGGATTGCTGAACAGCGCGAAGGGACGCTTGGGTTTCAGCGTGCCGAGGCGGTGCACGTCGATCCGCTCCAGCGCGCGACGCCAGTCCC
>JBHHUY010000122.1:0-8842 GCA_046753965.1 Phycisphaerae bacterium
GGAACTGACCGGCCGATAAGAAACGCCCCCTTTTTCGCCGAAACCCTCCGACACGATCCTCCCGAGCCAGCGGCGCGCCGCCTACTCATCGCGGAGCATTGCCGGCCCAAGGGGCTGAATCGTACGCTTCAACCGGAGACGGCCGGCAGTCGTCCGGCCGAGCCGCGAGGCGGGGGGGCAGGCTGAGTGACCGAAGCGTTACAGCTCTTTAACCCGACGAGCCTGATCACGCTGCTCTTCGGCGTCATTCTCGCCTGGCTGGTCTGGCCCCTGATCTGCGGCATCCTGGGCGCGGGCCGAGGCCAGACGGGCCGTGGCATCATGCACGGCCTGATGTGGGGACCGATCGGCATCCCCATCATTCTCATGGCGCGGCGAAAACACGTTTGTCCGACCTGCGGCCAGCGCACCCTGCGCGACAGCCCATCCGATCTCCCCCGGGCCGTGGCCAACCCGCCCACCGCCCGACCGGCGGGATTGCCTGAACACATCGAACGACCACCACCACCGGCGGCCCAGTCCGCGCCGCCGGTGGTCCGCGACCCTCGCCCTCCCGAGCCGCTGCCGACCGGGGATCGCGAACGACTCATCCGCGAAGCCGCCGCCGGATACTCAGAGGAAGATGTCGCCCGACTCCGTGCGTGGGTCACACAGTCCTGACAAGCTCGCCCACACAAATCACCTCAAATCTGACCTGACCGGCCTCCGCGAAGAAGAGCCGCGGACTTCAGTCCGCGCGGCTTGTCGAGCCCTGGCCGGCAGTTCTCTGCATCAAACGACCGCGCGAACCAAAGTTCGCGGCTCGCCGTTGTTAGACCGCAGATTGAGCAGAAACCGCTCATTGGGTGTAACTCCTTTTCTAGACAAATGTTGTGAATACTCGACAGCCCGACGGTCCGGGGGCGCGCGTTCGAGAAACCCGAGATTCCCCGCCGAAATGCCTTCAGGCGCTTCCTCCCCGCTGATACAATCCCGGCCGCTGGCGGCGGTGCGTCGGCGGTGTGTCGAGGCCCCATCGCGAGCCGGACCGGCTCGGCCGCGACCGCCTGCCTCCAAAACGGGGTGAACCGACGCCGTCGGCGGGGGTACAATGGGCGTCGGGCCAGGAGCCCGCAAACCCGATGCCTCACCGAGAACCAAGAAGGCGAGCCGCTGCATCCAGTGCCTTCAGTGAACCACGCACTACTCAACCGTTGATGTACTATTGGCCGACCCGGTGGCGACCTGACCGGGTCGTCGATCCGGCCGGGGACTGTGAGTGGGCCGAGCACCCCGGCCGAGGTGGGAGCAAGCGATTTGTCCGTTCTCCAGACCGCGTCGAGCTTCTTGAGCGAGGCGTTTCATCCGCCGGCCCTGCGGCGCGACCCCCGTCCGCGGCGCGGACGCGACATCGCGTGCAAGCTGGCGATCGTCGGCGGCGCCGCTGCCATCCTGTGGCTCACGTGGTTGAAGAACCCGATCGGCGAGGCCGCGCAAATCCTCTGGTACTCCCCGGTCGGACGGGTCGTCGCCACGATCGGTATCGCCTACGGCTCCCTCGTGACGGTCTGGAGCTTCTGGCGGCTTTGGCTGGCGATCCGATACCACCCGGTCGCGCCGGCCGACGAAGCCGCGCTTCCGACGGTGACCGTCGTCGTGCCCGCCTACAACGAAGGCGCGCTCGTCCGAAGCACCCTGCATCATCTGGCGTCCGCGGATTACCCGTCCGATCGCATCGAGATCATCGTCGTCGATGACGGGAGCGACGACGACACCTGGTCGCACATCAAGCAGGCGGCCCGGGAGATCGGCCCGCGCGTCAGACCCATTCGCTGCCCGACCAATCGCGGCAAGCGGTGGGCCCTGTGGGAGGGGTTCCGGCGCGGCACCGGAACCGTCTTCGTCACCGTAGACAGCGATTCGCTGATCGCGCCCGACGCCCTCCGCGCGGTGGTGAGCCCCATGGCGGCCGACGCCCGCATCGGCGCCGTCGCCGGCAACGTGACCGTGCTGAACCCGGACGACGGACTGATCCCGAAGATGCTCCGCGTCCGCTACGTCATGACCTTCGACTACAAGCGCGCGGCCCAGAGCATGATGGGCGGCGGCGCGGTGCTCTGCTGCGCCGGCGCCCTGGCCGCCTATCGCCGAAGCGCCGTCATGCCGATCCTCGATCAATGGCTGCACCAGACCTTCCGCGGCGGACCGGCGCGGGCAGGTGAAGATCACGCCATGACGAACTTCATCCTCAAGCAGGGCTACAAGACCTGTTACCAGCGGACCGCCCGCGTCCGCACGCAAAGCCCCGCGACCTACGCCGGCCTCGCCAAGATGTTCCTCCGATGGGCACGAAGCAACATCCGCGAGACGGTCCATTCCGGCAGCTTCCTCTTCCGCGCATTCCGCAGGGAGCCCGCCGGCGCGATCCGATTCAACTTCATCATGGCCGCGCTCGGGCAGGTGTTGCCCTATCCGTTCCTCTTGACCGCGCTGGTGTTGTCCCTGTTTCTGCCGATGATTTTCGGGCTCAAACTGCTCGCGTCCTGCGTGACGGCCTCGATCTTTTCCGTCCTCTTTTTCGCCGCGCGGCAGCGCGACTCCGATGCCCTCTTCGCAACGCCCTACTCGCTCTACGCCACGATCCTGCTGTTCTGGGTGCAGCCCTACGCCCTGCTCACCTGCAACAAGAGCGTCTGGCTCACGCGAACCGCGCGGCGGGTCGCGCCGCCTTCCCCGACACCTTCCGCAGCGGTCCGTGCCGCCACCCCGCCGTCGCTGGACCCGCGCACCGCCGTCCTCGGCGTTTCGCCGTCTCTCGTTCCGCTGGCGGCCGCGCGAGCCCGCGCGCCCTTCGCCCGAAGGAACCGCGCGCGAACCCGCGGCATGGCGGCTCTGCGCCGCCGATTCGGAAACCCTGTTTGAGAAACCAAGGCCGGACCCGCGCCTTCACTGCTCAGACTGACCGATTTCCGCGAGAAAGAGCCGCGGACTTCGGTCCGCGCGGCCTTTCGAGCTCTGGCTGGCGTTCCTCTGCATCAAACGCCTGCGCCTCTCGTCAGATCAGCCGGATGAATAGGCACGGCCAGGAATGGCACCGCCTGTCCCTGACTATCCTGTACAAAGCACCCCACCTGTTTGCAGCACGTTGTTCAGCGAGTCCCCCTGCGAGCCGGGCGGTCTTCCGCCCCGGCGTGCTCCGGCGACTCAACCCAACATACCCCTCCGCCGGGGGCCGAGGACGGCCCGGCTCACAGACGAGCCGCGGCGAGCACCTCCGTCGCCGGGTCGAGAGGCAGCGCGAACTCGGGCGACCGATGAGGCCCCCGTGGCGGACGTCGACGCAAGCAAGGCCCATCCGCGGTCGTCGGCCGCCACGGGGGGTCGGCCGCTACGCGTATCCTCCGTGCCCGCCGATTCTGTCATGGACCCCCGTCGGACGCCGGTGCGACGAACTTCTTGACGCGGATGGCCGCCCCGGCTACAGTGCGGGATTCAACGGTGCGCGGAACTGATCCGGCGCAAGGGGGAGTGTGCGTCGCCAGGAAAAGCGGCCCGGCCTCGCCCCGGGGCACCCCGAAGACGACAAGCATAAAGACGACAGGTGATTCAATGGTACCTTCCAGAAGAACGTCCAAGGCCGTCAAGCGAGCCCGCCGGTCGCACCACGCCTTGCGCCCGATCAACCTCAGCCGGTGTCCCCGCTGCGACGCGGCCAAGCTGCCGCATCGCGCCTGCGAGCAGTGCGGCTACGTCAACGCGAAGGTCTCGATCAAGATCAAAACCGAAGAGAGCTGAGCCCACATGCGGATCGCAGTCGACGCCATGGGAGGAGACCACGCGCCGCTGGAGATCGTTGCGGGCGCCGCGGCCGGTCTCGAGTTCCTCGGCGGATCCGATGAGATCGTCCTCGTGGGGCGAGAGGATGCGATCACGCCGCATCTCCCCTCCGACGCCACCCTGCGGGCGCGCATCCGCATCCACCCCGCGCCCGACGTCATCGAGATGGACGACTCGCCGGTCGAGGCGCTTCGCCAGAAGCGCCAGTCCTCGATCGTGGTGATGGTCAAGATGGCCGCCGCCAATGAGGTGGACGCGGTCATCAGCGCCGGCAACACGGGTGCCTTTGCCGCGGCGTGCCAGCTCAAGATGCGGACACTGGGCGGGGTGCAGCGGCCGGGGATCGCGGTGGTTCTGCCCTCTTTTTCGGGCCCGCTGACAATCTGCGACGCCGGTGCCAACGTGGCCCCAAAGCCGTTTCACCTGCTGCAATACGCCCAGATGGCGTCGGCCTATTCGGAACACGTCTTGAAGATTGCCGAGCCGCGGGTCGGCTTGTTGTCGATCGGCGGTGAAGACGTCAAGGGCAATCCACTGGTCAAGCAATCCAACGAGCTGCTCAAGCGGGACCGCTCGATCCGATTCGTCGGCAACGTCGAGGGTCGCGAGCTGTATTCCGGCGCCTGCGAGGTCGCCGTCTGCGACGGCTTCGTCGGCAACGTCGTGTTGAAACTGACGGAAGGGCTGGCCGAGGGCCTGATGAAAACAATCGCGCGCGAAGTCGCCGCCGAGAGCGAGCAACTCGCCCAACGATTCGAGCCCGTGTTTCAGGCCGTCTGGAGAAAACACGACTACAGCGAATACGGCGGCGCTCCGCTGCTGGGCGTCGACGGCACCTGCGTCATCTGTCATGGCAGCAGTGACCGCCGCGCCATCAAGAACGCGGTGCGCATCGCCGCGCAGTTCATTCGCGGCGACTTGAACAACCTGATCCTCAAGCGCCTCACGGAGGTCCCGCAGAATGCCTGAACCGTTGGGTGTGAAGATCGCGGGTACCGGGCAGTACCTGCCCGAGACGGTGCTCGCCAACGATTATTTCGCGCAGCGCCTCGACACGTCGGACCAGTGGATCCGCGAGCGAACCGGCATCATCGAACGCCGCGCCGCGGGCGAAGGGGAATCGACCGCGACCATGGCGACCAGCGCCGCGCGGGAGGCCCTCGCCGATGCGGGTCTGACGGTCGACGACATCGACATGATCATCGTGTCGACCATCACCCCGGAGGCCGTCCTGCCGTCCACGGCCTGCTTCGTGCAGCAGGCACTCGACATGAAGCCCGTCCCGGCGTTCGACCTCGCCGCCGCCTGCAGCGGATTCATCTACGGGTTCCTCAACGCGGCGTTCATGCTGCAGACAGGCCACTTCCGGCACATTCTGCTCATCGGCTCGGAAACCATGACGCGAATCACCGACCCGGAGGACCGCGCCACCTGCATTCTCTTCGGCGACGGGGCCGGGGCGGCGGTCCTCTCCGCGACGCCGGACGCGAAAGGGTCCGCCGTTCTGCACTTCACCATGAGCGCCGAGGGCAGCGGAGATTCGCTCCTCTTCGTCCCGGCCGGCGGATCGCGGTTGCCCGCTTCGCACATGACGATTGATGAACGACTGCACTACGTCAAGATGAACGGACGAGAGGTCTACAAGCAGGCGGTCAAGCACAATCTCGATCTGGTGGACACCACGCTGGCCGAGGCGGGGATCCGCCCCGAGGACATCGCCCTCTTCATCCCCCACCAATCCAACCTGCGAATCATCGAATCCGCCCGGCAGCGGCTCGGCCTGTCGGAAGACCGCATGTTCACCAACATCCACAAGATCGGCAACACCTCCAGTGCGTCCATCCCGCTCGGGTTGGACGAGTGCATGAAGTCCGGTCGCATCCGAACCGGCGACCTTGTTTTGCTGATCGCCTTCGGGGCCGGCTTCACCTGGGCTTCCGCCCTGCTGAGGATTTGACTGGAACCGGCGGCGTTGTTCGACGACGCCGAAGACTCGGGTGTCATCTTGAGCCAAACCGCCATCATCTTTCCCGGACAGGGCGCCCAGACCGTCGGCATGGGGCGCGACGTCGCCGCCGTCTCCCAGGCCGCCCGCGACGTATTCGCCCAAGCCGACGATCTGCTGCATTCCGATCTGTCGAAGCGCTGCTTCGAGGGCCCCGCCGACCGGCTGAACGCAACCGACGTCTCGCAACCGGCGATCTTCGTCACCTCGGTGGCGATCTGGCGCGCCCTGGAAGAGCGGGGGCAGTGCCGGACCTGGGACATCCGGGCGACGGCGGGCCTGAGCCTCGGCGAGTACACGGCCCTTCACGTGGCCGGCCGGCTCGGGTTCGAGGACGGCCTGAAGCTGGTCGCCGAACGCGGCCGCCTCATGCAGGCGGCCGCCGAGGCCTCGGCCGGCGGCATGGTCTCCGTCATGGGGCTCGATGAGGCGGCGGTCCGCAAGCTGTGCGAAGAGGCGGCCGGGGACGACGTCCTCGTGCCGGCCAATTTCAACTGCCCCGGCCAGATCGTAATCTCCGGCGCCAGCGTAGCTTGCGAACGCGCCGTGGCCCTGGCGGAGAAGTACGGCGCCCGGGCCGTGCCCCTGACGGTGGCCGGCGCCTTCCATTCGCCGCTGATGGCACCCGCCGTGGCAGGCCTGCGAACGGCCCTGGAGGCCGTGGAGATTCGGCAGGGCCGATTTCCGGTGGTGTCGAACGTCTCCGCTGACTATCATGCCGACTCGGACGGCGTGCGTGATCTGCTGCGGCGGCAGGTGGCCCAGCCCATTCGCTGGCAGGCCTCGATCGAGCGTCTGATCGCCGAGGGTTGCGAACGCTTTGTGGAAGTCGGGCCGGGACGCGTGTTAACCGGCCTGATGCGGAAGATCAATCGCGGCGTCACGGCCCGGAATTACTCAGCCGCGGCCGCCCTGGAACAGGTGCCGACCTAGAAACGGGGGAGCGCTCCTCGTCTCGGCCGCGCGAGAAGGAACGGGATCAGCCTCATGGCCGACCTTGTGGATCGAGTGGCAATCGTAACCGGCGGTTCTCGCGGCATCGGCCGCGCCATCTGCCTTTCGCTCGCCCGAGAGGGGGCGATTGTGGTTGCCTGCGCAAGGGACGCCGAGCGCCTGGGCTCACTCCCGGCCGAGGCCGCCGACAAGAAGCTCAAAGGTCGAATCGTACCCCGAGCGCTGGATGTCGCCGATGCGTCGAAGATCGAGAAATGGGTGGACGACGTCGCGACGGACTTCGGGCGGCTCGACATCCTTGTCAACAACGCCGGCATCACCGACGACGGGCTGCTGATGAACATGACCGACGAGCAGTTCGACCGGGTGATGGGCACCAATCTGCGCGGCGTCTTCCTCATGAGCCGCGAGGCGAGCAAGTTCATGGTTCGGGCCCGCTGGGGGCGAATCGTCAACATCACGAGCGTTTCCGGCATCATGGGCAACGCCGGACAGGGCAACTATGCGGCCAGCAAGGCCGGCGTCATCGGCCTCACCAAGACGGTCGCGAAGGAACTGGCGCGTCGAGGGGTGACCTGCAACGCGGTGGCCCCCGGCTTCATTAAGACCGACATGACCAACGTCTTGTCGGAAAAGGTCAAAGAGCAGGTTCGCCCGCTGATCCCCCTGCAGCGCTTCGGCGAACCGGCGGAGGTGGCGGCCGCGGTCACCTTCCTCGCTTCCGATGCGGCCAGCTATGTGAACGGGCAGATTCTTGTCGTGGACGGCGGTTTGCACATGTGATCCCGCGGGGCGCCGGCCGGCAACCGGAGCCGCCCCGGGGAAACGCGTGACTGGAAGAACTCAGATAACGGAGACAATCTGGTGACACTGACCGAAGAGGAGATCAAAGAGAAAGTCGTCAAGATCGTGAGCGAACAGATGGGTGTCGATCAATCCGAAATCACCATGGACACCTCGTTCGTTAACGACCTGAACGCAGATTCGCTCGACACGGTCGAGCTGGTCATGGAACTCGAGGACGAGTTTGAGCTGAGCATTCCAGATGAGGAGGCCGAAAAGATCGGCACCGTCGGCACGGCGGTCGACTTCATCGCCAAGGCCCAGAAAGAGAAAAAGGCCTGAGCCCGACACCGCCCCCGGAGCCGGTGTCCCCTGTGGGTCTGAGGCAGAAGTATATGTCCGATCGCCGTCGCGTCGTCATTACCGGAATGGGGCTGGTCAGCCCGCTGGGCCAGTCGGTGGACCTCTTTTGGGAAGGGCTCCTGGCGAGCCGGAGCGGCGTTGGAGCCATCCAGCGCTTCGACACCACTGATTTCGACATTCGCATCGGCGGCGAGTGCCTCGACTTCGACCCCTGCGCCCACATGGACCGCCGCGCGGCGAAACGACTCGATCGGTTCGCCCAGATGGCCGTCTGCGCCGCCAAAAGCGCCTTCGATCAGAGCGGCCTGAAAGCCGGCGACATCGACCCGAGTCGGATCGGCGTCATCACCGGCACGGGCATCGGCGGCATCAAGGAACTGGAAGAGCAACACCTGCGCCTGTTGGAGCGAGGCCCGTGCAAGGTGTCCGCCTTCACGATTCCCAAGCTCATGGGCAACGCCGGCAGCGGGAATATCTCGATCATCCTGGGCGCCCGCGGCCCCAGCACCTCCGTGGCGACCGCCTGTGCCTCGGCGACCAATGCCATGGGCGATGCGATGTACGCCATCCGCCGGGGCGACGTTGATGTCGTGATCACCGGCGGCTCCGAGGCCGCCCTGACTCCGCTCGGCACGTCGGCCTTCGCCGCGATGAAGGCCCTCTCGCCACGCAATGACGAACCCGACAAGGCGTCGAGACCCTTCGACCGCGATCGCGACGGCTTCGTCATGGGCGAAGGCGCCGGCATCCTCGTCTTCGAGGACTTCGAGCATGCCCGAAAACGCGGGGCCGAGGTGCTCGCCGAGGTGCTCGGCTACGGAATGAGCGCCGATGCCTACCATATCACCCAACCGGAGGAGCGCGGCCGCGGCGCCGCGGCCCCGATGCGCGCCGCGCAGGCCGACGCGCAGCTATCACCCG
>JBHHUY010000123.1:0-8826 GCA_046753965.1 Phycisphaerae bacterium
GTGGCGCGGTGTCGTCGCAAGCGGCCGTGCCCCAGATGAGCGCCGCAGACAGAGCGAGGTTTGCGATCCACCGGTGCATGGGAGCACCCACCTTCGCGCTCGCGCCGAAGGAACAATCGGATTCGGCCTGGCGACAGACCGCTGGACGGGACGCTGGCGGGCGTCACCCACCATCTTACACCAATGAAATGAGAATCCTCAAACTGAGCGGTTTGTACTCAATATGCAGTCTAACAATCGCGAGCCGCGAGCTTTAGCTCGCGCGGCCGTTTGATGCAGAGGAACGCCGACCAAGGCTCGAGAATCCGCGCGGACTGAAGTCCGCGGCTCTCTCTCGCGGAAATCGGTCAGTTTGATCAGTTTGAGGAAAATCGCTCCGCCCGAGGGGGGCGGGACTGTGGAAAGCCGACTTCGCGCTTGCCACCGGCTTCCCTCGGAGGTTCAAGCGTCCGTTTCCTGCGCGATCCCAGTGATCCGCCTGGCTTCCTCCGCCCAAGACCGGCCGAACCCGGCTGCCGATGCTCTGTACGCCAACGAAACACCGCCTGACGGCGACGGCGACCGCCGGCCGGCTGAAGTCGGGCCGATGACCCGCCCGAACCGCCGCGGGCTCACCAGGCGACGGGCTGTTTCTTCCCGGTTGACAACGCCAGACATCTGACGGAGAGTGTCGCGTATGTCTCCGTGACGGACAGGATGTCTCGTCAAAGCCGAAATGGATGGAACCATGACCCGATCGATTCTCGCCGCCTGTCTTCTTCTCGTCTGCTCCGGTTGCCGGTCCGCCTTTTTCTCGATGTCGGCCTCGCCGCCGGACCTGGATGACCGTCTGGCCGCGTACGAGCAGGCCTCCACGGCGGCCCCCGCCGACAACGTTCGACCTGAACGCTCAACCGATGCACCTGCGGCGCTTGCGCTTCAAGGATGGACGCTCAACGATCTGGGGACGGAGACTGGGTTTTCGGAGGACGGGGAATCGAACAACTGGGGACGGGCATATGATGCGGAGACCGGCATTGACTGGGCTCGAAAGGAGGAAGACTATCTCCGCCGCCGACCACTGCCGTCGTTCTGGGACACCGTCAAGCGCGATATCCGTTACCTCCCGTCAGACCTGTGGCGCGACACGAAGCGGGTCTATGCGAATCCCGTCAACATCGCGATTCTCGGTGTGACCTATGGCGGTTCGCTCGCCCTTCAAGAGACAGGGGTTGACCGGAGCGTCGAACGACATTTTCGCCGCAACCTGCCCTTCAACCGCGGCCGTATTCACCGTCACATGCCCAGCGGGTGGCGCGACTTCTTCGGCGCTGCGGGCAACCCGGGCACCCACTTTGCCCTGGCCGGCGCCTGGTATCTGATCGGCCAGCAGAAGATGGATGACAAGACCTACGAGGTGGGGAAGACACTGTTCAGTGCCCTGGCCATTAACGGCGTGACGGTCATGATCGGCCAGGCGGCGACCTTCGATCGTTCTCCGAATGGGGAGCGGGGCACGTTTCCCTCCGGCCATACGAGTAGCAGCTTCGTTGTCGCCAGCGTCCTGCACGAGGCCTACGGCCATGTCGTCGGCATTCCGCTCTACGGACTCGCCGCGCTGGTGGCGCATGAGCGCCTCGAAGACGGTGAGCACGACTTCTCCGACGTCATCATGGGGGCCGTGCTCGGAACGGTCGTCGGCCACTCGGTGGCTTCCGGCCGCGATCCCGAGTTCTTCGGATGGAAGCTGGTACCGTGGGCCAGTCCGGAAGGCGGCACGGGCGTGGCGTTTGTCAAGACGCTGCCTTGAGGACGCGCCATCGAGCCTCGTCCGCAAGGGATGGGGCGACCTATCCGGGGTCTCGATCTTCGGGGGGATCGTCTCCACGCGGACCGCTCAGCGGCGGCCGTCGATGGTCCTCCCGATTCCGGCGATGCCTCGGCTTGTCCAAGAAGTCCCCGTGGTCGTCTCGAGGCCCGGGCGGTCCGCGGAACCCGCCACGTTTGACCTGTGCGATCCGCTCGGCGACGAGTTCCGGGAGATGCTCCTTCTCCTCTTCGAACTTTTGGATTTCGTGCCTCAGCCGTTCTTGCTGGCGTTCAAGGCGTTCCTTGAAGTCGCGCAGCCGTGCCTCGCGACGCCGCATTCTGAACTCGGCCTGTTTCTTGACGAGTTCCTCGATCATTCGGTCCATCTCTTCTCGTTCGGGGGCATCTTCCGGAACGGCGGCATAGCGACGGCCGAGTTGCCGCAGTTGTTCCTCGATCTTGAACTCCGCAATGACCATCCCGGCCAAGGCGGGGTCGCGCTCGCGCAAGGACATGTATTCGCGGAAGATCGGCAGGAACTTCCGAACCGCCTGGCGAAACCGCCTGGGGTTCCGGGTGCGGAGTTTTGCCAGTCGGTCGTGCCACTCCGGCAATTCCCTGGCCAGAATCCTCATGGCCTCTTCGATCATCCGTGGGGACGGCTCAGCCGGGCGCTCCTCTCGGGACCAGCGATGACGCCCCCGCGGTCGATCGTCCGGAGGGGAGAATCTGCCGCGCCGTCGCCCTCTGGGACCGGCCAGCGGCCCACGATCAGTGCCGCGTTGGGACTCCCGGGCGGACGCATCGTCGTCGTCCGGCGGACGAACCGCGGCGGTGGTTGCAGCTGACGCGGCCATCGCCGCAGCCGATGCCATGAAGATCAGCCCGCCGACCATGAGGCGCAGTCGGAGGCAGGGCCTCGATTCGATCGTTCGTGTTTTCATGACACGACTCCCCTTTCGGCGTCGAACACCTCAGGTACCCGCAGCGCGCCTTGGTCGCCCGTGTTCTCTTCGCGATTGTCCGCGACCGCCGCGTGCAGAGCGTCATACAGCGTCGTCCCACTGAGTGCCCAGGCCTCCTCCGTCGCGGTCGATTCCAGGTCGGACAAGGCCTCATCCACCGCCGTCAGCGCCGCGAATTCAGCCTGGAATGAGTCGCTGGCCACCTCGACGGACGCGCGTTGCGAAGGCCGTGTGCCCGCGTCGTGCGAAAGGCGGGTGGAGTACAAACCGAGGCCGGCCGCGAGCATCAGAGCCGCGGCGGCCGAGGCGGTGCCGTGCCATGCCCGCCACTCGCGGGAGATCGATCGACCACCCCGTCGGCACGCTTCCAATCGGACGGCGCTCTTGATGCGGGCCAGGAGTTGCGGTGAGGCACCGGGCGTCTCGAACCGTGCGAGCCAGCGCTCGTTCTCCGCGATCTCGTCTTGCAGTGTTCGGTCGAACCGATCCATCGTTCTTATCCTCTCGTCGGGGCTTCTGCTCGCCCTCCTCGAACACGACAGCCGTCCGCTTCTTCGGTCATCATTCGTCGGAGCCGAGCGAGACCGCGGTGGGCTCGGGCCAAGGCCGTGCCCAGCGGCGTCTGCATCAGTTCGGCGATTTCCTTGAACGACATCTGCGAGAAGTGACGCAGCAGCACGACCTCGCGCTCGGCATCCGGCAATCGTGCCAGGGCCGCGTTCAAGGCATCCCGCGCCTCTCCGCGGATCAGCCGCTCGTCGGCCGGCTCGCTGGACGGATCAATCACCTCTCCCGACCAGGCGCCGCCGTCCTCGGTCCCGCCGTCACACCCGAGCGATGCCGGGCTCGCGTTCCGCTTCGCCAAGCGGACCCGATCTCGAGCCAGGTTCGCCGCGATTCGGAAGATCCAGGCCTCGAATCGGCCGGTATGCTCGTAGCTGCCGATCATTCGGACGACCCGAACGAAGACCTCCTGGGCCAGATCCTCGGCGTCGTGGCGAGAGCCGGTCAGCCGATGGAAGAAACCGGCGATTCGGTGGGCATAGGCGTCCACGAGCCGCTCAAATGCCGCCGCGTCGCCGCCTTGCGCTCCCCGGATCGCTTCCGCCAACGCTGCGTCGTCCATTCGCTCCTCACTTGGCCAAACGCCGAATCTGCGAATTCATTGCCGCGGGGGGCGATTCTGACCGGCCGCGACGGGCCGATGGGCCACATTATCGCTTCCGGCCGGCCCGCGCCTCACGGTCAGGATGCTCCGTCCGAGCGGCCGATCCGGTTGGATCACTCAGTCTCCGGCATCGGGCCCCGGGGGCACCACCGAAGACGTCCGCCGGAACCGGGGGACGCCAGGCGTCGGGCAAGAATCAGGCGAATATGTGGGCCGCCAAACGGCGAAGCCGAGCGGCGAGGTCGACCGGGCGGTCGATCATGTTATTCTTGCTCGAACCCTTGCCAAGTGAGCCTGCGCGGTCGCCCGGCCGAACTGCTCCGAGCCCGTCCCCGAACGATCCGACGCCCGGCTTGCAACCCGTCGAGAAAACCCTACACTACAGGGTTCTTGGATCATAGGGACTGAGCGGTTGAGGTGTCCGATGCCACGCATCTGTCATTTTACGGGAAAGAGAACCAGGGCAGGTCGGTCTTACAGCCACCGGGGCAAGGCGAAGTACCTGGGCGGGGTGGGAACCAAGGTCACCGGCATCAGCAGGCGGACCTTCAAGCCCAACATCCAGCGGGTCCGCGCCCTGATTGACGGCCGCGTCTGCCGGATCAAGGTGTCCGCGAAGGCGATTCGGATGGGCCTGATCGTCAAGCCGCCCAAGCGCACCTGGAAGCCGGAAGAGGCAGCCGCGGACTAGCCCGGCGTGCCGTCCTGACGCAGGAAGGATGCAAGACGATGCGGCCAAGCGCGGCATCGTTTTTTGTGCATTCGGGCGGTCCGGACGAGCACCCGATTCGGGCAGGTTCGCGATGCGGTCCTGTCGGTGTCGATTCTGATCGCGAAGACAGCGAGAAGACCCATGTCCGCCAAGATCGACCCGGAGCAGGTCCGGCACATCGCTCACCTCGCACGCCTCAAACTGTCCGACGAAGAGGTCGCCACATTCGGCGACCAACTCGCCAGCATCCTGCACTACGTCGAGAAGCTCAAGGGAGTGGACACGGCCCAAGTCGAGCCGACCGCGCATTCCGTCCCGGTGTCTGACGTGTTTCGAGACGACGTGCCGGGTGAGTCGATGGGCGCAGAGCGGGTGCTCGCCAACGCGCCCGGCGCGGCGCCGCCTTACTTCAAGGTACCCAAAGTGCTCGATCAGGATTCGGCTTGAGCGGCCCTGCCAGGGCGCGCGAGACTGATCAGCGCCATCCACGGGAATGTCGCGCCACAAAGAACGGTGCTTGAGGACACGCAACTGCGATTGTGAACATGCCTGCTACCCTTGAACACGTTCAAACCGCCCTCGACCGCATCCGTCGAATCGATCCGAAGATCAACGCCGTCCTCTCCACATTGACCGACAGCTGTCTTGAGCGTGCACGGGAATCGGAAGTCGGCGACGCGCGCCTCCCGCTTCACGGAGAACCCGTCGCGGTGAAGGACAACATCTGCACGCGCGCCGGCGCCACGACCTGTGCTTCGAAGATGCTCGAACGGTTTCACGCGCCATACGACGCCCACGTCGTCGAACGGCTGCGCGACGCGGGCGCCGTCGTCGTGGCCAAGACGAATCTCGATGAATTCGCGATGGGCAGCTCGACCGAGAATTCCGCGCTGCGGCTCACGAGGAATCCGTGGGATCCCGATCGCGTCCCCGGCGGGTCCTCCGGCGGCTCGGCCGCGGCCGTGGCGGCGCGATTGGTCCCGCTCGCGCTCGGCAGCGACACGGGGGGGTCGATCCGGCAGCCCGCGTCTTTCTGCGGCGTCTGCGGCCTGAAGCCGAGCTACGGCCGCGTCTCTCGATTCGGCCTTGTGGCATTCGGAAGCAGCCTCGATCAGATCGGTCCGATCGCCACCGATGTCCCGGGAATCGCCCGCCTGCTCGGCGCGATCGCGGGCCGCGACGAACGGGATTCCACAAGCCTCGACGCCCCCGTTCCCGACTACGTCGGCATGCTCGACGCGCCGGTGGGGCCGATGAGGATCGGTCTGGCCGCCGAGTATTTCGGCGAGGGCCTCGACGCGGAGGTGCGGGAGGCGGTCGAGGGTGCAATCGCGGTCTATCGCTCCCTCGGCGCGGAAGTCGAAGAGATCCATCTTCCGCATGCAGAGTACACGATCGCATGCTACTACCTGATCTGCACCGCCGAGGCGTCAAGCAACCTGGCCCGTTACGACGGCGTCCGCTACGGCCATCGCACCGCCGCGCCCAAGGACTACATCGACCTGTACAGTGCCAGTCGCGCCGAGGGCTTCGGTTCCGAGGTCAAGCGCCGTATCATGCTCGGCACCTATGCCCTGTCGAGCGGCTACTATGATGCCTACTATCTCAAAGCGCTTAAGGTCCGCACCCTGATTCGGAATGACTTCGTCGCCGCGTTTGAGCGGTGTGATGTAATCCTGTCCCCGACGACCCCCACGCCCGCTTTCAGGATCGGCGAGAAGCGCGATGATCCGCTCGGAATGTATCTTGAAGACGTCTACAACTGTGCGGCCAACCTGGCGGGCATCCCCGCGATCAGCATCCCCTGCGGATTCACGGCCTCGGGCCTGCCGATCGGTCTGCAACTCATGGGCCCGCACCTCTCGGAAGGTCGCCTGCTCCGGATTGCCCATGCCTATCAGCAGGCCACCGACCATCACCTACGAACGCCGCCCATCTGCGCCGAATAGCCTCGCCCAATCGGACGGGGCCGGAGCGCCGGGTTTCTCTCCATGGGTTCGCGCTGGTGATCGAAGACGCCTCGGTTGCGCATGCGTCTCGGCGCCGGCACTCCTTGTGCTCGTCCGCGGCGTCCGATTGCCGGAATCGTTCTTTGAGAATCTCCGATCCTGTGTTCCAATACCCGGCACGGTTGCCGCGCGGCAACCGTGAGACACCGGGTGGTCTGCGATCGCCCGTGGGGCAGCGAACATCGGAGTGACGCGTGATCGGTGTGAATCTTGCTCAGGACGCAACCACGCTCGCGGTCATTCCTGGGCCCGGCCTGCTCTTCGGCCTGCTGCTCCTCGCCGCAATCGTGGGGGGGACCGTGGCGCGGGCCATCCGCGTTCCTCGTGTCGTCGGCTATCTGCTCGCGGGCATCGGTCTCAAGTTCCTGTTGTACTGGTTTCTCGGCCACGACGGTTCCGGCGAGGGCGCGACGGGGCCGACCGCGCCGACGGAATCGTCGATGGAGGCACTTGACCGGGCGGCCGCGCCGCTCAGCGCCATCAAGGACCTGGGGCTCGGGATTATTCTGTTCTCGATTGGCTCGGTGTTCGAAGCACGTCATCTGAGAAGCGTCGGCGGCAAGATCTTCAAGATCGCCGCCGCGGAGACCGGCTTGACCTTTCTGCTGGTCTGCATCGGCACGGCGGGCGTGGGTCTTGCGGTGGGGAGTGGCGCGCCGACTTTGACGATTCTGGGTTTTGCCGTTCTCCTCGGTTTTGCCGCGATCGCCACCGCTCCTGCGGCCACGCTGTTCGTCCTGCGCGAGTACGACGCGAAGGGCCCGACCACCGACACGATCCTCAGCCTCGTCGGCATCAACAACGTGGTGTGTATTGTTACGTTCTACGTTTGTTTTTCGGTGCTGGCCGCCGCCGGGGTTCTCGACCATGTCCAGCTCAGCTCGGAGAACATCTGGCTGGACCTCTTGACGATGATTCCCGGGAGCATTGCTCTCGGCGTGGCATTGGGATTCTGCCTCAGCGTGCTGCGCGCCAAGCTTGCGCTTGGAGAAACGCTTCTCATCCTGGTGGCAACACTGATCGTCGTCGGCGCGGGCGAGGGCTGGCTGCTTGAGCATCACAACATTTCGTACAACTTCCTTCTGACGACGATCTGCATGGGGGCCACCTTTTCGAACGTGGCCATCGATCCCGAACAGGTGGACGAATCGCTCCAGGCCATGGGCCGCCCGATTCTCGTAGGCTTTTTTGTCATGGCCGGGTACACGCTCCACCTGAATGAACTCGTTCACCTGAAGTACATCGGTGTCGCGTACGTCGTCTGTCGGTTGATCGGCAAGGTGCTCGGCGGCTATCTCGGCATGCGATGGTCCGGGGCGATCGGCGAACTGCGGGCCACTTGCGGCAGCGCACTGCTGTGTCAGGCCGCCGTGCTCATCGGTCTGGCGGAGTTTGTCACGACCTATTGGGACGACGACTGGGCTCGACGATTCTCCACTGTCGCCCTGGGCTCCGTCGTGGTCTTTGAAATCTGCGGACCCATCCTGATCAAGCGGGCCGTCACGCGCGCCGGAGAGGTCAAGGCGGTGACGCTTTTCCGGAGGCCTCTGGTCGCGGGAGGCGGCGCGTCGGTTCTTGCCTTGACGGCGCAAGCGCTTCTGAGGACGGTGGGGTTGGGACGGGGCGGCCGACGGCGCCGGCCGGAGCCGCTCCAGGTGCGGCATATCATGCGCTCCAACATCAAGTGCCTGTCTGCCGACGCGAGCTTTGACGAAGTTCTCCGCTTCGCAGAGAGGTCCAGGTTCAACCACTTTCCCGTCGTGGATCGGCATCAGCATCTCGTGGGCGTCATCCACTTCAGCGACATCCGGGAGATTCTCTACAATCCGTTTCTCTCAAAACTGATGACGGCGGTCGATCTCGCCAACGTCGACAGCCGGGTCGTGCCGGCCGATCTCCCTATGGAAGAGGTGTTCCGCGTTTTCCAGACCGGCGATGTCGGCTCGCTTCCCGTTGTTGAGAGTGAGAGTTCCCGTGTCGTCGTGGGCATCGTCGAGCAACGTGATCTGCTCCGCGCCGTCCACGAGCACCACGGTGCTCGCGGCCTATCTTGACCCGAGCACCCTAACCGGGTTACAATGCGCCTTGGTTGTCCGGCTTTTTCAGGCACGACGCCCCATGCAGACTGCATTTTCCACGTCTGTCCGCCTGATCGATCGCCTCCGGGCGGGCGCGCGCGGCGGT
>JBHHUY010000124.1:0-8728 GCA_046753965.1 Phycisphaerae bacterium
GCCGCCACGTCCCGCGGGTCCGACGCAGCCGGATCGGTACCCGCTTCCACCGCCAACACAATGGCCCCGTCCTCCCGCTGCGCCGACAGAATGCCCGCCACCAGTCCGCGATAACGTTCGTCATCGGCTGACTCGGGACGCACCATCGCCAGGGCCGACAGCAGCGCCGCGGAAATCTCGAGCCGGTGGGAATGGCCGGCCGGCGCCAAGGCCAGCCCCGCCGGTCGCGTTGTCGCTCGGCCGGCTTCATCGACCGCGTAAAGCGTCAGCGGACGAAGAAACGTACTGAACCGATCGACCCCCTTGAGCGCGTCGGCCCGGACTTCCGCCCGACCGGACCACGCCGCAAAATCCGCCAGCCCGATGAGGGCCCGCAACTGAACGCGGGCCGAGTTCCCGGGGTGATACCGGTCCCCGCTGCACACATACTCGTGCGAGAACTCACCGTTCCGGTTCTGGCGATAATGAAGATAGCGCCCCATCCGATCGATGGCGGCGTCGAGCCCCGTAGGCGTCACAGCCTCCGGCTCGACGAGGGCATCGCCCCGAACGAGCACGATCGGCAGGGCCCGTGCGTCGGGTTGCCAGAGGTGGCGCGCCCGGAACCGGAAGTACCGAATCTCCTTCGCGAAGCGAACCTTTTGGGTGTGTCGCAAACCGATCGCTTTTTCGGCGGCCGCAAGCGCCAGGTCCGGCGTGTATCCCCGCGAGATCACCTCACTCGGCCGCGTCCATCCGCGCCGACCGCGAAACGCGACGCCGATCCCTTCCGCAGCCGGCTCGAACGCGTGCAACAGCGCGTCGCTCCAACGCCCCCCTTCGTCGTAGAATCGGCAGACAATCGGCTCCTGCGGCCCCAACCACTCCAACTCCAACCCCCAGCCGTCGCCGCCGCGCTCGCAGGCAAGTCCCTTGGAGATGACGGCCTGCCCCAAGAGCGCCCCGGCCGCCACCGACGCGTCGACTACATCCATCTCGCCCGACTCGGCCTCCGCCAGCACCGCCCCGCCGCGGCGCAAGGTCAGGTGAACGATGCCGCGCATTCCGGCCAGCGCCGGCGGATGGTAACGGGCCGACCGCTCAGGCAAGCCTTCCACTTTCGCCCGAAAGGCCCGGCGCGCGTTCTTAACAAGCAACACCAGGTCGACATACGCGACATCTCGCATCGCTTCGGCCGGCCGGCTGGCCGCCGTGAGGCCCGACCGGCTGCGCGCCGAGGAAGCAGTGCCCGCCTCCTCGCCGGCGCCGGACCGCGCCGCCGCAGGCCGACTCGAAGCCCCGGGTGCCGGACCTTGATCCGCCGCGGACGCATGCGGCCCCAATGCCACACATCCCAACAGGGCGACTGCGATTCGGAACCATCCGTGCATACGCATTCCTTCAACAGAACACAATCAACTCGAAAAAAAGACCGTCAACAAGGGCCGCGAGCTGTCAGCCCGCGCGGCGCCGGAACCACCGGCATCAACGAGACTCTAAGAAGTCGGGCAAGAATCAGGTCAACGTGCGATCCGCCAAACGGCAAAGCCGGCCGGCGCGTCCTACCCGGCAATCGACCATGTGAGTCTCGCTCGATGCCTACTCGAATCTCTCGTCTTGCATCCGCCATCCTTCCGAAACGAGGAACCCCGCCGTTCGCCCCGTGATCGAAAACGTCGCCGGCAACTGCCCGGCGTAGTCGCCGTCCAACTGTAATGGTACGCACTGCGGCGATGAGATGCGGATTTCTCGGGCCTGCCGATAGACCACATCGGACCGATCCGTGTGCTGCCGAAACAGGACATCCAGCGCGTGCGACAAGAGCGCCGCGCGATCGGCACACGGGAACACACACACATCGAGCAGGCCGTCATTCGGAACCGCACGCGTGAAGACCGACAACCCCGTCGCGTATCGGGGAACATTTCCCACCAAGGCCAGGCCCGGTCCCTCGAAGACCACTTGTCGATCGGTCTCTACTCGAAGGAACGGGTGCCGATAATTCCACAGCGTCTCCCAGAGCGGACGGACGTAACTCAGATAGGAGATGTGCCCGCGCCGCCGTGCAGAGAGGACGCGGACCGCTTCGGCGTCGAAGCCCGCACCGGCCACCATGACAAAACGAGACTCGTTGCAGGTCGGCACGTCCAGCCACACCTCCCGGCCTGTTCGCCACGTACGCAACAGGAACTCCGGGTCGCACCGGATGCCCAGATACCGGGCGAGGATGTTCGCCGTTCCGGTCGGCACGATCAGCAACGGCGGACCGCCCTCCGCCAGCCCATCGACCGCCTGGCTGATTGTGCCGTCGCCGCCCGAGACGATCAGCAGCATCGCCCCGGCGTGGCACGCCGCCGCCGCGAGCCTTCGGGCGTCTCCCGGCCCGCGGGTCTCCTCGACGCGAACGCGATGCCCCGCTGAGTGGATTCGCCGGCACAACGTCGCCAACACCCCGCGGTCGGCGGAACGGCCCGACACCGGGTTGACGATGACCTGAACCAGGCTCGATCGTGCCAAGGACCCGTGCATCAATAAGGTACTCAAACTGGGCGGTCCGTACTCAATATGCAATCCCACAGTGGCGACCGCGAGCTTCAGCTCGCGCTGCCGTTTGATACAGAGGGACGCCGATCAGGGCTCGAAAGTCCGCGGGAATCGCCCGTTTGACCGAACCAGGCGCCCTTTGTATCGTCCCATTGACAGGCGGAAGCCGATTCTCCAATAAACCCGCCATGGAGCACCGTCGGAATGAAGACTGAAGAGCGGCCGCATTCGAGCCTCGCGGAGCCGGGCGGGGGCCCGGCCCACAGGGCGGCCGCCGCTTCCGCCCCATCGGAAGTCCACCCCGACGGCGTCCGCGACACGATCGAATCCATCGTCGTGGCGTTCATCCTGGCCTTCGTGTTCCGCGCGTTCATCGTCGAGGCCTTCGTCATTCCGACCGGCTCGATGGCCCCCTCGCTGTACGGCAAACACGGCCAGCACCGTTGCGCGGTGTGCCGTTACTCGTTTGCCTACGGCATTCGGGACGCCATCGCCGGAACGCCCCAGGAATCCACCCTCTCAAAGACCATCACTCTCCGATGCCCGAACTGTGGCTGGCAGGGCCAGGGAAACCGCCACCTCAACCGCCCCGGCGAACCGGTCATCGCAGATTCCGGCGACCGCATCCTCGTGTTGAAGTGGCCCTACGACATCGGCGGCCCGTGGCTCGGTCCCCGGCGTTGGGATGTCGTCGTCTTCAAAGACCCAAAGGACGGTGAGACCAACTTCATCAAGCGGCTCCTCGGGCTGCCCGGCGAGGTGCTCGAACTCATCGACGGCGACCTCTACACCGCGCCGATCGAGGACGTCCCGCCCGACGTCGTCGAGGCCCTGAAAGAACCCCCGCCCGATACCCGGTACAAGCGGCGACTCACCGATCGACAGGCGGCGGCCCTGGCCCGCGTGCTCAAGATTCAACGGAAGACTCCGGCCGCTCAGTCCTCGCTCTGGATGCTGCATTACGATCACGACTACATCCCCAACATCAGCAGCGACGCGTTCGGCCCGTCGTTCGATCCGCCCCGATGGGTGGAGGGCGTCATCGAAGGCCGGAAACCGGCTTGGGACGCGAGTACGCCTGTCATCCGATTCCAGCCAACAGGAACCGACCGGCAGTGGCTCGAACTCCGCGGCCGGCCGATTCAGGACGACTACGGCTACAACAACATCGTCAGTCCGCGCCCCCCCTCGCCGCCGCAGCCCAAGGCCGTCGGAGATGTCCGGCTGAAGTTCGTCCTCTTTCCGGGTCCGGGCGAAGGGGAGATCACGCTGCACCTCAGCCTCAAGCAAGGCCGAGATCGATTCCGGGCCCGGCTCCGGTCCGATGGCGAGGTAACACTCGAAAGAGCGGGGCAGGGAGGCATCTGGAGTACACTGAAGAAGGCTGTACGCACGCCGCTCCGCCCCAATCATCCGCTCGAAATCGCCTTCGAGAATCTCGACTATCGCGTGTGCCTCCGAATCGACGGGGAAGAGGTGGTCTGGACGGACGACGACCAGTACGCGCCCCAGGTGGCGAAACTGCTGGAAGGACCATACCGCGACGGTCGAAACGGAAACCCCTCCGTTGCCATCGGCGCCAAGGGGATGCCGTTCACCCTCCGGCACGTCCAGGTTCATCGCGACGTCTACTACCGATCCTTCGACCTCCCGTCGGCCAAGTTCAAGGCGTATCCCGGCTGGGGCACCGCGACCAACCCGATTCTGCTCAGACGCGATCCGCCCGACTATTTCTGCTGCGGTGACAACAGCCCGCAAAGCCAGGACTCCCGCTACTGGGTGACCGTCTGCGACAACCTGAAAAAGCGGCAGCCGCCGCGCGAATACCAGTTCGGAACCGTCCCGGG
This sequence comes from Phycisphaerae bacterium, assembly GCA_046753965.1. Lineage (GTDB taxonomy): Bacteria > Planctomycetota > Phycisphaerae > UBA1845 > UTPLA1 > JBHHUY01. The sequence goes on from JBHHUY010000124.1 coordinate 4,371, forward strand.
TGACCAGATGATCGGCCGCGCGTTTTTCGTCTACTGGCCGAGCGGCCTCCGCTTCTCGCGGGAAACGCCCGCTGTCATCCCGAACGTAGGCCGAATGCGCATCATCCGCTGACGGCAAATGTTGCGCATGACGACTTCCACACCTTTCCAACAAACAGGTTATCCACAAACTCAATACCGAGAAGGTGCCTGGTTGATAGGTTATCGGACGATGGTCCACTTGTCGCGTCTGATCGGGTTGGTTCGACGGAACGGGGGGCTTCCGCCCCGCAAGGCGCCACGGCGCGCGTATCGTGCGCCAGGCACCTCACTACCGCTTCCCGAGCCTTCTGCCTTATACTGCCGCGCCGAGGGCGGCGGACACTGTCCGCGTTCCGTCAACATGTTGTCAACAATCTAGCCGAGGCGGTCTCATGGCCCAGAATGGACGATTGCTCGAATCCAAGGACCTCGTCAAGTCCTACTCGGGACGTCTCGTCGTGGATCAGGTCTGCTTCCACGTGAATCGGGGCGAAATCGTCGGCCTCCTGGGTCGCAACGGCGCCGGAAAAACGACGAGCTTCCGCATCACGATGGGCATGGTCAAACCCGAGGGCGGCAACGTCTTCTTCGGCGGCGACGACATCACCCGCCTGCCCATGTACCGCCGGGCGCAAAAAGGCATGGGCTACCTGTCCCAGGAAAACAGCGTCTTCGTCCGCCTGACCGTCGAACAGAATCTCCTCGCCATTCTCGAGCTCCTGCCCGGGCTCGGCGCGAAGGAGCGGAAGCATCGCGCCCATGAACTGATGGAGCAGTTCGGTCTCCTCACCAATGCCGGACAGGAGGCGAGAACCCTCTCCGGTGGCGAACGCAGGAAGCTCGAAATCGCCCGGGCCCTCATCACCCAGCCCGCGATCATCCTGCTCGACGAACCCTTCAGCGGCGTCGATCCGATCGCGGTCCAGGATCTCCAGCGAGAGATTCTCCGCCTGCGGGCCAACCTGGGCCTGTCGATCCTCCTCACCGACCACAACGTCCGCCAGACGCTCGAGGTGACCGATCGAAGCTACATCATCCATGAAGGCCGCGTGATCAAGGTGGGCTCACCGAAGGAGCTGATCAACGATCCCGTCGTTCGGGACGCCTATCTCGGAACCACGTTCAAGGGCGATGAGTTCGACCATCTGGCACAACGCCGACCTTGAGCCGAGCGTCACCGAGCTACCGCAAGACGGCTCGACGCCAATCTGGAGAGTGAACCTCCGGATCGACCGGAAAGGGTCGATAACGCCCACCGGGGGGCTCGCTCCATCCCGCAGACAATCGCCGTCCCGGGCAGGCCGGACTATTCGACGTAGTAGCACACCGGCGGCAGCAGGTGCCCGGAACGCGACACCGGCGGCGACCGGCGGCTCCCCCATTGAGACAGCAGGCGCAGCCTCGCCAGCAATCGACGGATCCTGCGCCGGACAGTCGGGGGACCGGATCTGGAGAAGAAACGGGACATCGATGGCCTCCTGACGACCCGAAGGGTCGGCATGGGCGCGAGGTCGAACGACCCGGCCGCACCTCGCGTGCCAACTTGCCTCACGGCATGGAGGGCCTGTTTGCGCCGGGGCGAGTGGGTAATTCTGCCCAAACCGGCGTCTCCGCACATGGGCAAACCGCGCGCCGCCCATGGCGCGGTGGCTGAGCATGAGCCGGGGGGGTTCCCGTTCCGGGGCTCGGAGGGTGACCCAAGACACCGGCGGCGTGGTCGTGGAAAGACACTCGGGGTGCCGTTATACTAAAGGACAAAGTGCGCGAAGTGGCGGTGGCGGACCGTCTTGATTATCAGCTATTTTCCTTTTTTCCGTTTTATCTGATCTTCCTCCCACCCCACCGTCGTTCACTTCGATTGATATGCGGCTGACAGGCTCTCACCGGAGCCTTACCAGCAATGGCACCGGGAGCACTCCGTTAGTCTACGAGCCGATCGGGCGAAATAATCCCGGCCGGCGGAGCGATTCATAGAGTTAGCGTGCGTCCTGGAACCCCTGTGGCCTGGGCGTCCCGCCCGTGCACGCATTGCCGAGGCACCGCCGCCGCAGGCAACTTGAGGACGCACGCTCGGCGCGTGCCACGAATCGGCCGCAAGAGTGGATGAGGCACGCGCACGGGGAAGCAGAGGCCGCGACCCCGCGTCGCGCGGCCCTGCCCGCATCGAGTGTGGTGGATGGCGAAACGACTCGAAACACTCATGTTCGTCCGCGACCTGGGCGTGGGGGCCGGCACCAAGGTCTCCCTGATGCGGGATGTCCGCGACAACAAACTCTATTGCAAGAAGTACGTCGGGGCCGGGGCCGAGAACTGGCAGTCCCAGGTCCGCCAGTTGAAGCGAGAGTTCGACGTCGGCGTGCACAACGAGCATCCCGTCCTCCGAAAGACCTTCGAGTACGGCATCGTCAAGCGAAAGCTCCGCGCGATCGAGGCCTACAACATCCTCACCTACGTCGACGGCATTCCGCTCGACAAGCTCGCCGAAAACGCCCCGCCGACCCTCCTGACGAAAATCTTCTGGCACGTGGCCGACGGGCTCCAGGATCTCCACAACCGCGGCTTTGTCCATGCCGACCTCAAACCACAGAACATCCTCTGCGCCAAGAACGGCCGGCCGACCATCATCGACTTCGGCCAGGCCTGTGCGATGTACACCCGAAAGGAGCGCATCCAGGGCACCAAGGACTTCATCGCCAAGGAGCAGGTCGAGCGAAAGGCGCTGGACCAGCGCACCGACGTGTTCGGCCTCGGCGCAACGATGCACCGCATCTTTCTGGGCAAGTCGGCGGAGACAGCACTGAACACCAAGAGTGTCAGCAAGTCCGGCGTGAGCCTCTACCGCTGGCGAAACGAAACCCTTGATCAGTCCGAGCAGCTTGACCCCGCCCTGCTCAAGCTCATCGAGGACTGCTGCAAGCCCGAACGCGAAGACCGCCCCGCCAGCATGCAACTCGTCAAGGACCGGCTCGAAGTCAGCTTCGAACGCTTCGCCGACGCCGGCTGATCCCGCCGGCCTCGCCCCACGCACCCCACCACCGTAGAATGTCGCCATGTCCTTCGGAAGAAAAACCCGTCTGACCGACTACGCCAGTTGCGCGGGGTGAGCGGGCAAACTCCCCGTGGAGTCCATGGTGCAGGTCCTGCGCCGATTGCCCCCAAACACCCACCCCGATCTGCTCGTCGGAAGCGAGCACTTCGACGACGCCGGCGTCTTCCGGCTCGACGACCGGACCGCGCTGGTGCAGACGCTCGACTTCTTCCCGCCGCTGGTGGATGACCCGTTCGTCTTCGGGCAGATCGCCGCCGCCAACGCCCTGTCCGACGTCTACGCGATGGGCGGCGAACCGCTGACGGCCATGAACATCGTCGGCTTCCCCGATCGGAAGCTCAGCCACGACATCCTCGTCGACATCCTGCGCGGCGGGCACGAACGCGTCACGGCCGCCGGCGCGGTCATCGTCGGCGGACACAGCGTCCGCGACACGGAAATCAAGTACGGCCTGTCCATCACCGGGCGGATCGATCCGAACGCCGTGATCACCAACCGCGGCGCGCGGCCGGGCGATCGACTGGTGCTGACCAAGCCGATCGGCAGCGGCACCCTGACCTCGGCCGCCAAGAGTGGAAAGATCCGCCCGGAAGACCTGACCGAGGCGATCGAAGTGATGACCCATCTCAACCGCAGCGGACGCGACGCGATGGTGGAAGTCGGGGTCCATGCGGCGACGGACATCACCGGTTTCGGGCTCGTGGGGCACGCGTTCGAAATGGCCGAGGCGGGCGACGTGACCCTCGAAATCGACGCGGCGGCCGTGCCGCTGCTCGATCGCGCCCTGCACCTGGCGGAAAAAGGCACCCTCACGCGGGCCTACAAGTCCACGCTCGCGCATCTCGGCGAACGCCTCGCCGTCGACGCCGTGGAGCCGACGCGGGTGCATCTGCTCTGCGACGCGCAGACCTCCGGCGGCCTGCTCATCAGCGTGGCGGACGATCGGACCGACGCCCTGCTCGCCGCGCTTCGGCGACATCGCGCGTGCGCTTCGGCGGTCATCGGCCGCGTCCGGCCCGCGAGCGCCGCGGCGGTGCGGCTCACATAGAAAGCAAAGCCGGCGATGCGGGCGGCGACCTGAAAGCGACACTTCTGAAGCCCTTGCTGGAGCGATGCTGGAACGAGAATCCTTTCTCGTTCCCGTTGGCGAAAAGGCTCCTGATGAATGGAGCGAGAAGGGCTTTTCGCTCCGGCGAGGCTCCAGCCGGGCCCATGACAGAATCGGCGCGCACGGACGCTACAAAGAAGGACTGCGCCGTCGTCCGCCTGAACTGTCATGGACCCGCTC
>JBHHUY010000125.1:0-8640 GCA_046753965.1 Phycisphaerae bacterium
GCCCGGGCTACTACGATCAGAGCCGCTGGTACACCTGGTACATCGGTCGCGAGCGCGAGGCGCAGTTGTTCGAGCTCAACTCGCTGGGGTTGCAGGAGGGCATGGAACACTTTCGGGCGGGCCGCTATGAGCGCGCGGCCGTCGCGTGGATGGGGGCGGCGCGGGCCAACGAGACCGACGCGGCGTCGCGGGTCCACGCCGCGCACGCCCTGTTCGCGGTCGGTCGGTATGACGTAGCGGAGAAGATGCTGGCCCGCGCCTTCGAGCTCGCGCCGCGGCTGGCGACGAGTCATTACGACATCCGGCGCGACTACGGCAAGCCGAAGGACTTCAACGGGCACTGGGATCGCTTGAAGGCGTACGTCGCGCGGAATCCGACCGATGCGAAAGCCGTGACCATGCTGGGGTATGTGCTGTTCTATACGACCGGCCCGGCTTCCGCGCATCGCGCGCTCGAGCGCGCTGCGCAGCTCGACGACGCCGACGGTTTCATCGCAAGGCTTCTGGAAATCTCCCGCGCGGTCAGCCCGCAAGGCGACACGCCGCGGTCGAAGAAGGCAGCCCGGCGGCAACCGGCGCCCGGCGGCCGCCGATAGCCGACGGCCCGGGAAACGCCGGCCACGCGCGCGGCTCGCCGTTTAGCGGCCCCCGCGGGCGTCAGAGGGGCGCCGGCGGTTCGCCAGGGTTTCCGGCGCCTCCCGCCGGCACTCCGAGAATGCGTCGAATAACGGACGTCGCGGCCACTCCCCTCACGCGTAACGGAATCACTATCGGCCCCCCCAATCAACACGCAAACCGTGATTCCGGCAAGCCGAACTGTATCGTAGATTCTCTGGGAGGTGCCGCGTGTCTGAAACGCATGAACTGCGGGAAGTCCCCCTCGCCACCCTGCGCACATTGGTGGACGGTGAAACGGCGGACGTGGCGCTCTACCTGCCGGGTACCGCAGAGGAAGGACCGCCGGTCTTGTACCGCGCGGACGGTTCCGGCCTGACCCGGCCCAATTTCGATCGCTTGTCCGAGGCGGGCGTCACCCATCTGATGATCCGGGGAGACGATCTCGGCCGCTGCGAGGCGGCCCTGGAGTCAAGGCTGGAGAATCTGCTGCACGATTCCGACATTCGACCCGATCGGAAGGCCGCGTGCGTCCAGCTTGTCGGGACAGCCGTCGTCCACGATCTGTTGAGCCGCGAGGAGACGTCCCGCCAAATCGCCCGCGCCTCCAACCTGCTCGACGTCGTGATTGACGGCGTCCTGTCCGACCCGGCGGTCGGCGTCGGCCTGCTGAACATGAGCGGGCATCACCGCACGACGGCCAGCCACATGTTCGCCGTGGGAACCCTGGCGGTTCTCCTCGGAGCTGAAGTCTTCGGCCCCGACCAGCGCGCCCTGAAAGAACTGGGTCTTGCCGGACTGCTCCATGATCTGGGCAAGATCGGAATCGGTTCGGACCTGCTTAACAAGCCCACGCCGCTGTCGCCGGAGGAAATCCAGCTCCTCCGCCATCATCCGATCGAGTCCATCCGGCTGCTCGGGGATGATCCCGCGATCACGTCGTCGGTTCGGCGGATGATCCTCCAGCACCATGAGCGATTCGACGGGCGCGGCTATCCGCTCGGCCTGACGGGAGAGGAGATTCTGACCGGCAGCCGGGTGATCGCCATCGTCGACTGCTTCCACGCGCTGGTGGGGCGGCGCGAATACCGGGGCGCGATGGAGCCGATCGAAGCAAAGCGATTGCTGCGGTACCAGGCGGGGCGGCAGTTCGATCCGGCGCTGTACGCGCTCTGGGACGCACTGTTTGAAAGATGTTGGCAGGCCGGGCGCAAGGAAGCGCTGCTGAGTGATCGCGAGTCCGACCTGGGGACGTCCTACCATGACGATCATCGGCCGGTTTCCGGAAAGGCCGTTGCGCGCCGAAGCCCCCGAACCCTCTGCAGGGGCCGGACCGCCGTCAGGTGTTTCTATGCGGGGCGGTTGTGCGGCGTGAGCGACGCGCCGGAGGCGTTCGTTTCGTCGTTGCACGATCTGTCGCGCGCGGGCTTGTGCATGGTCACCGAACATCCCATGTACCGGGGTGAAGTGGTCCACGTCCTTGTCGAGACGGCCGGCGAGAAGCACTGGATACGCGGGGTCGTGCGCTGGTGCCGGAAGCAACCGTGCGACAAGCGCTACAAGGCAGGCATTCAATTCGCTCGGCGCATCCGGAGCGAGGAGGCTCGCCAACACGTGCCGGTGCAGGGCATGTCGGATCCGGAACTCTTCCCGGCCGCCGGGGCTGCCGTGGCCTGACGCCGAATCAGACGTCCATTCCCTCCAAGCGTGCGATTTCGACGAAGTCGCTCCGATCGAAGCGAAAAAGCCTCGCGCCCGCAACCCGATCCGACCGACAGTCGATGACAAGATGGCACAGGTTCGGATAGGTCGGCTTTCCCAGCAGAAGTGCCCCCGATCGGTCGGCCCTGCTGAAAACCGCGGCGCCGGTCGTATGGGAATGATAGACAACCAGAGCGGGATCATCGGAGTCGAACGACTCGGCGAGGAAGATCGCGTCTGCCGCATCGAACTGGAACGCTCGAGCCGCGGCCTTCTCATGGCGTTCCGGCTCCAGTCGTTGCAGCGCGGCCTGGGCATTCTCACAGTACCGCACGCCGGACCGCAGGATCATCCCGCAGCATTCGGCCGGATAGGCGTCGCGGGCGTGCGCGTAGACCTCCCGGAGCCGCCCGTCACGGAGCAGCGTGTAGATGTCCTTCAGATCGGCGTCGAAGCGGTCCATTCGTCCTGCTCATCCCGCCCTGCTTCGAAGTTCGAGAAGAAGACCGCTGCACACAAGGGTCGTGGCGCCGGCTCTCAGCCGGAGGAGCCACGGGCAAGATGTCCGTGCCACAATTCGGTCGCTGCCTGCGGGCGCGTTGTGCATCCATTGCTCTTTGTACACAATGCGCGCGGCCGAAGCCAGCACCGGAGGCTTGGACCGGCCGCGGCGGAGCAAGGAATCGGAGCAGGTGCGAATGATTCATACGAAGATCGTCGCGACACTCGGGCCGGCGTCCGATTCGATCGAGATGATCGGTCGTCTCGTCGATGCCGGCGTGGATGTCTTTCGACTGAACTTCTCGCACGGCACACTGGAAGGCCACGCCCGAACGCTTGATCACATCCGCACCGCCTGTCGCCGGCGGGGGTCGATGGCCGCCGTGATGGGCGACCTGTGCGGGCCGAAGATCCGCATCGACCCACTGGAGGACGAGGGCATCCCCATCGCGCCGGGCGATCACATCGAGATCGTTCGGGGACATCTGGTCGGCACGGCCCAGCGCATTTCGACGAATCGGCCCGAGCTCGTCGCCGAGGTGGACGTCGGCCATCGCATCCTGATCGATGACGGATCCATTCAGCTCCGAGTCTCTGAGCGCAGCGCCGATCGGTTGGCCTGTGTCTGCGAGGTGGGCGGAGTCATCAAACCCCGAAAAGGGATCAACCTGCCGGACAGTCAGTTGGCGATGTCCGCACTGACGGAAAAGGACTTCGAGGACCTCGCCTGGGCGCTGGAACACGAGCTCGATTACATCGCGCTGTCTTTCGTTCGCAGCGCAACCGATCTGCGCGAGCTGCGTGAGCGCATCCCGCTGGCCAACGAAACCTGCCGAATCGTTGCCAAGATCGAGACGGTTCAGGCGATCGAACACCTGGACGAGATCATCGAGACGTCGGACGTCATCCTGGTCGCGCGCGGCGATCTGGGCGTCGAGATGGACATCGCGCAGGTCCCGTTGCTGCAAAAGCAGATCGTCGCCCAGTGTCAGCACGCGGGCAAACCGGTCATCATCGCGACGCAGATGTTGCAGTCGATGGTGGAGCATCCGACCGCGACCCGTGCGGAAGTCAGCGATGTGGCCAATGCGATCCTGGATGCGGCCGACTGTGTCATGCTCAGTGCCGAGACCTCGGTCGGCGCCTATCCCCTCGAGAGCGTGACGATGATGAATCGCATCGCCGAGCAGACGGAGCGCTATCTCAAGGGCCGCGTCGAAACGGCGCGGATGGACGCGCGGCTGACGATGCGCCGCGTGACGACCGCCGTGGCCCACGGGGCCAATCTGCTCGCGCGCGAACTCGATGCAACACTTGTCGCCGTCTGGACCCGGACGGGCAATACCGCGCGGCTCCTGAGCAAGACGCGGCTGAACGTGCCGGTCATCGGCCTGTCGCCCGACGCAAGCGTGTGTCGGCGCATGTCGATGTATTACGGCGTGTTGCCGGTCCTGTTGAGACGACGCACCCCCACATCCGCGATGCTGCGCGAAGTCGATGCACTGCTCATGCAGCAGGGTCGGGTCCAACCCGGAGACCTGATCGTGGTCGTGGCGGACACCCGGCTGGAACAGCAGGGAGCGACGACACGACTGCTGCTTCATCTGGTCGGCTCCGAGGCCGACGAAGCGACTTTTCCTGCCCGCGCGGCCGGGCCCCGTCAAGAATCGTAACCCCGGCCCGGCGCCCCCTCTGACGCCCGTTGCATGCCTTTCCAGCGTCCGCCTGATGCATCACGCACCCGTCCCATCCCGGCTCCATGACAGTTCAGGTGGCTCTCATGTAGCGGCCGCCCCCCGTGGCGGCCGTTGCGCGGCGGAGCACACGTGCGTCCCGACGTCCGCCACGGGGGGCGGACGCTACGAAGAAGGGCTACGCCGTTATCCGCCTGAACTGTCATGGACCCTCCCATCCCCGCGGCCGGCGCGAGGACATGTTTCGATTCGCTGATTCGGGTACAATGGAAACATCTGCTGTCTGTTGGGCCGGCGCTTCGGGCGGCATTTCGCAGAGCGGAGGGATACGCGTGGCAACGCGACGGACGTTTCTACAAGGCGGCCTGGGCGCGCTGACGATCGGGCTCCTGAGACGCTACGGTTTTGCGCTGGCGCCGGCCCGCGCCCTGCACGGTTCCGGCATCGGCGTGGACCCGGCCAGTGCGTTCGGGGCCGTGCCGCTGCACCCGAGTTCCGTCGTGATCGACGGGATGCCGTTTGCTCCCGGCTTTCTCGGCGATGACTTCCCCAATGACGCGATCCCATTCCATCAGCAGGAGAACGTGTTTCCCGGCGGCAAGCCGCCGGACCCCACCGAGTCGGTCCCGCTGGCCGTTGTGGGCGGGGGCATCTCCGGCCTGACGACCGCCTTCCTGCTGAAGCGCCACCGCCCGGTCGTTTTTGAGCTGCACCCCCGTTTCGGGGGTACGACACAGGGAGAGAACTGGGCCGGCGCCCTCTATTCGATGGGCGGCGCCTATGTCATCACACCGGATGCGGGATACTTCCTGGATCGATTCTATCGCCAGTTGGGTCTCCATCGCGTCAAACGATTGAATGCCGGCGGGAGCGATCCGATCGAGTTGAACGGTGAAATCCTGGAGGATTTCTGGTCGGGCGCGTTCTCGCCGACCGAGACGGCGGCCTTCGAGCGCTATCGCGAGATCGTCACCGCCATGGCGGAGAAGAACTACCCGGAGATTCCGCTGCCCGAGGGCAAAGACAACGGGTGGATTCTTGATCTGGATCGCAGGACGCTGCGTGAGGACATCGAAGCGCAGATGGGCATGAAAGTGCCGCCGCTGCTGGCCGCCGCCATCCAGGGCTACTGCTATTCGTCATTCGCGGCGGGCTGGGAGGAGGTTTCGGCAGCCGGCGGATGGAACTTCCTCGCCGCGGAGGAATACGGTCGGTGGGTGTTCCCCGGAGGAAACGCCTGGATGGTTGAAGCCTTGCGCCGCAGGCTGGCCCGTGTCGAACGAGCGGACGGCAATCAGGAACCGCGGCGGATGCTCAGACCGGGTCGCCTTGTGGTCGACGTGCGGCTCGCGCCTGCGGGGCGCGTGCAGGTGACGTGGCGCGAGCCGAATGGCGACGTTCGTTCGCTGTTGGCCCGGCGCGTCGTCATGGCCTGCTCGAAGCACATCTGCAAGTTCATGTTGCCGGAGCTGGCGCAGCTCGACCCAGTCAAGTTCGACGCGATGCAGCAGATTCAGACGCGCGCTTATGTCGTCGCGAATGTCTTGCTGGACGCGCCCGTCAGCACGCCGCTGTATGACATCTTCCTGCTGGAAGACGGCAACTTTCCGATGGACGAAGGATCGGCCGAACTGCAGTCACGCGTCATCGACCTGCTGAACGGCAGTTATGCCCAGGGCGGCGCGCTGCCGCGGAGCGTGTTGACCCTCTACTGGCCGTTGCCGTTCGCGCGGGGCCGATTCAGCCTGATTGCCGATAACGGTTTTCAGGACTATGCCACCAGGCTCGCGCCGCAGATTCGGCGAATGCTCGATCTGATCGGCGTCAAACACAACCGGGTCCGCCAGGTGCGTATGACGCGGTGGGGCCATGCCATGCCGATCGCCCGGCCGGGCCTGATCGCGAACGGCGTCGTGGATGACCTCCGGCGCCCGTTCGCAGACCGGGTCTATTTCGTCAATCAGGACAACTGGGCGCTGCCGGCCGTGGAGAACTCGGTCCTGGATGCCGCCGCATTCGCGCCGGAGATCAGTGCGGCCATCCAAGCGTCTCCCGCCAAGTCGGGGCGCTGAGCGAGCCTCGGCGCGTGTCCCAAGAAGTCCTTTGGCACCACCGTCTCGGCGGTGTGGACACGAGTGGGAGGCTCGTGCCACAGAGATCTCTTGGACGCACTCATGTGTTCCTCGGCCGGTTCTTGCCGACTCAGAACTTGTGAGAATCATCTTTTCTCAGTCATGGTATGCCGGATCGCGGCGGCCTCTTCCGTCGGCTCTTCTTGGAGGCGGCAGTGTCGCCCCCATTCAGCCCTGCGCTCTGATGTCGTAGACTTGAGACACATCCACTTCTCATCTATTCACCCGATGTGGAAAATGACCCATTTGTCGCTTGCCAGTCCACAGGCGCGCTGCTACCCTTTTCACCCCCGTGGAGAATGGATCTGCGGCAGTGAAATGACCGCTTGGACAAGGAGATGAAACATGGCAAAGGCAACTGGCAAGAATTACAAGTGTGGGAAGTGCGGCCGGACATTCAAAATGGCCGCTCATCTGGCTCGCCACCAGAAGGCCGGCCACGGCACGAAGAAGAAGAAGAGGTCCGGGAAGAAGAAGCGACCGGTCGGCCGGCCGCGAAAGACCGCCGCCGCGCGAGCGAACAAGGGACGGACGTCCGCCCGGGCTCCTCGCCTCGGCCTCGCCAATCTGAGCATCGAACAGTTGGGCAGCCTCATTGTCGCCGCTCGTGCGGAAGCGAAGAAGCGCATCTCCGCACTGAAGAAGTCCATCACATAGAGAACCGTGGCCGCACAGTCGGCCGGTTCTGTCGAATCACACGAACGATCGCTCAAACGCTGTCGGAGGAGCCGCGCGGACCGAAGCCCGCGGCTCCTCTTTCCTATTCAAGCGCTCCGTTGACTAGCGCATCAGCGCCAAGACCCACCGCCGGCCGGCGGTGGCTGAGCGAACCGATTCTTCAAGCATGCCATGGACGACAGACTGCGAACACGGCGACGCCCTGTGAATGTGATCATCGCGACACGGACCGATGACAAGCAGAGTCTCTGACAGGTGAATCCGGTGTCAGTCCTTCGGCAGGATGACGCGGCGTTTGCGGCTCGCCGCCGGGGCTTTGCCGGGCGCTCTCTTCTTGGATGATTGCTTCTTGTTCGCGCCGGTGACACGGCGCTTCGGCGCGGCCCGCCCGGCGCCCGATGATCCGGCGGCCGGGCGTTTTCGGGCGCCCCGTCGGATTCCCGGCTCGGCTGCTCGTTCGGCCAGACGGTACAGCGCCTGCACCTCGGTCTTCGTCAGCGGCCGATAGGCGCCGACCGGCAGCTTGCGGATCGAAAGCCGGCCCATGCGAATCCGAGTCAGCCGCCGAACCTTGTGGCCGAGCTTGGCAAGAATCCGGCGGATTTCGCGGTTGCGGCCCTCGCGCAGTGTGATCTCCAGTACGGCCTTGCGACGGTCCTTGTGAACCACAGTGATCTCGGCAGGTGCGGTCCGGCCCTCAGACAACCATACGCCGCGGCGCAGTTTGTCGAGCGCCTCAGTCGTCGGACAACCCTGCACCTCGGCCCGGTAGGTCTTGGGCGTCATGAATCGCGGATGGGTCAGCTTCTGCGTGAGTTCACCGTCGTTCGTCATAATCAGCAGGCCGGCCGAGTCCGCGTCGAGTCGGCCGACGGGAAAGACGCGCTCGCGGACGCCCACCATCAGATCAATCGCCCGCTTGCGCCCGTCGGGATCACTTTGCGTGCAATAAACCCCGCGCGGCTTGTGAAGCAGGAAGTAGACGCGCCGCGCCGAGCGAATGAGCTTGCCGTCGACAGAGATCCTGTCACGCTCGGGATCGACGAGCAGGGGCAGATCGCAAGCGCGTCGGCCGTTGACACGGACCCGGCCGGCCGAGACCAGTGCCTCGCAGGATCGGCGCGAACCGAACCCGGCGGCGGCGAGCACTTTCTGGATTCGTTCCGTAGCCATGAGAACCCCTCCGGCAACGCCGGCTCTCGGAGTGTAGTCGATCCACGGGCGAGACGGAATCCGCGTCCGGCTGACAGAAAGCAGGAGGGTCCATGACAGTTCAGGCGGCTCTTATGTAGCGGCCGCCCCCCGTGGCGGCCGTTGCG
>JBHHUY010000126.1:0-8581 GCA_046753965.1 Phycisphaerae bacterium
GCTCGCGAACTGCTCCAGCAGACCGACGCCCTGATCGCCAGCTTTCCCGAGGTTCACCACGTCTTCGGCAAGATCGGGCGAGCCGAGACCGCCACCGATCCGGCGCCGCTCAGCATGATCGAAACGACGATCATGCTCGAGCCGAACCGTGACAAGTGGCGCAAGCGGCATTTCGATCGCTGGTTCGCCTTCCTGCCGGAGTGGATGAAGGATTACTCCGGCCTGCACTACTTCTGGCCTGAAGAGCGGCCCATCACCATCGAGGAGCTCTCCTACGGCTATGAAGATCACACACAGGACGGGAAGGAGCCGGTGCACGTGCGCGGACTGAACGAGATCGTCGCCTTCCCCGGCCTGACGAACGCGTGGACGATGCCGATCAAGACGCGCATCGACATGCTCTCAACAGGAATCAAGACGCCGGTCGGCATCAAGATCATGGGGGATGATCTGGCGATTCTCTCCGATCTGGCCGAGAAGATCGCGGCGCAGGTGCGGCCGCTGCCGGGAACCCTCAGCGCTTACCCGGAGAAAACCGTCGGCGGGAACTACGTGGACTTCGACATCAACCGGACCGAGGTCGCCCGGTACGGCCTGCGCGTGGCGGACGTGCAGGACGTCATCCTCTCGGCCATGGGCGGGATGAACGTCACCTCGACGGTCGAAGGGCTCGAGCGCTACCCGGTCAATCTCCGCTACAAACGAGAACTGCGAGACAACCTGCCGGCCTTGAAGCGAACGCTCGTACCGATCCCCGGCGGGGCGCAGGTGCCGCTGGCCCAGTTGGCCGACATCCGCATCCACAAGGGCCCGCCCTCGATCAAGAGCGAGAACGCCCGCAAGACCGCGTGGATCTACGTCGACCTGACCACCACCGACGTCGGCGGCTGGGTCGAGCGAGCCCGGCAGATCGTCGACGAGGCCGTGACGCTGCCGGCCGGATACAACATCGTCTGGTCCGGTCAATACGAGTACATCCAGGCCGCCAATGCGCGGTTGGCGTTGGCCGTTCCGGGCGTGTTCGTGATCATCGTGTTGCTGCTCTACCTCTCACACAAGAGCTGGTTCGACACCTGCGTGGTTCTGCTCGCCGTCCCGTTCAGCCTGATCGGGGCGGTCTGGTTTCTGTATCTCGCCGATTACAACATGTCGCTCGCCGTCTGGGTCGGCCTGATCGCCCTGGCCGGACTCGACGCCGAGACCGGTATGGTCATGCTGCTGTACCTCCACAACAGCTACGACCGCCGCAAGGCCGAGGGCCGCATGAACAACCTGGCCGATCTCAAAGCAGCGATCCACGAAGGCGCCGTGCTGCGGATTCGGCCCAAGACGATGACCGTCATGACGACGATGATCGGGCTCCTGCCGATCATCATCGGAACGCAGACCGGCTCCGACGTGATGAAACGCATGGCCGCCCCCATGTTCGGCGGGTTGCTGTCCAGTTTCACCATGGAGCTTCTGATCTATCCGGTCATCTTCCTGGTGGCGAAGCAGTTTGAGGTCCGCCGGGCGAGACAGTACGCTACGTGAGTGATCCGGCCGTCCGGCTCGCGGGCCGGGCCGGAAGCAAAGGATTCCGAACCACACGACCCCTGAGGATCGACGCCCATGGTTCCGTCCGACATCCTGTTCATCTTCTTCGCGCAGTTCCTGGACTTTTTCTTCGGCATCGTGCAGGGTCTGGTGACCGCGCTGATTCAGTCGGTGGTCTGAGCGCGCCGGCGCAACGCGAAGCCGTCACCTCGGTGCACCCGGGTCGTTCGGGGTGCGGCGCACGTCTTCGTAGGTGAACTCTCGGGCGAGCCGTGTCCACGGCTTGCCGTCGACTTCCACGTAGGGATAGACGAAGAAATTGATCGGCGGCCCCTGCTGTTGCTCTGAGAGCGTAATGTCGCGCCCCAGGCTGAAGGCGATACGGTTCTCGTCGATGTTGCCGAAGAAGTAGTCGGTCTTGTCCGGATGCTTGTCGGCTTCGGATATGTCAACGGGGACCCAGCCGGTCCCCTCGACCCAGAACTCGGCCCAGCAGTGGTACCCGCCGACCCGCCCCTTCCCGCGCTTCTCCGGCAACGGGAATCCGATCCAGAACCGCGCGGGAATCTTCAATGAGCGGGTCAGGGCGATAAACAGGCTGTGAAAGTCGGTGCAGTTGCCTTTGCCGATGTCGCACGCGTAGTTCGCGTCTCCGCGTCCCCAGCCTTGGCCCGACTTGTCGTATGACATCCGCTCAAGCACATAGTCGTACAAGGCCCGGCAGCGCGCCAAGCTCGGCCGCGAGCCGCGGGTGCGCGCCGATGCAATCCGCAGGAATCGATCGGTGATCGGCACCATGCGGTTGGCCTTGAGAAACAATGACAGGTCCGTGCTCGAACCTGGCCCGCGCGCCGTCCCGCCTCGGCGTCGATCGGCCGGGCGCGTCCTCTGCTCGAAGCGGACGACTTCGACCCGTTCGGACACGTGCAGCGCCCGACCGAACGGAGGTCTGAATACGGCGTGCCAGATCCGATTGCCGTAGGCTCTCTCTGTGGTGCGGACACCCGGCACCGGCGCCTGGATCTCCAATCCTCTGATCCGCTGCTGCGGCGTCTCGGGGGGAATGGGCAGCCAGACGTCCACGCGGCGCGCGTCGGGCGGCAGATCAAGGACGCGCACGTCGTAGTTGAATATCACGTGCCGACTCTGCTCCGCGCCGACAGAAACAGGCGGCCAAAGCGCCAGTAGAATGGGTAGGCAACACAGCTCAGGTTTCATCGACAGACTCCTTCCGACGGCTCGTCGACGGCCGCGTATCCTAGATGGTAGCGCCGGGTGTGGCCATGCCCAGGCCGACGCCGCGGGGGCGCAGGCGATTCGGCAGATGGTTGATGGCAGGGTCCATGACAGTTCAGGCGGCTCTGATGTAGCGGCCGCCCCCCGCGGCGGCCGTTGCACGGCGGCGCACATGTGCGTCCCGACGTCCGCCACGGGGGGCGGACGCCACGAAGAAGGACTGCGCCCTCATCCGCCTGAACTGTAATGGACCCCTGATGGCATCCGCCGAGTGCGAGTGGTTGTCCGCCGCCGAGACTTGCATTAGCTTGTCAAGCCATGAGCGGCACGCCGGGCAGACGAATCGCGATCGGTGCGGATCACGGGGGATACGCGCTGAAGGAGCATCTCAAGCAACACCTCGGCGAGAAGGGCTGCGCACTCGACGACTGCGGCACCTTCGACGGCGCCAAGGCGGACTACCCCGTGATCGCGGCCGCGGTGGCCCGAAAGGTATCGGACGGCCAAGCCGACTGGGGCATCCTCATCGACGGCGCGGGCATCGGCTCGTGCATGGTGGCGAACAAGTTCCCCGGCGTGCGGGCGGCGCTGTGCTATGATCTCTCCTCGGCGGCCAACAGCCGCGAGCACAACGACGCCAACGTCCTGACCCTCGGGGCCGGCCTGATCGGAGCGGGGCTCGCGACCCAGATCGTCGATCTCTGGCTGTCGAAGACCTGTAGCGTCGATCGCCACCGGAAGCGCGTGGCGATGATCGGGGAGATTGAGCGAGGCGCGCTTCTCCACACCGATCCATCGGCGCCCGCCGATCCCCGCTCGGCGGCCGACCGGTCCTCGACGGAGGGCAGCGGTTGGCGCGTCGGGGCCCTCTCGGGTTCTCGACCGTTGGCGGACGGCGGCGTCGAAACAACTATGGCCCGCATTCGGGAGGTGCCCGGTCTCGTGGACCTGTCAGAAGAAGACTTGCAGCGGATCGCGGAGCGCATCGTGGCGATGGTCGGCGCGGGCGGCCTGGCGCGCGTCGCCGAGTGCGCGTGTTGCGGGCCGGCCTGCAACGGGCACTGCGCCGAAAAGGATCCGGGCGCCGTCCGCAACCTGATCGGTCGAGGCGCGAGCCGGATCGGACACGGCCTCGGCGGCGGGCCGATCGCCCGCGATGTCGCGCAATACATCGATCACACCCTTCTCAAACCGGAGGCGACGGCGGACCAGATTCGCCAACTCTGCAAAGAGGCGTTGGAGTACGGGTTCGCTTCGGTCTGTGTCAACCCTTCCTTTGTCAAACTGTGTTCGGACCTGCTCAAGGGTTCCCCGGTGAAGGTCTGCACGGTTGTCGGATTCCCCCTCGGCGCCCACGTTCCGGAAATCAAGGCCACCGAAGCGCGACGGGCCATCCGGGAAGGCGCAAGCGAGATCGACATGGTCATCAACATCGGTGCGCTCAAGGGGGGAGACGACGAATGGGTCTATCGCGACATCAAGGCGGTGGTCGACGCATGCGTCGATGGGCGCGCGATCTGCAAGGTCATCATCGAATGCGCGCTGCTCACCGACGACGAAAAGGTCCGGGCCTGTCTCATCGCCAAGCGGGCCCGCGCGGACTTCGTCAAGACGAGCACCGGTTTCTCGAGCGGCGGCGCCACCGAACGTGACGTGGCCTTGATGAGCGAGGCCGTCCGCGACGCCCGAATGGGGGTCAAGGCGGCCGGCGGCATCCGCAGCTACGAGGACATGAAATCGATGGTGGAGGCCGGCGCGACGCGGATCGGCGCCAGCGCGGGCATCCAAATCGTCCAGGCCGCCAAGGGCATCACCGTCTCCGACCCTTCGTAGGTCACCGGTCCGAAGGCGAGCCGCAACCGGCGTGAGGCGACGGATCCCGAGACCCTTGACGCCGCCAAGGCGGTAGGATGGGCGCGCGGCCGCCTGCCGGGGGAACGGCGCCACCCATGAGAGTCTCGTCTCTGCTGATCCCGATTCCACCGATCGCGCATCGGCGGCAACCGGCGCTGAAGCCCCAAGTCAGGCCCGGCCTGCGCGGCGCTGTCGACGCAGATCTTGCATTCGACGAAGCAAGCCGGTAGCCTCTGCGCCGCTTAATCCATCTCGTCAAATAGGAGTCGGTGCATGGCACGAGAAAAGTGGGGGTCTCGCATTGGTGTGATTCTCGCCGTATCGGGCTCGGCGGTCGGCCTCGGAAACTTTCTCCGGTTCCCCGGCAACGCGGCCCAAAACGGCGGCGGCGCGTTCATGATCCCCTACTTCGTCGCCCTGCTCGTCCTCGGGATCCCCATCTGCTGGGTCGAGTGGGCCATGGGGCGGCGCGGCGGTCTGATGGGATACAACTCCTGCCCCGGCGTCTTCAACGTCATCTGGCGAAACCCGATCAGCAAGTACCTCGGCGGACTCGGCCTGCTGATCCCGATGGTCATCTACATGTATTACGTTTACGTCGAGGGTTGGTGCCTCGGCTACTGCTATCTCTATGCCACCGGCGCATTGGCGGAATGTGGGCAGGACCCCGCCAAGTTCAGTGCCTTCTTCAAGGATTTCGTCGGGCAGAACTCCGACGGGCTCGTGGTTCAAGGCGGACTGCACGTCAGCGTCATCTTCTGGATCATCGTCTTCGCCATCAACTTCTCGCTGATCTACCGCGGCCTCTCCAGAGGCATCGAATCCTTCTGCAAGTACGCGATGCCGGCCATGGCCATCTGCGCGGTGATCGTGCTCATCCGCGTCATGACCCTCGGGACGCCCGTCGCCGACAAACCCGATCAAAACGTCGTGAACGGGCTGGGTTTCATGTGGAACCCGGACCTCTCAAAGCTCGCCCGGTTCGACACCTGGCTGGCCGCGGCGGGACAGATCTTCTTCAGCCTGTCGGTCGGCTTCGGCGTCATCATCAACTACTCGAGCTATCTCTCGCGCAAAGACGATGTGCTCCTCAGCGGCCTGACGGCGACCTCCACCAACGAATTCTTCGAAGTCTGTCTCGGCGGTCTCATCACGATTCCCGCCGCCTTTGTTTTTCTCGGCGCCAGCGGCATCGCGGGGTCCATCAACTCCACCTTCTCGCTCGGGTTCCACACACTTCCGGTCGTCTTCGCCCACATGCCCGCGGGCCGACTGTTCGGATTCGTCTGGTTCTTCATGCTCTTCCTCGCGGCGATCACCAGTTCGCTCTCGATGTTGCAGCCGGTCGCCGCGTTTCTCGAGGAGTCCTTCAAGATGAGCCGCCACGCCGCCATCGTGTTGCTCGGAGCGATCACCGGCCTCGGCGGCCTGTTCGTGATCTACTTCAGCAAGGGCCTCGGCGCCGTCGACGCGATCGACTTCTGGGCCGGCACACTCCTGATCTTCGTCCTCTCGATGATCCAGGTCGTCATGTTCGGCTGGATTCACGGCGTCGAACGCGGGATCAAGGAGGCCGAGGAAGGCTCACACATCCGCGTGCCGCGCTTCTTCGTCTTCATCATCAAGTACGTCTCCCCCGCATATCTGCTCATCATCTTCATCGGCTGGTGCTACCAGTCCCTGCCGGATCGCATCATGGGCAACGAAGACAAGGGCATCAGCGGCCTGATCAATGGAGGCGTCGAGCTCTATACGGTCGGGCTGATCCTCGCCGCGCTCGCCCTGCTCTGGATCATGATTTATCTCGCCGGCGAACACTGGCGACACAAGGGACCGGAACCCACCAACATCGCGCTGCCCGGCGGGTTCCCGACGGCTGAAATGGAGGAGGGCGCGTCATGACCCCGCTGGGATGGATCATCATGTGTGTCTCGATCGGGTTCGTCGTCTCCCTGGTGTCGTGGTGCTACTGGACGGTGCTGAGCCTCCCGCCGCTGGATCCGGACGAACACATCTGACCGATGCGGCTCAAACGGTCGGTACCCGTGAACAAGGCGACCGCCCATGAAGCAGGCGTTCTTCCGGTGTGACCCCTGGGACCTCGAGGACGAAGGCATCGAACCCGCCATCGCCCGAATGGCCGGTGAACTCGGCATCGACGCCGTGTCGGTCGAGGCCGCGACACACCGTGTTCGAGCATTCCGCGCACGCCCGTTCGACGGCGCGCGCACCATCCGACGCCGGGCAACGACCCACTTCCAACCTTCGGCCGCGGCCTACGTCAACACGCGCCTCCGGCCGACCGCCGCGGCCTGGATGAAATCGCGGAATCCCCTCGCCCACATCGCCCGCGCCGCCGAACGCCACTCCGTCAAGCTCCGGGCCCGACTCGTCTGCTGCCACAACGAAGTCCTCGCCGAGCGACACGCGATCGCCGGCTGCGTCGATGTCTTCGGCGACCCGATCGAAGCCTGGCTTTGCCCGTCCAACCCCGAGGTCCGCGAGTTCGTCGCCGCGATGGCCGAGGACCTGACGACAAACTATCCGCTGACCGCCATCGAGTTGGCCTCGACCGACTTCGGATGGGCCGGCCACGTCGTGCGACACCGGCAGATCGGCGGGCCGCTCGAAGGTGTGGCCGGAGCCCTGCTCGGGTGGTGCTTCTGTTCCGCGTGCCGCCAGCGGGCCGCTGATGCCGGCGTAGACGTGGAGGCCGTTCGCCGAACGGTCTTGGAGACCGTCGAGCGCGCGGCCCGGCTCGACACGCCGGCGGCGGTGACATTCGAATCGCTCGCGGCAGAGCACCCGGCGCTCGCGGCGTACCACAGAATGCGCGTAGAAACCGTGACCTCGCTGGTCGGTCTGGTTCGCGCCCGTGTCAAGACTCGCCTCGTGGTGGAGCCGCCGACTGGCCTGCAACAGGCCGGCGCCGACCCCGCCGTACTCGCGTCTAACTGCGACGCACTCCTCCTGCCGTTCGATCACGACCTCGCCGGCCTGCCCGTCGACGAGGATGCCGCCGGAGAATGGCGTTCCGCCGAACGAATCGAACTGGACATGCCCTGTTACCCGCCGCACGTGCCGGACGGGCCCGCGCTTGTCGAGCGGGTACATCGAGCATCGCAAGCGGGCCATGCGGCGATCGGTTTCGGGAACTACGGCATCGCGCCCGAGCCGTGCCTGAACTGGGTTCGCCAGGCAATCCGCTATGCTCGCCGAGAATCGGGCTCGCCCACTTGATTGCCTCGGTCGAAGTAGCGCGCATAAAAAACCCCCCCTCGGCGAACCGAGGGAGGATCATGGCACCCCCACGGGGACTCGAACCCCGGTCTCCAGGATGAGAACCTGATATCCTAGGCCACTAGACGATGGGGGCCTGGCTCGCCCGAAGCAATTCTCGGCTGCTCCGGGTCCGACTTAAGGGGGGCGGTCATTAAAACCAAATCTGCCGATCTGGCAAGGGGCCGACACCCGCGATTCGCGGGTTTGTGACGATTCAGCGGGGCGAAGCGGTCCTCCTCGCCGCTCGGCACCCGTGCCGGACAGAGGCGAACGAGAGGCCGACCCCGAGCAAGGGGCGTCACGGGGAAGACGGCCTCACCCTGTCCCGTTGAAGTCCACCCGAAGCCTCAGGCCTTCGCAAGGCCGGATCCACCTCACGGGCGCCTCGGCGGTAGCCCGAGTTCGCGCTGTTTCTCGACCAGGCGATGGAACTGCTCGCCGCAGGTCGTTTGCGGCCCGGGTCCCCACGACCGCATCAGGCACCACTCGTAGAACGTCGCGTACGCCTCGGGCGTCGCCGTCGCGGGATTCGGCAGATCGACGACATTCCCGGCCGCGCATTCGTCGGGAATGCCGTCGCCGTCGACGTCCGGACTGATGCCCGCCGTGTCGAATGCAAAGTGGGGTCTGCCCTGGAACATGAAGGGGTTGCCGACGTCGCTGAAGGCCTGGG
>JBHHUY010000127.1:0-8577 GCA_046753965.1 Phycisphaerae bacterium
CGCCGCGTCCACGAGCAGGAGCATGCCCGCCGACTTGTTGAGCAGATTGTGGATCACGCGGAAGGTGTTCGGCGCCGCGACCTCGGCGGCGAGCGTCTCGCCGGCCATGTCCGGCATGACCAGATCGATCCACTGCGCGTGGTCCGCCCGGCGGCGGACCTGGTAATAGGCCCAATACCACTGGTTGGCTTCCATCGGCGTCTTGGGCGGAAACGTTCGCCGCGCCATGTGGCTGATCACGGTCTGTTGCAGATCAATGGAATAGGCCCCTTTCGGAACGGCCTCGAAGTCGCCGGCCCGCTGCGCCAACATGTCGAGGAGAAAGCCGAGATAGACCGTCTTGCCCACGTTGCTTTCGCCGATCACGCTGACGATTCGCGGTTCCCGTTGCTGGGCCAGCGCGTCCTGCACGATGGCCATCGGCGCCGAACACCCGCTGCACAGCACCGCGTTCGGCAGGTTCTCGGTCTCGCAGATCAGACACGCGGTGTCGCTCAGGGTCTCGGCGTGCTTTCTCGACATGCTTCTCTCCGTTCATCCGGTCGACCGGCGACGACCGGTCGTTTTGATGTCACGCCCCCTCACCGCCGAGGTCCATGGCGCAACGGAACCCGACGTTGTGGACCCGGGCCATGCTGACCAGACCGGTGCGAAACTCACTCGTCGCCTGCGCCGGGAAGTAGGTGTCGAAAGCGCCGCCGCGGATCGAAGACAGCCGCATGTCGCCGAGGATCACGCCGCCGTCCTCATCCGTCACTTCAAACAGCCCGTCGGTCCACTCCCAGACATTGCCGACCAACTGGCAGACCTGGTTCGGTGCGACCCCGTTGGGGTACGCGTCAACGGGCACGGTCTTTCCGAAACCGGAAGACCAGATGTTGCAGCGCGTCGTGTCGAGGGCATCACCCCAGGGGTAACGGCGCAGCACATTCGCCTCGCTGCGAATCCGCCAGGTCGCGGCCATCTGCCACTGGGCCTCGGTCGGCAATCGAAAACCCGCCCACCGCGCGTAGGCCGCGGCCTCGTAATAACAGATCCCGACGACGGGGTGATCCGACAATCGCGCGTTGTGCCGACCCAACCGCCAGAACTTCGGCCCGGGCTCCTCCGTCGCGTCTCGGAAGTCAATCAGGTGCGGCCAGATGTCCTTCGGCCAGAGCTCCAGATCCTGATAACCGCCGGCGTCCACGAACTTCTGGAACTGCGCGTTCGTCACGGCATGCCGCGCCAACAAAAACGCTTCTGTTTCCATCGTCTCTTCTTCACAGCCCGGGAAATCGCGGACCGTCTTCGGGAACGTGACGAATCCCTCCGGGACGATGGCGAACCGCTCATCGACTGCCTCACGGGCGGTCCGACAGGCGTCCTCGATTTCGGGATGATCCTTCCAATCCGCCCGTCGGGCGAGCAGGAACCCGAACCGTTCGAGATCGAGACATTGGCGGACCGGATCGGGAGCCAGTTCCGTCGCTGGGGCGGGAACAAAGGTTTCCCGCTGAGTCGACGGAACCGGTCGCGGCGCCTTGCGCCGGGACGGCCGCGCCGTCGGTTTACGCGTGAAGATCTGCAACGCCATTCGAGCCCCTCCCAAGGGTCTATGTCGGTCACTGTCCCCCGGCACCGCCGTCTCATCGGTGAAGACATCGGCGGAATGCACGTGCCGCGGCTGTTTTCGGACGCAGGCTCCGGACAACGCGGAAAGCCGGTTTGTGTTTTTCAAAGTCGACGTGTCGGGCGAGACGACTCCTGCCATCGCCGCCGATGTCCTCGAACGCGGGCTCAGGGCGGATCTCGAGACCGCTGTGGCACGGGCTTTCCGCCCCGTGTGCGCACTGCCGAGACGGCGGCGCCACAGGACTTTCAGGAGGCGCTCATCCGCCGACCACCCGCCGCTTCGCGTCGCGGCATAGCTTCTGAAACCGCTCGATGGACTGCCGGGCCTGTGTGTCGGTCACATCCGGAACCCCCTTGTCGGCCGGCAGCAATTCGTTCTTCGAGGCGGCCAACTGCTCGATCTCGGCCTCGAGATCTCGACGAAGCGCGGCCAACTCTTCCTGGGCCGAAGAAAGCTCGGCCATCTTCGCATCCCAATCGGCCTGCAAGCCGGCCAGGCGCGTCTCCCGCTGGTCAAGCTCCGACCCCTTCTTCTTCAGCGTATGCTTCAGCGTCGCAAGTTCGGCCTCGTGCCGCTTGAGCTGCTCCGTCTCGTTCGCCACGGCCTCCCGTTGCGAGGTCAGCGATGCGCGGTCTTTCTCGATCGCCGATTCCTTCGTCTTCAGATCGGCCTCGATCTGTTTGAGCGCGGCCTCCCGCGCGGCCCGGTCGCCGAGTTCCGCCCTGAGCTTCTGCGATTCCGCCGCGAGTTCGTCTCGCGCGGCCTCGAGCCGCTTCACTTCGGCCTCCAGGTCGGCAGCCTTGCCGTCAACCGCTTTCTGCCGCTCGGCGACTTCCGCCTCGCGTTCGACGAGCGATCGTTCGAGTTCTTCCAGGGCGGCACGTTCCGAGGCGATCTGTTCCATGCGCGCCTCGAGTTCCTTCTTCCGTTCGAGGACTTCCCGCGACGCCTGCGCGTGCGCCTGTGAGCGCGCTTCGACCTCGCGCTCGAGTTCTTCGCAGCGCTTCTCGCGAGACACCAGGTCGGCCTCACGGGCTTCCATCCGGTCACAGAGTTCCGTCTCCTGGCGTTCGAACGCCCGCGTATCCTCGACCAGCCTTTCGTGGTGCGCCTGGAGCGCTCGCCGACAGTGCTCCAACGCATCCGCGCGCGCCTCCAGCAGCTCACGAAGCGACCGCATCGCCTCGATGATCTCGGCCCCCAGCTCGCTGATTCGCGAGGGATCGACCTCAGACTCGATCGGCGCCGCGCCTTTCTCCTCGACCGTGCCCGCACTCATCCCTTCACCCTCTTCCACCAGGATTTCTTTTCCGGCCTGGATTCCACCTCGTATTCTTCAATCAGTTCTCGGATCGACTTCCGTCCGCTGTGGAAGCGGTACTGCACGCGAATGTCCGCCGCCATCTCCGGCGCCAACGCCTCCAGCAATGCTTCCGCTTCCTCGGCCTCCCGTTCACATTGCTCGATCAGATCGCGCAGCGGGATCTCGCTGCCCAGGAGTTCACGCCTGATTCGAACGGCGTTCGCCGTCTCCGGCTCCATCGTCGAGAGCAGGGCTTCCAGCTCCCGTTCGGACATCTCTTGCGACGGCTGAGCCTCCGAAGTGCCCGGCTCCGGCTCATCGCGCTCGGCGGCCACGCCCGGCGCCGAATCGACGCCGTGTTCTCCGGGCGTACTCGCTTCAACCTCGCGGAACTCTTGGTCCTGGTCTTTGTCTTCCGGCGGTTTCACCGACGCGGCGGACTGCGCTTTCGCGCAGTCATCAAGCCGATTCTGAAACGTGGCGACCAGCGAGGCCCACGCCTCGAGCCGGGCATCGAGGCGATCGATGGCCCGGGCGATGGCGCCGTCATCCGCCGGCAAGGACAGATCCGCGATGTCCGTCGTTCCCGCTTCCATGAGTCCTCGGATTCCGCGCGGGGCCGCTGCCATGGAGGGGAGGTGTCCGACTGCCTCTCGTCCTGCCCCGGAATGAAATATAGATTCTGTTCGCAAACCGTGCGGCGGGTTTCCGACCGATCCGATCGATATGGGACCGACGCGCCGGCACGCTTCGGACGCCCGGTGCGCGGCCGAGGCGCAGAGGCGGGCCGCGCCGACCGGCCGTCCGAAAACGCGCCGCGCGCCGACGGTTCTCACCGGAGACGTGCCGGCCGTGTCACCGCGCCTGCGGAGCGGAAACAGCGCACAGGAAAAGCAGATGAACAACGCGGGTTCCGCGAGAGGCGGCATTGCCACGACCGAGACGCCGGTGTCGTGAAGGTTCTTCGGACGCGCTTCAATCCGCGCCGGCCGGATTCGCAGCCGCGATCCGGGGTTCAAGCTTAAAACGGATTTCGTAAGGCTGAGCCTGCGGCGCCAGGGCACAATCGGCGAAGTCCGGCGGCAAGACGAACCGGACCCGGCGGATGATTGCCTTGCCGGGGCCGGGGTCGTCTCGATCGCGGGCGTACACTTCGATCAACCCCAGGATGTTGGCCGGATCCAATTGCTCGATGCGGTCCCTCGGCCCGGTCACGTCAATATTCACGCGGAAGCGCTCCTGTTGCGCGACCATGACGTAATCCCGCTGGATTTCATCGGGGATCGACCAGGTGATCTGGATCGGTCCGATCGCACGCGTCTCCTTCCTGGCCTCGATCCGCCCCGTGATCGTCACTTCCGCCGTGGGCAGGAAGTCGATGTGAATGTCCGGATCGAAGTCGCTTGGCACGGCCAATGTCAGTGGAACCGTCACCCGGAACCGATCACTCCGCGTGTCGGCGACAGCCGTTCGGATGGCCTGCTCCGCCGGTGCGGTTGCCACGGGATCATCCCCGAGTTGCCGCGCGATGAAGGCCGGCAGCCGCACCGAGACGGTGTCGCGCGAGCGCTTCGCCTCGACCTGCAAGTCGCCGTAATCCGGCTGGATTCGAACGTGGTCGAGGGTGATGTAGTCGTCGATCCGGGCTTCCAGCGTCTCGGGCCGGACGCTCCTGACACTGAGACGCAATTCGCGAATCTCCGGAATCCTGCGGACGATGTCGTCGACGGTCGAAAGCGCCTGCGTGGCCGGGCCGGACGGTCTGGACCGATCCACTTCCACGACGAAGACGTCCCGCGACCGCGCAAGCTCGTTGAACTCGCGCAGTCGGCTGCGGGTGCCGTGCAGGGTGACCGCCAGCGCCTGCTTGTAGGGGTACTCGGCGAGGCCGGCATATCGATTCGGATCCGCGCTCTTGACGCGCACCGTGATCGAGAACAGCTCCTGTTCGGACACGTTCTGATCCGCCGCATACCAGATGAGGAGGGTGATCGAGACCACCGCAGCGGCGGACTTGATCTTCTTCCAGACAACGCTTTCGACTTCCTTCTGCATGATCCGGCCGACCTATTTATCCTCACCGGTGGGACGGCCCAACTCCGTTCTCAGGATGCGGCGCAGGGCTTCGGGGGTCAGTTTTCGTTGCATGACGCCGTCCTTCACGATGCTCACGGCGCCCGTTTCCTCGCTCACCACCAGAACAATGGCGTCCGACTCCTGGGACAGCCCGACCGCGGCGCGGTGTCGAGAACCCAGGGTGGGATCCACGTCCTCCGAATCGGTCAACGGAAACTGAATGGCGGCGGCCGCGGCCCGCCCCTGGGAAATCAACACACCCATGTCGTGCAGCGCCGAGCCGGGCCAGAAAATGGTCGTCAGCAGTTCCTTGGACACTTCGGCGTCGAGCGGCACGCCGCTCTCCGCCAAGGCGCCCAGCTCGGCGGCGCGCTCGAATGCGATGATCGCGCCGATCTTGTTCTTCGAGAGGTACGTCGTCGCCTCGACGACGGCGTCGATGACACGGTCCATCTCACGGGACGATTCGACAAACCAGGTCGCCGCGCCGAGACGGATGAGGGCCCGACGCAGTTCCGGTTGAAACGCGACCAGGGCCACCAGGAAGAGCGCGGGCACGAAAATCGGATAGAGCACCTGAATCCGACCGAGGTCGAACACCTTGGCCAGAGAATAGAGCAACAACGTGCCGCCGGCCAGAAGGAGGATGAACCCGCGCAGGAGTCGCGCCCCGCGCGTGCCGCGCAGGAACCGCATGACCGCGTAGACGACCGCGCCGATGAGAACCAGCTCGACGAGATCGCTCCAGGCCGCGCGGGAGATCACGTCCGTCAATGTCCGTCGGATTTCTTCGATCATGGGCACATGCGGGCACTCGGACTCGCCCCGCCGGTTCGTCCTACTCGAACGACGTCACCACCTGCGCGAGCCCCGGATCGGCCGGCCGATAGCATACCCGCTCCGCGCGTTCTCATCCACGACGCCGCGCCATTGGCGCGCCGCTTGAGTCGGCTATGCTGGCGAGAGCGGAACAGAGAGGAGGCCGCCGCGAATGGATTCGATCTCGGTCTACATCACGCGGATGATTCCGGAAGCCGGGATCACCCCACTGACGGCGGCGGGCTTCGAGATCAAGATGAACCCGCTGCCGCGTTCGCCGCGCCGAGAGGAGCTGCTCGACGAAGTCGGCGGACACGACGGCATCATCTGTCAACTGAGCGATCGGATCGACCGACAGGTTCTCGAGGCGGCCGCGCCGCGGTGCAAGGTCCTGGCGACCTGCGCGGCGGGCCACGACAACATCGACCTCGCCGCGGCTCGGGAGTTCGGCGTCGTCGTGACTCATACCCCCGACGTCCTGACCGAAGCCACCGCCGATCTGACCTGGGCGCTCCTCCTGGCGACGGCCCGAAGACTCGGCGAGGCGGAGCGACTCGTGCGGGCCGGCGCCTGGCGCGGCTGGGGCATGCTGGACTTTCTCGGGGCCGAAGTGTTCGGAAAGACACTCGGCATCATCGGCGCAGGGCGGATCGGAACAGCGGTGGCGCGACGGGCTCGCGGCTTCGACATGCCGGTGCTCTACCACGCCCAAACGCCCCGGCCGGCCATCGAGGCGCTCGGCGCCAAGCGCGTCGCCCTCGCCGGACTCCTCGAATCCAGCGACTTCGTCTCCCTGCACCTGCCGCTCACCGACCGGACCCACCACCTGCTCGACGCGACGGCCCTGGACCGGATCAAGCGGGGCGCGATCCTGATCAACACGGCCCGCGGCGCAATCGTGGATCAGGGAGCCCTGATCGAAGCGCTGCGGGACGGCCGGCTCGGCGGCGCCGGACTGGATGTCTATGATGGGGAACCGGCGGTGCCGCCGGAACTCCTTGAAATGGAGAACGTCGTCCTGCTGCCGCACATCGGTTCGGCAACCGTCCGCGCACGCGAAACGATGGCGGCAATGGCTGCCGAGAGTGTCGTCGCCGTCCTGACCGGCGAGCCCCCCTCGCATCCCGTGATGCCCTGACAGGCGAGCCGTTCCATCGGACGCCCCGACTGGAAGCCGGCCGAATGACGCGGCGGCGACGCTGTACGCCGAAAGCCGATCATTCTATGATGAAGCACGCGCCGCACGGAGGATGCGGCAGAATCCAGGAGACCGGCGCGTCCGTCCGACCGGCTGCATAGAAGGCCCACACGGCGAGACGCGATGGAAACGGCCCGGCCCATGCCTCGACTCAAGGTCATCCAGAACGGCGTCCCCGCAAAATCGGTCGACCTTGCGAGCGCCTACCTGGTGGGCAATGATCGGGTTCCGTTGCGGGCCGATCTGCGATTCGCCAACGGCGAGGTCATCTTCGACGCCCGATCCCGCGGAGCCGCGGCCCTCTCGATTCTCTGGCCCGTCCGGGGCGCCGGGCGGATCATGCTGGAAACCCCCCGGCTCCAGGAACGCGCCGAACCCTACGACCTGCAGGTCGAACTGGCGCGCGGCCGCCTGATGAGAATCAGCCAGAAGCGGGAGGATTGGGGGCTCTACGGGTTCACGGAAGGCGAGGCCATCTATCGGGCGATCGACGCGGCGCGGGAAACGCTGATCCAAGCAATGACCGCGCCGGATGAAGCAACCGCGGCCCGGCTCGGCGAAGCGGCCGTCGCCGCGAGTGTGCAGGCCGGCGAGGCGGTCAGCACTTTCCACGCGGACGTGTTCCTGAATCGGCTCAAGGCCGCCCATCAAATCGCGAAGCTGCCGCTGGGGTGCCGGATCGATCCAGGCCATAGCTCGGAAGCATACGTTCGCAGGTTGACAGATGCGTTCGACTTTGCCGTGTTGCCGCTCTGCTGGTCCGCGATGGAGCCGAAACAGGGAACCCACAAGCCGACGAACATCGATCCCTGGCTGAAGCTGCTTCATCAACGGAAGATCCCCGCTTGGGGCGCGTCGCTCTTGTCGCTGGATCCGGCACAGTTGCCCAACTGGCTGCGGCGGAAGCGACTGGACTACGACACCTTCCGCGACTGCGTGAGCAAGCACATCCGACACGTTCTGAAAACCTACGGCGCCCACGTCCGCGCCTTTGAAGTCATCAACGGCGTCCACGCGCCGAACGCCCTGCGGTTCAGCTTCGAGCAGATCATGGAGTTGACGCGTCTCTGCGCCATGCTGGTCAAGCAGGCGGCGCCGAAGAGCACCGCCATCCTCGGGATCACGCTGCCCTGGGGGGAGTACTACGCCGTAGACTCGCGCACGATTCCTCCCATGCTCTATGCCGAAATGGCCGTCCAGAGCGGCATCCATTTCGACGCGTTCGGCCTGGAGATCCGCTTCGGAGCGGGCGAACCCGGCCACTACACACGAGACCTCCTCCAGGTGTCGTCCCTCCTCGACCGCTTCGGCAGCCTGGGCAAATCGCTGCACATCACCGCGGCCGGCGTGCCGTCGGCGGGCGGGAATCCCTCGGACGGCCACTGGCACGGCCCCTGGTCCGACCCGGTCCAGGCCGAATGGGTCAGGAACTTCTGCCGGATCGCCTTTTCCAAACCGTTCGTCGAGACGGTCACCTGCCAGGCCCTGGCCGACGGAACCGATCACGAAGGACTGCTCGATTCGGACCTGAACCCCAAACCGGCCTACGCGGAAATCCTGAAGCTC
>JBHHUY010000128.1:0-8485 GCA_046753965.1 Phycisphaerae bacterium
GGGACGCACATGTGCTCCGCCGCGCAACGGCCGCCACGGGGGGCGGACGCTACATGAGAGCCGGTCGAAACTGTCGTGGGGCGGTCATCGCGCCGCTCAGGCCTCTTGGTTTGATTCGGGGGCGCGGCGAAACTAGGATGGGAGCACCGGCGAGCCCCGGGCCGGGTCGGCCGGCGATCCTCGCGACACGGCGAGCCCAGGCGGAAACGACGATGGTTGAACTCCCGCAGATTGCCGGCGACGAGGCGGACAGCCACTTCGTCGCGAACTATCCGCCGTTCTCGGTCTGGCGGCCGGAGCATCTTCCGGCGGCGATCGAGGCGCTGGACAGCGAACCCCGCCCGGATGTGCCGCTCGGCCTTTACCTGCACATTCCCTTCTGCCGGAAGCGGTGCCGGTTTTGTTACTACCGGGTCTATACCGACCGAAACGCCGCGGATGTGGAGGTCTACCTGGACGCCCTGGCTCGCGAGGTGGCGATGTACGCAGACCGGCCGGCTCTGCGGGGGCGCCAGTTCGAGTTTGTCTATTTCGGCGGTGGGACGCCCTCATTCCTGAGCAGCAAGCAGCTCCGGCGGTTGATCGACCGCATCAACCGGACCTGGACCTGGGACGCGGCCCGCGAGGTGACGTTTGAATGTGAACCGGGCACCCTGCGGAAGAGCAAGCTCGAGGCGATTCGCGCGATCGGCGTCACACGCCTGAGCCTGGGCGTGGAGCACTTTGACGATGCGATTCTCGAAGTCAACGGCCGGGCGCACAAGTCGCCGGAGATCTTCCGCGCCTACGGTTGGGCGCGCGAGGTCGGCTTCCCGCAGATCAACCTCGATCTGATCGCGGGGATGGTCGGCGAGACGGACGACAAGTGGGCGAGGACGGTCGAAGAATCTCTCGCCCTGGAACCGGACAGCGTCACGATCTATCAGATGGAGTTGCCGCACAACAGCGTGCTCTCGCGCGAGTGCCGGGCTTCAGGCACCGCGCCACCGATCGCCGACTGGGCCACGAAACGGCGCTGGGTCGACGAGGCGTTCCGTCGATTCGAGGCGGCGGGCTATGTCGTCTCGAGCGCCTACACCCTGGTCAAGTCCTCGATCGACAGCGATTTCGTCTATCGCGACGCCCTCTGGCACGGGGCCGACCTGATCGGCACAGGGGTCGCCTCGTTCTCGCATTTCGCCGGGGTGCACTTCCAGAACGTTGACGGGTGGGAGGATTATGTGCAATCCTGCCGGGCAGGCCGACTGCCGCTGCATCGCGCGCTGCCGATCACGCCGCGCCAGGCCCTGATCCGGGAGTTGTCCCTCCAACTGAAGACCGGGCGCCTCGATGCCGGCTACTTCCGGCACAAGTTCGGTGCCGAGATTCGCCGGGAGTTCGCCGAGGTCTTTGAGTCGTTGACGGCCGAGGCCCACGCGGTGATCGACGGCGACGAAATCCGCCTCACGCGGCCGGGGCTGCTCCAGGCGGATGCGCTGCTGACGCGTTTCTTCGAAAACGCCCACCGGAACATCCGTTACACCTGACCGGCATGAACTCCCACCTCCACACCGCGGATGATCCACACGCGGCCCTCGATCATCTGGCCGGCTGTTTTTTCGGACCCGGCCTGGCCGCGGAGGCGATCGAGATCCCACGGGACGAAGTCCCCACTCCCTTCGACCGCCTGCTGGTGCACGATGAACACATGACGGACCGGCTGAAGACGTTTCACGGCGCGCCGATCGCACTCGAGGTCCTGGCGACCCGGCCACACGGCGATCGCCATGCACGCAAGATCCGGTTGACCGTCGCGGGGTCGGACCACGTCGTCGAGGTGGGTGTGGCCCGGATCGATTTGCGCTATACTCCCGACCGTGTGCGAGCCGAAATCCTGGAGCGTGAGACACCGTTGGGCGACATCCTGATCCGACACGACGTCTTGCGGAGGATCGAACCCAAGTGGTTCTTTCGGTTCGATCCTCCCGCCGCGCCCGGCAGGGCCGTGGAAAGCACGACGCGTTCGGGTGCTCCGCCCCGCCGAGGGGCCGAAGACGGACCCCGGGATCGTCCCGAGACCGATGGAGCCCGTCTGGCGTCCGCGTTCGATCGACCGATCGACGGGCCGATCTACGGTCGCGTCGGTGTCATCCACTGCGGCGGGGTGCCGGCGATCGAATTGTTCGAGGCCGTGTCCGCCGAGAAGGCGACGAACTCGCCATGAAGGCACACTACGACTGCATCGTCATCGGCGGGGGGCCGGCCGGCGCGGCCGCCGCCACGCTGCTGGCAGACCACGGGCATGCAACGCTCGTGCTCGAACGGTCGAAGTTTCCCCGCCATCACATCGGCGAATCGCTCATGCCGCAGACCTATTGGTCGTTCAAGCGGCTGGGCCTGCTGGAGCGGATGAAGACCTCCGGCTTCGTCCGGAAGCAGAGCGTCCAGTTCATCTCGGCCTCGGGCAGTGCGTCCGCCCCGTTCTACTTCGCCGATCGCGACCCGAACGAATGGTCCGTCACCTGGCAGGTGCGGCGCGACGAATTCGACACGATGATGCTGGAAAACGCCCGCGAACACGGGGCGGAAGTCTGCGAGCAGGTGAAGGTCCGCGAAGTGCTCTTCGACGACACCCGCGCGGTCGGCGTCCGGGCGAGCGTCGCGGGCCGGGAGGTGCGGATCACGTGCGGCGTTGTCGTCGACGCGACGGGGCAATCGGCGCTGCTTTCCCGCCAGCTTGATGCCCGCCGTCCCGACGACCGACTGAAGAGCGCTTCGATCTACGCTCAATACCGGGGCGGCGTGCTTGAATCGGGCCGCAACGCCGGCGCGACGATCATCCTGCACACGCGCGATCGGCAGGCGTGGTTCTGGTACATTCCGTTGAAGGACGACGAGGGGCTGGTGAGCGTCGGCGTCGTCGCACCCCCTGCCTATCTCTGTTCGGGTCGGGGCGACGACCCGGCGGCGACCCTCGACGAGGAAATCGAGAACTGCCCCGGCATCCGGAAGCGGCTCGCCCGCGCTGAGCGTGTCGGCAAGGTCTACATCACGGCCGACTTCTCCTATGCCGCGACGGCGGTGGCGGGCGACGGCTGGGTGCTGGTGGGCGACGCGTTCGGCTTTCTCGATCCGGTCTATTCCTCGGGCGTGATGCTCGCGCTCAAGAGCGCCGAATACGCCGCCGACGCGATCCACGACGCGTTTGAGGCCGGCGACCTCTCGGGCCGGCGGCTCGGCTGCTTCGGCCCGAGGCTCGTCGCCGGCATGCAGAACATCCGGCAACTGGTCTATGCCTTTTACGACCGCAACTTCAGCATCGGCCGCTTTGTCCGCGAGCACCCGGACTACGCCGATCACATCATCCGCATCCTGATCGGCGACGTGTTCAACAACGAAGTCGCCGAGGTGTTCGACGTCATGCGCGAACACGCCGCGCTGCCCGAACAGGTTGTCCGCAAAGATCAAGTGTCGATCTGAATGAAAAAGCTCACCTACGGCCTCATTCTCCTGCTCATCATTCTGCACCAAGACTTCTGGTGGTGGGATGATTCCGACACCCTGGTCTTCGGGTTCCTGCCGATCGGTCTGGCTTATCACGCGGCGATCTCGATCGCGGCCGCCGGGCTCTGGGCGATGGCGGTGCGATACTGCTGGCCGGCGGAGGCGGACGAGGCACACGCGACGGTCGCGGATCAGGACGGAGGACCGGCGTGAACCCCGCCCAACTCCCCGTCTGGATCATCCTCGGCTATCTTGCGCTGCTTCTCGGGCTCGGTGTGCTCAGCAGCCGGTTCTTCAAGGGCACGGCGTCGGATTACTTCATCGCCTCGCGCGGCATCGGCTCGTTTCTCCTGGTCATGTCGCTCTTCGGCACGACCATGACCGCCTTCGCCCTGATCGGCTCGACGGGCGAGTCGTTCAAGGCCGGCATCGGCGTCTATGGGCTGATGGCCTCGTCGTCGGGCATCATCCACTCGGCCTGTTTCTTTCTCGTCGGCATCCGGCTCTGGGCCCTCGGCAAGCGGCACGGCTACCTGACGCAGATTCAGTTCTTCCGGGATCGGTTCGAATCGGACGGACTCGGGCTGGTCCTGTTCCCCATCCTCGTCGGGCTCATCATCCCCTATCTGCTCATCGGGGTGATGGGCGCGGGCGTGACGATCGAGAAGGTCACGGCCGGGGCGTTCCCGCAGTGGTTCGCGGCCCACGGCAGCGGGCCCGGCGCGGTGAAGGCCGGCGCGATCCCCTACCGGCTGGGTTCGGCCGTCATCTGCGTGATCGTGTTGATCTATGTCTTCCTCGGCGGGGTCCGCGGCACGGCGTGGGCGAATGCCTTTCAGACGATTGTCTTCATTCTGCTCGGGCTCGTCACGTTCCTCGTGATCTCCGACAAGCTCGGCGGCCTGAAGGCGGCGACGGCGATGGTCCAGCGGCAGAATCCGTCGAAGCTCCGGCGCACCGTCCGCCCGGACGACCCCCTCACGCGCTACCACGGCGATCTCGCGGTCCGTGAGAAGAAAATGACGCGCCGGCAGGCCCGCCCGAGCGAGCGGCGCGGCCCCGAGCCGCCGGCGGTCCACCGGCCGCACGGAATCGGGCGCCTCCACTTTCTGTCGTACCTGTTCATCCCGCTCAGCGTGGGCATGTTCCCGCACATCTTCCAGCACTGGCTCACGGCGCGGTCGGCCAGGACTTTTCGCTTGGCCGTCGTGCTCCATCCGCTGCTGATCATGGTCGTCTGGGTGCCCTGCGTGCTCATCGGCGTCTGGGCGACGAGCGCGATGATCGACGGGAAGCCGGTCGTGCCCTATGGATTCAGCAACCCGAATGCCGTCCTCGGCCTTCTGGTCAACCGACTGACGACGCCCCTGCTCAGCGGCTTGCTGACGGCGGGCATCCTCGCGGCGATCATGTCGTCGCTGGACAGCCAGTTCCTCTGCATCGGCAGCATCTTCGCGAACGACATCGTCGCGCACCATCTCGGCCGGGACCGGCTGACCGACCGCCAACGGGTCCTCCTCGGCCGCGCCTTTGTCGTGCTCGTCGTGCTGGTGACCTATCTGCTGGCCCTGACGCGGCCGGGGGGCGTCTTCACCCTCGGGGTCTGGTGCTTCAGCGGGTTCGCGGGGCTGTTCCCCCTGGTCTTCGCGGCCGTATACTGGAAGCGCGTGACCAAGGCCGGGGCCTACGCCTGCGTTCTGACGACGGCCGCGGTCTGGTTCGGGCTGTTTGCCGCGTCGGGCTATGGAGCGAACCGCGCGTTTCTGTTTCTGGAGATGATGCCGGTGGCGACGATCGTGTTTGCCTCGGCTGCGGCGTTGGTCGTGGTCTCGCTCTGCACCGCACCGCCGTCGGCGGAAACGGTTCGGAAGTTTTTCGTCCAAGAGAAGGCGGAGACATGACAGCGAGAGACGGGCGGAACATGAAGCGATTCCGCGTCGCGTGGCACTTCGATGTGCGCGCATCCTTCGCGTGGAAACAACGGACGGCCATGCCCGAAACAAACGCGTCGTCGGCCGATCCACAACGCCGGGACGACTCAACGCACGACCGGTACAAGTGATCCATGCCCGCGATCTTCACCCTCACCCGACGTGTTCAGTTCGCCGAGACCGACCTGGCGGGCGTCATGCACTTTGCCAACTATTTCCGCTGGATGGAGGAGATCGAGCACGCGTTCTTTCGCTCGATGGGCCTGAGCATCATGTCGGAGCACGACGGCCACCCGATCGGCTGGCCCCGCGTGCGGGTGAGTTGCGAGTACTTCGGCCCCGTTCGGTTTGAAGACGAAGTCGAGATCGGCCTGTATCTCACCGATGTCGGCGAACGGTCGATCACCTATGAGGCGGTGTTCTCGCTGCGGGGCCAACGGACGGCCCGAGGCCGCGTCAAGATGGTGTGTTGCCGCGTGGATGACAGCGCGTTCGCGTCGATTCCGATTCCTGAGTTCATCCGAAGCAAGCTCGAAGCGGCCCGCCGGTAAGGCCGGAATGCGATCGGCAAGACCGGAGCCGCGCCGTGTTTCACCCAAAGGGAGATCGCAGATGAAGTTTCTGCCGTTCTTGTTTATCGCCGGCGCCGTGTTGTCCTGGGGGGCCTATGTACCGACCATCCACGCCGGGCAACTGGGCTTCGGCGCGCATCGGGGGCCGTTCCGCGCTTTCCTGTTTGTCGGGCTGGCGTACTTTCTTGTCGGCGTGCTCATCCCCGGCGTGCTGATCTTCGTCCTGAAGCAGGAGCCCCGCAGCTTTCCGGTGCAGGGCGTCAAGCTCTCGACGCTGGCCGGCGTCTTCGGCGCGATCGGGGCGCTGTGTGTCATCTTTGCGCTCTGGTCCGGCGGGCGACCCATCTACGTGGCGCCGCTGGTCTTCGCCGGGGCCCCGATCATGAACGTCGCCATCAGCCTGAAGTGGAACCCGCCGGCGCAGCCGGCCCAGTGGCCTTTTTACCTCGGGCTCCTGCTGGCGGCCGGGGGGGCGGCGCTGGTGCTCACCTACAAGCCGACCTGAGGCGCTGATTCAGGCGGATAGCATCTCTTGGAAAGCGGAGCCGGACGGTGGTCTTGAAGGGCCGCCAAACGGCAAGCCGCATGGTGGACGGCGATTAGAACCGCCTGGACGCGACGCGCTTGTGTGGAGCGCCGCACCGTGACGCACCTGTGAAACTCGGCATCTCGGCGACACCTGTTTGACGCGAGGAAAACCGCCCGCGTACAATGGCAGCCGTTCGAGCGAGCCCGCGACGAGTTTCGTGACGATGTCGAGCGCGAGCGGCGCGGCCGCGTCGCCCGGCTGTCGCGGCGCCCTCACCGCGAATCTTCGCCTCGGAAGACGCATGACCGGAACCGCCTGGATGGTCCTCACCGCCTGCACGCTGTTTCTTCCGACGGAACGCGCTGTCGTTTCGTCCACCCAGCGGCAGGACCGGGTCCGCGCGGCCGACTGGCCGATGTTCCGCGGCAACGCGCGGCTCACGGGTGTGGCGGAAGGCACCCTGCCGGCGCGGCTCGAGGTGCTCTGGCGGTTCGAGACCGACGGCAGCGAACCCGTGACGTCCTCGGCGGCGATCGCGCGGGGTCTCGTCTTCTTCGGCTCGGAGGGCGGCGACTTCTACGCACTCGATCTGAGCGACGGCACCCGGCGCTGGCGTTATTCGACGGGAGAGGCCGCGATCCAGTCTTCGCCCGCTGTCGCCGGCGGCCTGGTCTTCTTCGGCGACGAGAACGGCGTGTTCCACGCCCTCGAGGCGGCCACGGGCAAGCAGCGCTGGTCGTTCACGACCGGCGCGGAGATCATCTCTTCGGCGAACCCCGTGGGCGATCGCGTCGTCTTCGGCTCGTATGACGGCAACGTCTATTGCCTCGCGGCGCGCGACGGCGCGCTCCGCTGGCGGTTCGAGACCTCGGCACAGGTCCACGCGACACCCGCCGTCGCCGACGGCCGCGTATTCGTTGCCGGGTGCGACGGCCAATTGCACATCATCGGGCTCGATGACGGCACCGAGACGGCGGCGCTCGACGTCGGCGCGCGGGCCGCCGCTTCGCCGGCGGTTCAGGGCGATCGGGTCTTCCTGGGCACCCTGGGCAATCGCGTGCTGTGTGTGGACTGCGGCGCACAGCGACTGGCGTGGAGCTTCGAGAACCCGGACCGCGGGTTCCCGTTTCATGCCTCGGCGGCGGTGCTTGAGAAGCAGGTCATCGTGGCGGGGCGAGACCGGACGGTTTACGCCCTGGACTCGGCATCGGGCAAGGCGCGTTGGACCTTTCGGACGAAGGGCAAGGTGGACTCGTCGCCGGTGATCGTGCGCGATCGTGTCTTCGTCGGCTCGGCCGACGGCCGCCTGTACGCGCTGGACCTCGCAAGCGGTCGGCCGCGCTGGCGTTTCGAGGCGGGGGCGCCGATCTCCGCATCCCCCGCCGTCGCCGGCGGGCGTCTGGTGATCGGCGCCAACGACGGTGTGGTCTATTGCTTCGGCGCGAAGTCCACACACAATGGAGAAAAAGAATCGGGCCGCCGGCCTCAACCCGCGCGCCCTCTTGAGGACCGACGATTTCCAGGATCACAATGAGCCGAAACGGATCGGCGGCCAAGCCGCGTCCGAATGTTTCGACAGAACCAGACAGAAAGGAGCTCTTACGCCATGAAACTTCGACCGCCAGCGGCCGCCCGAATCGCGGCATTGATCGGCAGCGTCTCACTGCTCGCCGGCGCCCGGGCCGAGCCGACGCTGCTCAACGCCTTCGAGAACAGTGAGGTGACGACGGACTTCACGCTCAGCTTTCCATCGCTGGGTATCAACTCGACGTCCAACGTCTTCTACACCCGGTTCAAGCTGGAGATCGACGAGGCGGCCGGGACCGCGCGCTTCGTGGACTACAACCAGCAGATCGAATCGCTGACGCTCCCGCTGGGCATCACGACCGGGCGCATCGGCGTCCGAATCAACAAGTCCGACGGGACGTACGACGCCGCAACACGCACCTTCGAGACCGTGGACGAGTACG
>JBHHUY010000129.1:0-8453 GCA_046753965.1 Phycisphaerae bacterium
ACCAGTCGCTTGAACCGAAACGGGACCTCAGGGCCCCCTGCATCTTCTTCTCGACCATTCGTTGTAGCGCGCCGTGGTAATGAACGATCAGCCGCTGCAACGCATCACCACCCCCCGCAACGGCTTCTTGAACCAATTCGTAGCGCTGCGATTCATCGGTCATTGACAATCTCGTACATCGGTCTCGTCCCTGAAGCCGGGGCCTGAACAGGATAACACACGGCGGCGCGAGGCGGAAGCGACGCGAATCAGCGAGCTGACTACTCGGATCGACCAGTTCTTGGGAGAAACCCGGATCGGGGCCGCGCCGCCGAGAGAAAGACGACCAAACAGCGCCTCTACCGATCGGATTCCACCCTGCGGGCGGCCGGCAGCAGGATGGTTCCGCTACGGTCCTCGGGTTCGCCGCGCGGGCTTTGGCCGGTGGGGTCGCGTTGTTTCTGCCGAATGGCCGCGCCGGCGTCCGCCTTGGCGATGGTCCAGGCCTGCTCGCGCAGAGGCCGCAGCGGATCGGCCCCCAACGGCGGCAGCGTTTCGTCCAGGTGGGAGAACATCTCGTAGCGGATCATCACGTCGCCGGTGCCGTCGTCCCGCCAGATCTCGATCAGCCGCGCCTCCTGGGGCAGGTCGATTGTCGAGCAGGTCTCGATTTCGATATAGCCGCCCCGGTCGGAGACGCGATTGCGATGGGTATGCCCCGCGAGGTGCAGAATGACGTTGGGAAAGTCATTCAGCACGGCGCGAAACTCGGAGCCCACGACGGCAGTGCCGTAAATCGCCTGGAGCGACGCGCTCGGGTGGTGCGAGGCCACGATGACGAGCTCGCCGCGCTCCCGGGCCGCCGCCAGTTCGGATCGCAGAAACGCGAGCTGCTCGGCGCCGATCGAGCCGTCCATGTAGAAGAACCCCGGAATCTGGTGGGCCGGGTCGCAGGTGTCCAGACCGATGAGGCGCAGGCCGGGCGCCGGCGAGAGGCTGTACCAGGTGGGGCCGGTCTCCGCATCGAGAAAGCCGTGGCCGGGCGGGCTGGTGATGGTCTGGAACATCGCGCGGACGAACTCGCGTTTGTTGAAGAAGCGCCGGTCCGGATTCGGCACGACGAATCGCGGGAGTTCGAGGAAGCGGGGCGGGCCCGGCATGGCCGGGGTGACGTTCCCGTGAGCGAGGAAACTCACGGGGTCAAGGTCGCCCGGAAGCAGGATGTCGGGCCGGCCCTCCAGGGGAAGCGGCGCCTTCCGCTCGCCGAACGGCCCCTCGAAGAAGGGGAACACACCGATGGAATAGACATCGTGATTGCCGAAGACGGTGTACCAGGGGATGGACGGCAGGTCGCCATGGATGCCGCGGCGATAGAGCCCTTGAGATTGGTACGCGGCGTGCGGATCCATCAGCGGATCGGGCCGCGCGTCCGGCGGGCGGTCGTCCGGACCGGTGAGCGGGTCGATCGGCCTGCCGTCGAAGATTCCCGTGAACCAGCCCAACTCGTTCATCTGGGCGTTGTCGCAGGCGTCGCCCGTGTGCAGGACGAAGGAGATCGGGCGCCCGTCGGCGTGGATGCGGTTGCCGACCCGCACAACGCCGTCAAAGAGTTGGGTTGCGTAGGCCTCATAAGGTCGCCAGGCGCTTCGCGTGACGAACTGGGCGCCGGGGAACCGAGCCGGGGATTCCTCATCGAGGGCGTGCGTGTCGGAAAGGTGGAAGATCCTCGCCACGAGGGACCGGCCGGCCGTTTCGAACGGTTCGCTTTCGCGAGACGGGAGGCGCAGGCCGTTGTCGGCCTCGCAGGACAGCAGGCAGGCGGCACAACTCACCGCTCCGAGGATTCCGCGTGTTCGCCGCCGCATGCGATTGCTCCGGTTCCTTGGCGTGCGCCCTGAAAGCCCTGTGGCACCGCCGTCTCGGCGGTGCGGACACGGGCGGAACGCCCGTGCAACAGAGGAACTAGGACGCACTCATGGCCCGCTGTCAGTATACGCCGCGCGCGGGCCGCCACAAGCCGGCCGTGTGCGTGCGGAGCGGTTGTGTTTC
Organism: Phycisphaerae bacterium; assembly: GCA_046753965.1. Lineage (GTDB taxonomy): Bacteria > Planctomycetota > Phycisphaerae > UBA1845 > UTPLA1 > JBHHUY01. The sequence continues at coordinate 2,029 of JBHHUY010000129.1, forward strand.
GGCTATAACGAATACGCCGTCAGACCGGTGTTCCCGCATGCCGTTGCGGGCGTTGCTGGAATCAGGGAGCGTGTGGTGGCCTATCCGGACTTGAGATCGTTCGTCGAAGCCTTGGACAGCGCCGGGCAACTCAAGCGGGTGTCGGCGGAAGTCGACCCGGAGCTGGAAATCGCGGCGATCGCCGATCGCATGAGCAAGTCCCCTTCGCCGGAAGGTCGAGACGGCGCGCCCGCGACCGATCCCGCGCATGGGGCGGCGGGGGGCTACGCCCTGCTCTTTGAAAAGGTTCGCGGCAGCGATATTCCGGTGGCGATTAACCTGTTCGGCAGCTACCGGCGCATGCGCATGGCACTGGGGTGTGACGATTTCGAAACTCTCGCGGAAAAGGTCCGCAAGCTCGTCAAGCCCGAACCGCCGGCCAGCCTGATCGACAAGATGAAGATGTTGCCGGAGTTGGCCCGGATCGCGGGCTACATGCCGAAGCACGTCAAACGCGGCATCTGCCAGGAAGTCGTGCACACCGAGGACGCGGACCTCCTCGCGCTGCCGATCATCAAGTGCTGGCCGCACGACGCGGGAACCGACGAGCAGGTGATTGTCAGCCGCAGGCAGTCGTCCGTTCGCGGTGACGCAACGGCGGCGAGCGGCGATTCATCGGCGGGCGCCGCCGGCCCTGTCGGCCGCTACATCACCCTCGGGGGGATCCACACCACGGCACCCGACGGGTCCGAGCCAAATGTCGGGATGTATCGCATTCAGGTGACGGGCCCGCGGTCGGCCGTCTTCCACTGCCATGTGCACCACGACGGTGCGCGGCACCATCGGATGTGGGCCGCTCAGGGCAAGGACATGCCGATCGCGATTTCCTTCGGCGGGGAAAGCGTCCTGCCCTATGCGGCCACGTGTCCGCTGCCGCCGGATGTGAGCGAGTTGCTCTTTGCCGGTTTTCTGAACGACGGCGGCGTTCAGATGGTCCGCGCCAAGACCGTCCCGCTCGATGTCCCAGCGAACGCCGAGATCATCATCGAGGGCTTCGTCAGCGCGACCGAGACCGCTCGCGAGGGCCCTTTCGGCGACCACACGGGTTTCTACAGTCTTGCCGAACGGTGTCCGACGTTGCGTGTGACGGCGATCACGCACCGCCACGACCCGATCTATCCGACGACCATCGTCGGGCTGCCGCCGATGGAGGATTACTTCCTGGGCAAGGCCACCGAGCGCGTCTTCCTGCCGCTGCTGAAGGTGCTGATTCCCGATGTGCTCGACTACCACCTGCCGCAGTGGGGTGCGTTTCACAACTTCTGTTTCGTCAAGATCAGAAAAGAGTATCCCTACCAGGCGCGCAAGGTTGCGAGCAGCATCTGGGGGGCCGGGCAGATGACGTTCACAAAGTTCATCATCATAGTGGACGAAGAGGTCAACGTGCACGATGAACAGACCGTGATGTTTCACGTCGGCGCCAATGTCGATCCACGCCGTGATACCTTCATCGTAGACGGGCCGTTGGATATCCTCGACCACGCCGCGCCCCACATGGGAGCGGGCAGCAAGATCGGGATCGACGCGACGCGGAAGATTCCGGGGGAAGGCCATGTTCGAGACTGGCCCGTTCCGCTGGAGATGGATGACGAGATCATGGCCCGGGTCGAGGCGCGCTGGGCCGAATACGGGCTTGGATGATGCCTGCCGAGTCGGACGGACAGCCCGAGCGAAAGAGCAAGATCGAACTGGAACCGCTGACCACACGCGCGGCGCCCGATCGGTATGTCACGCAACACACCCAGACTCCGCGCCCCGATCGTGACCTCGGCCAGCCCGTGCCGGCCGCGCCTGTTCATCTCTGTCCGCAGTGCGATCGCGACCTGAAGGGCCTGACTTCCCGGCAGTGTCCGGAATGTGGATCGCCGTTCACCCTGGAGGATGCCCGGCAACACGCCCGGAATCGATCGCCGCGGCATCAGGAAGACGTCCGCAGCCTGTTCGGGCAGCGACTTTGTCTTTCTTGCGGCGTCGCGCTGCTGCTGTCGGGAACATTCGTACCGATGTTCGTGTTTCGGGACGGCAGCCCCGCTTGGAAGATGCTGCTTCCCGGCGCCGGCGTTCTCATTCTGGCGGTATCCAGTATGTACAAGGTCTTCTTTCAGAAGACTTGGGCCGACGCGATGATGATCGCCGGGCTCGTATCCGCAGGCCTGGGTACGCTCTTGCTGTTGATTGCCTGACACCGACGGCCCTCCTCCTGCGATGGAGCGGACCGGCTGCCGGATCGGGGAGAGGATTCGGGCCGCACGGGGCTTAACGACTCCTGTCCGACAGCGGGCACGTCTCGCGTGGGAAAAACCAGTACAATCCCGTTTATCTCATGAGTGACGCCGTGGAGAACAGCATCTGGGACAAAGGACGACTGGCCGACCCGCACGGGCAGCCCGACAAGGCGAGGCGGGTCCGGGCGATGTTCGACCGGATCGCGCCATCGTATGAACGCGTCAACCGCATCCTTTCGGCGGGACGGGACGCCCGCTGGCGTCGAGTCGCGGTGGAGATGGCCCGCGTCCGGCCCGCCGACCGGGTTCTCGACCTGGCCTGCGGCACGGGCGACTTGACGCGAGCGTTGGCCCGGGCCCGCCCGGCCGTGATCGTGGGGGCGGATTTCACGGAGCAGATGCTGCGCCTCGCGGCGGAGCGCGACCGGGATGGGTTGTCCTGGTGCCGCGGAGACGCGCTGGCGCTTCCGTTTGCCGACGGTTCTTTCAGCGTCGTGGCTTGCGCATTCGGCGTTCGGAACTTCGAGGATTTGTCGTGCGGCTTGAGGGAGATGCGGCGTGTGCTCGAGCGCGGAGGCCGGGCGGTCATTCTCGAGTTCACCCTGCCCGACTCGCGCATCCTGTGTTCGCTCTACCGCTCCTATTTCTGGCGGATTGTGCCGGTGGCCGCACGGCTGATCAGTCGCGATCGGACCGGTGCTTACGATTACTTGCCGCACTCCGTCGAGTCGTTCTTCGACGCGCGGGGAATGGTCGGCGCGCTGGAGCGGGCGGGGTTTGAAGATGTTCGGTACCGTGCGTTGACCCTCGGCATTGTCACCGTCTATCTCGCCGGGAAACCGTGATGACCCAGCACACCCAACCGGAAACCGGTGTGAATGGCGCCGCCCCGATCGTGGACGTCTGGTCGCGCACGTCCCGGCGTCATCGTGTCCGTGCCATTCTCATGCTCGTCCTGTTGTCGGTGCTGTTTGCGGGTCTGTGTTGCTTCACCTTCTGGCTGCGGACCGGCACCTATTCGCCGTGGGAGTACGACGGCTATAGGCAACTTCTTCGCGATTCGTTCAACCCCGTCGGCCCCAACCAGATTACCCTCTCGGATTTCCTTTCCGATCCCATCCGCGTGCAGGACGTGCCGATCCACGCCGTCATCATGGGGTTGCAGTTCGCGGCGATGGTCTCGATCCCGATCCTGGTGGCGATTCTCTATCGACTGCCCTTCTCCGTCGCCTTCGCCGCCATGGTCTTTTTTCTTGCCGCCATGCCGTGGCTGGGCATCACGGTGATGATCGGCTGCACCGTTGCGTGCACCGGTCCCTTTCGGTTCACCTTTCGATTCGCCTCGGTTCTGATGGGGCTCATTCCGGTGGCGATCTACTTTGTCCTGGCTTCCCTGGAACCCGCGGGGGCGCCTTCCAAGCTCGCCCACCACAAGGCCCTCCTCTACGCCCCCTGGGTTTTGGCGTTGCTGAGTTCCTGTCTGATCTGCGCGCTGGCCTTGGCCGTGGCGAGGCTCATCAACTATCGGCCGGGTGGGATTCCTCCGATTCTCGCAATGCTGTTCGCGATTCCCGTTCTATTGTTTCACGCGGAGGTCGGGCGCGACGAGCTCGAATACCGCATTCTCGAACGACGCATCGGCCCTGGAAACAGTTCGATCTTTGCCTCCGTAGACGTGGGGCAGCGGGCCAGGCGGGCGGCGTTGCGCCAAATGAGCGAGAGCGAAGAAGAACCGTACGAGGTCCTCTATGAGCGCCTCTTGCGAACAGAAACAACACGGGCGCTGCAGAAAGCCGAAGACGACCGCCATCGGGCGATTCGGGATTGCGATGCGTTTATCGAGCATTTCCCCGACTCACGCTATGTGCCGAGTGTCTTGTTCCTCAAGGCGCGCGCGCTGGACTTCCGCGTTGATCGCATGCAACTCGCTCGTGCTCACCGCGCCGAGTTTCGATCGGACTTGCCGAGCCGCGCGTCGCGGCGGACCTGGCAGGCGCTGGTCGACCGCTTCTCGACGGACGTCCTCAGCGAGGCGGCGCTTTACTATCTGGCGATCCTCAAGGGACGGGAGGGTGATCTGGACGGCGCGATTGCCTCCCTCGGCGCCCTCCTCGACCGCTTCAATGCGGCGCGCGCTGCCAGCCAACCGATCCGGCGCGGGCAGAACCTCGTCGGGGCCGTGTTCCGGCGGGCGCCGGTGTCCTTCGGGCTCGGGGTCGATCCCGTCGTCCTCGCTCGCGAGGCCGAGCGCCTGCGCGAAATGCTGATCGCATGCCGCAACGATCGGCCCAGGCTGCTGTCTTCGCTGTTTGGTCCGCGGCTCGACGGTTCGGACGTCGAGGTGCGCCCGATCCAGGTGTTGCTCTGGCTTGACGACGCCGATCCACACTACCGGGCCAATCTGGAAGGCATCGCGCGCGCGTTCCCGGATTCGGAGGCGTCAGGCTACGTCGCCGTGCGGCTTGCTTTGTTGGTCCCCGCGGTCACACGACGCATCAGCCGCCTCCGCGCCGCCGCGGAGGAGATGGCCCGTCGCCCGTCCGGCGCGGAGATCCGGTTTTGCCTTGGCGACGCCCTGCAGGGGGACTGGCTCATCGAGGAGGCGCGAGCAGCTTATGAAGGATTGGTCCGCGTCTATCCGGACAGTTGCTGGGCGCGGGAGGCGCGGGGGCGCCTCACCGCTCTCTCGGGACCGCAGGAAGGCACGGAATGAACGAACGCATCGTTGTCGCAATCACCGGCGCCAGCGGCGCCGCCTATGCCGTTCGGCTGTTGGAGTGTCTGGCTCGGAGCGAAGCGGAGGTTCACCTCATTCTCTCCCCCTATGGCAGGCGACTGCTGCTAGACGAACTCGACGTGTCCGAACCGACGCCGTGCAATCTTGTCGGTGAGGCCCTGGCGCCGGCGATTCGGCTGCATCCCTACCGCGACGTCGGCGACTGCCTGGCTTCCGGGTCGTTTCTGACGCATGCGATGATTATCTGTCCGTGCAGCAGCAACACCCTTGGAGAAGTCGCAGCGGGCCTGGGGGGGAACCTCGTCTCCCGGGCCGCCGCCGTTCACCTCAAGGAAGGGCGCAAACTGATTCTCGTTCCAAGAGAAACACCGGTTTCGCAGATTGAGCTGCGCAACATGCTGCGCGTCTCGAAGGCCGGTGGAGTCATCTGCCCGGCATCGCCGGGGCTCTATCTGCGCCCGCAGACGGTGGATGACTTGGTGGACTTCGTTGTGGGCAAGCTCTGCGATCTGGTCGGCGTGGCGCACGCGCTCGATACGCGATGGCGGCCGGAATCAAGCGGCCGACCGGAGGGCTCGCGTGATCGATAGTCTCCGGGTTCGCTGCTGACGGCGGATCCCGCTACAACCGCCGCCGGCGCGCGGGAAACTTGCCGCCGAGGGTTCTTGCGCGGGCGGCACGGCGTTTCTCAGGCGCCTTGCTCGCGGTGGCCGCCGGCTCGCCCGCGGCGGCGTGCGGCGCTTTCCGAGCCGTTTCGGCTCGCGGTTCCGGGCGCGGCTTGAAGCCGTCGATCCGGACTTGCTTCAACTCGCGATTGATGAGCATCTCGATCCCCGTGAGCCGATCCCCTTCTTCGGTGGTCACGAACGAAATCGCCTTGCCCGTTTCGCCCATTCGGGCGGTGCGTCCGATGCGATGGACATAGACCTCGATGTCGTCGGGCATGTCGAAATTGATGATGTGGCTGATGCCCTGGACATCGATCCCGCGCGCCGCCAGGTCTGTCGCCACCAGGATGGGAATATGGTGTTTCCGGAAGCGCTCCATGATGCGTTCGCGCTTCTGCTGGACAAGATCGCCGTGGATCTCACGGGCGTCGATACCCGAGGCATGCAGCCGCTTTGCCAGTTTGCGCGCTCCGTGCTTCGTGCGGCAGAAGACAATGGCCTGTTTGGGCTTCTCGGTCTTCAGGAGCAGGTCAAGGAGACGGAACTTGTCCCACGGTTCGACGACGCAATACTCCTGCGTAACCTCGCTGACGGTGAGTTGATCTCTCGATACATTCACCTCGACCGGGCTGTTCGTGTATTGTTGGGCGAGCTTGACGATTTCCGGTTCGAGCGTGGCTGACACGAAAATCGTCTGGTGGGCGGGCTTGATGCGGCTGAGGAAATGGGAGAAGTTGCGACGCTTGCGGCGGGTCT
>JBHHUY010000130.1:0-8375 GCA_046753965.1 Phycisphaerae bacterium
CGTCACGCCCAGGTGAGGGTTCAACCGCTGGCTGACGAGTGAGATCGTCTCGAAGAGTTTGCCGGTGCCTTGGAGCGCCAGGAAGTGCGGCTGCACTGGAATGAGCACGCGATCGGCGGCCGACAAGGCGTTCAGGGTCAGCACGCCGAGGGAAGGGGGACAATCCACCAGTGCCACATCGTAGGGCCATGATCGAACGGCGATGGCGTCGCGCAGAAGCATCTCGCGGCCGACGACGCTGACGAGTTCGGTCTCCGCCGCCGCCAGATCGACCCGGGCCGGGATGACGGAGACCAGCGACGAGCGGGCGTGAATCGCCGATTCCAACGGGACGTTTTGTGTCAGCACCTCATAGATGCCGGTGCCGCTCGCGTCTCCATCCATTCCAAAGTGGAGGGTCAGGTGACCCTGCGGGTCCATGTCCAGAAGCAGCACGCGTTTGCCGCGAGTGGCGAGCGCCGCGCCCAGGTTCACGGCCGTGGCGGTCTTTCCCACGCCGCCTTTCTGATTGATGATCGCGATGCACTCCATTGCTTCCGCCCGCGCTGAAGCGCGGTCTCCGCGCCGACGAGCAGCCGCTCGCGACCGGTGCAGAATAAACGCGGCTGCGGACCGATTCAACTGAAATCCGCGGTTTCGAACGCAAGAAACCGCGCAAACCTGGGAAAAATGGGGCGTGCGGGCTCCGGTGCGAATGTTCACATCCGCCGCCGATCCCATCGGATTGCTGGCGGCATGTCGGATGGCAGCCGGCTGCGCGGCGTGCTCGGCGCATAAAAAAATGGAAGGTGCCGCCGTGGCGAGAGCACCTTCCATCTTTCTGGTGGGTCTCCGAACCTTTCGGAAACCCGGCCTTCGTTTCGCCCGATTCCATCCGATCGATGGCCGGGCGCGACGAACGGCCGACGTTTGGTCGGCTACTACCTCTTCTTCTTTCGCTTCTTCGTGGCCTTCTTCTTTGCGGCCTTCTTCTTCGTGGCCCTCTTCTTTGTAGCCTTCTTCTTGGCGGTCTTCTTGGCCGCCTTCTTCTTGGTGGCGCGTTTCTTCTTGCGTTTAGCCATATGCGTCACCTCCTTTCTAATCAAAAAAGTCTAGGCCCGACTCAAGCCTTGTCAACACTTTTTCAGTTTTTTTTCAACCGTCCATGAGATGTTCATCGGCAGGCTGCCGCGGGATCATTCGGTCAATACGGCGAGATCAGACGCGCGATTCTGTTTCACGGCACATGCGCGCAACCGTCTTCGAACGCGAAGAGACAGCAATCGAGCCGTCGAATCACTTCATCAACGCGCGCGGCGCGGCAAACGCACGGGCGAATCGACACCGCGCAGCGGTCGATACGCACGCTTCCGTTTCAAGGCTCGCGACTGTCGCGGAGGTCGTCTCGCCTTGCGCGCCGGTGCGTTCGTACCTGCGGCTTCGCCACCGGTCGGCCCTCTGCCCCAAGGCCGCCTGGCATCTGCAATGTATTGCCAACACGAAAGTTACGTGACAGCGCTTGTGCTCGGGTCAACCGCAGGATTCGGACGGGGCGCGGGCCCGCGGCGACCTCCGAGCCGCGCGCGATTGACCCATCGAACATGAAGCTTGTGTGAAACCTGCAGCGTGCCGGGCGATTGCCGGCACGCCGATTCCGGCTCAGACGTTCGTCGCGAAACGATTGAATCTGTGCGCCGCCGCCTGCGCGGTTGACGCGTGATGCGATCGAGCAAGATCGAGCACGCTTCAAAGGCCGGCTCGGTTGTTCACGGTTGTCGCTCAAGCGGCCGCTCGAGGGGGGCGGCGGATCCCGCGCCCCCCCGAAAAAAAGTCGGCCACATCCGGAAAAGCGAGGACGTGCCGGGGCTTTGAAGCCGTGCGCACTTGTCGATTCGATTGACATCGTGCGGCGGAATCGCGCGAAATCGGCGGATCGAGATCGAAATCAACGCCAGGCGACATCGGCCGCGTCGAAGACGGGGCCTTCCGTGCAACACAGTGCGTAGCGCCAGCCGGCTGCGCACGAGTCATCCCTGACGCGGACCACGCACGATTGGCACGTGCCCATGCCGCAGGCCATCATGCGTTCCATCGCCACTTCGCATCTCACTTTGTAGCGACGGCAAAGAGACGCAACCGCGCGGAGCATCGGCTCCGGCCCGCAGGCATACACGAAGAGGGCGTCACGATCCGCACACCGATTGAGGCATCGTTGTAGCCCATCGGAAACCCGGCCTTGAAGACCGCAGGAACCGTCGTCCGTCGTGATCATGGCGGAGAGCCCGTGCGACGAAAAGCCCCCTAAACACGGGGTAAACTCACCGTTGCCGCGCGGCTCGGCGACCAGCGTTATCGGCAGCAGATCGCGCGTCCGGGCGCCAAAGATCGCGCGGCACGGCACCATTTGTTTGCAGAGCGTTTCTCCCAGCCACCGAATCGGCGGCAGTCCGACACCGCCCGCGACGAGGAGCGCGCTGCGACCCGGCGGCGGTGAGGAAAAACCGCGCCCCAAGGGGCCGATCACGTTGACCGGTTCACCGGCGCGCCGGGCATCCAGCCAGGCCGTTCCCGGGCCGACCACGCGAGCCACGATGTCGATCTCGATATGCGTCCCGGCGCGCCGCAGTCCGCCCAGGCTGAAGGGTCTTCGCAGCATCGGCAGCGCGCGGTCGGCGCACGGGTTCGCGCAGGGCGAATCGTCCGGCCGCTGCGGGCGTTCGATCGGCGCGGCGCAGGGCGGCCGACATTGGACTTGAAGAAACTGGCCCGGAATCGCGTCGGGGAAGCCCTCAATCGCCAGGGTGAGTTCGAAGTGCTCGGAACACAAGGCGCGTTGCGCCGAGACTCGCGCCATGAACACGCCGCGCTCGCAATCGCGAGGGATCATCGTTTCGATGCTATCGCGTTGAAACCGAATCGCAATCCTCGCGGCGCCGCGCGTAGCGTCCGAAAAAAAACCTCCGGCCCAGAACGAAGTTCTGAGCCGGAGGAGCGCCACGGCTAAAAGTAGCCGGTATTCGTGGCGGATCGCTTCAGGTTGTTCGATGCTTCCCTTCCCCGTGCACGCAGGGGACTCTATCAGGGCGCGGCGACGATGTCAACGGGAGATTCCGTTTTGTCCCGGGCCACGCTATAGGCTATAAATACTTTCCATATCGAAAGTTACGGGATTCTGCCCGGAAGACGCGGCAAGTCTCGCCTGGCTATGAACCTACGCCCACAAGATGCGAGAATCCTCTGAAACTCGCCAACTGTGTGTTTTTCCGCGATTTCGGCCTTTGAGTGGATGATTGAATGTTAACTATTGTAGGAAAAAGAATTACGACAATTTGGCCCGAGAGTGTCCCCTGGCGCTCGGATTCGACACATTTCAATGTCTGTGGGGCCGCGCGCCGGCGAATCGCGGTCCGTGTCAACCGGTTCGCGCCGTCTGTGCCGCCGGGCAGCGTCGCGCGGACACGTTCGCGGTCATCCGCTGCGGTGCGCGATACGCGTGACACGCTCCATCCTCAGCGGTGCGGCGTGGAGCCGGTGTCATCACCCGTCGCCGGGCGGTTTGCTTGAAGGATCGCCGGCCCGCACGTATCTTGGCCATCGCTTCCCGGCGACCGAATGGATGAATCCTCACGCCTATGTTTGATGCCCTGACAGACCGGTTCAGCGATGTCTTCCGCAAGCTGCGCGGCCGCGGCCGGATCACGGAGGACAATGTCCGTGAGGTCATGCGGGATGTGCGGACGGCGCTGCTCGAGGCCGACGTTCACCTCGATGTCGTGAAAACGTTCACGAAGTCGGTCACTGAGAAGGCCCTGGGCGCCGAGATCATCAAGACGCTCCAGCCCGAGCAGGTCATGGTCAAGATCGTCCACGACGAGTTGATCAACCTGATGGGGCCGGTCGATTCGCGTATCCCCTGGGTCTCCGGCCAGCCCACCATCATCCTGATGGCCGGTCTCCAGGGCTCGGGCAAGACGACCACCTGCGCGAAGCTGGCAAAGTACTGCCTGAATCGCGGCAAGAAGCCCATGCTCGTGGCGGCGGACCTCAAGCGGCCCGCGGCCATCGATCAGCTTGAGGTCCTCGCCGAGCAACTCGGTGTGGCGGTGCACACGGAACGCGGGCACCAGAATCCCGTCAAGGTCTGCCGCAACGGCGTCCTGGCGGCCGGCAAGAAACTCCTGGATGTTGTCATCCTCGACACCGCCGGTCGCCTGGCGATCGACGAGGAACTGATGCAGGAGGTGGCCAATATCGCCGGGGCGGTCTCTCCGCACCAGATCTATCTCGTCCTGGACGCGATGACCGGACAGGACGCCGTCAACACCGCGAAACACTTCAACGACCGGCTGGAACTCGACGGCGTCATCATGACGAAGTTCGATTCCGACACCCGCGGCGGCGCGATCCTGTCGGTCAAGCGCATCACAACCAAGCCGATCAAGTTCATCGGTGTCGGCGAGAAGCTCGACCGGCTCGAGGAGTTCCACCCGGACCGGATGGCCGGGCGCATTCTGGGAATGGGCGACATCGTCTCGCTCGTCGAGAACGCCCAGCAGCAGATCGATACCGAAGAGGCCGCCCGCCTCGAAGCGAAGATGCAGAAGGGCAGTTTGAGTCTGGACGACTTCATCGGGCAGATGGACAAGGTCATGAGCGGCCGCTCGATGAAGGACATGCTCAAGCTGATCCCCGGTGTCGGCAAGATGATGCGCGACACCGACATGGAAATCGACGAGGGCGAGGTGCGGCGCATGAAGGCGATCGTCTCTTCGATGACGCCGGCGGAACGGGCGAACCCCAAGATCCTCGACGCTTCGCGCCGCCGCCGCATCGCCCGCGGCAGCGGGACCCACACCGAGGACGTCAGCGGCCTGTGCAAGCAGTTTCTACAGGCCCGAGACATGATGAAGCAGATGGCGGGCATGTCGATGGTGGACCGCATGCGATTCGGCTCACAGTTCGCCCAGACGTCGATGGCCGGCGGCAAGATGCCGACGACGAAGTCCAAGGCTCGCCCCCGTTCCAAACCGGCCAGAAAAGATCGACGCAAGGCGCGGAAACGGCGAAGCCGGTAGCGGCGGGGCCGCGCGGCCTCCCTCCGGATCGTTGTGAACCCGCGTTCTATCCGGGAAGCATCATGTCCAACCCGCCGCCGGAGCACCCGGCCGGCATCTTTGACGATGCCGGCTGGTACGACCGGACGATCAACTGGGACGCTCGGCTGGCGCGGGAGTTGCCCGTCCTGCGGGACGTGTTCGGCTCGCCCGGCCCGCGGGGGCTGCTCGACGCGGGCTGCGGGAGCGGCCGACACCTGGCCGCGATGGCGGAGGCGGGCTACCGGGTCACCGGGCTCGACAGCTCGGCAGACATGCTCGCGGTTGCGCGTGCGCACCTGTCCGAACGGCGGGTCGACGCGCGCCTGATCGAGTCGACGTTCGAGGCCATACCGACCGATGCGGGGCCGTTCGACGGCGTTTACTGCCTGGGCAACGCCCTGGCGGCGACGGGGGAGCCGGGCGCGGCCGAGGAATCGTTCGCGGCGATGGCCGGACGCCTGACGCCGGGCGGGCGGCTGTTCATCCAACTCCTGAACTTCGCCCGGCTGCGCCGCGAGCAGCCGGGCGTTCGCGGCCCGCGCGTCTCCCGCAGCGACGGGGTCGATTATGTCTCGACGCGCATCTTCTTCTTCCGAGACGACCTCGCGGATGTGGCCAACGTGACCCACTACCAAGCGAACGGCTGGCAGCACTTTGTCCGCTGCGGCACGCTCTACGCGGGGGCGACGCCCGATCGGCTCGCGCGCTGGTGCGAGGCGTGCAATCTGCGCGTGATCGGTCTGTTCGGCAGCTACAACCGCGAGCCGTTCGACCCCGACCGATCCAACGATCTGATCCTGCTCGCCGAGCGAAGCGGCTAGCCCCGCAATCGGCCGCCGCCGAACCGTGGGGCCACGGTGGAGGGGACGATCCGCCAAACGGCGAAGCCGGCCGCGGGCTGAGCCGGCCGGGCGATCATGCGGTCCGCGCCCTGAGCAGCGCAAGATTCTGTGGCGCCGGCGTCCTCGGCGCGCGTGCTATTTCTTCCGCGTGTAGGTGATCTCCAGATTCTTGAACATCTTGCCGTCGGGCCCTTCCCGGAACATTTCAAAGACGTGCTTGTCTTTGTTGACGACTCGGGTGACGGACTTCATCTTCACGGGCTTGCCCGTCATGGGGTCCGGGTGCGTGCTTTCGAATGTAAAAACCTTGCCGGACTCGTCGCAGACGCCGAAGTCTGCCATGATTCCCGTGGTCATGTTGTCGACCCATGACGACGTGTACTGCTTCTTCATGTTGTCGTAGCCGAGAATGCCGAGACCCTCGAAGGGCTCGCCCATCGCCTTGCCGCGATACTCCTGCTTAATGAACCGTCCGCCCATGATCCACGAGTTGCGGCAGGTGCCCTTGTTGACCTCCGGCGGGACGCCCGGCGCCGGGGAGTATTTCGAGGCGGCGACCCAATCGCCCACCATCGGGTCCATGTTCTTGTGGAAGGGGCCGGGGCTGTTCATGGCTCTCCACTTGGCGGCCATCTCTTCGTGGGCCTTGCTCTGGCCGGGTTTCTCGTCCGAGATGACCTGGCGCGTCACCAGGGCGGTGACGGCGACCAGCGCGACGACGACGAGCGGCGTGCGCAGGGTTGCTCCCAGCTTCTGACAGGCAGTTTTCATCCGCATCACGTTCTCCCTTGCATTCAGGCGTTTGACTTCACCGGGCGCGCGCCCGGCGTTCATTGACGGAAGGCCCTGAGAGTGCGTCCCGAACCCCCTGAGGCACGGGCGTCCCGCCCGTGTCCGCGCCGCCGAGACGGCGGCGCCACAGGGCTTCCAGGACGCACTCGAACCGGATCGGCGTCCACGGGGGGCGCGCGACCACGCCCCAGGATACTCCCTCGGGCGCGGGGGGACGACATCCAAACATTATGCGAACATTTGGCGTTTGTCAAGCCTCGCCGCGCTTTTTTTCGGTGATCGCGTGGGGGAACAAAGGCGGGGGCGATCTCCGGCGAGCCGACCGGCGCGGAGGGACACGGCGTCCCGGCTCGACGGTGGGCCGGCGTGCGAGACGGCCGCGCGGGCGGAGATTTCGGGATGCGGCCTCGGGCGTGGGGCCATAGGATGGCGGGCCCGACCGCAGCAACGGCTGCGGAATGCCGATGAATAGGGGAGCGGAGGCGCGGTCACACGCGGGCCGCGCGGGTCTTTGAGCGCGTTCCCGAGCCGCAGGCGGCGCGACGAGCGCCCGAACCGGTGCCTTTCCCGAGTGACGGCGGCGCCGCGCGGTTCTCGGGAAGCACTCACACAGAGGCACGGATGCGGTTCATGATCCTGGCGGAATCCTCTCACCCCGGCTTGCAGCACATTCCAAACCTCGTCTGGGTCCTGCCGTTTGCGGCGTTGCTCTTGTGCATCGCCATCCTGCCGCTTCTCAGGAAGACCGAGCACTGGTGGCACCACAATCGCAACAAGCTGGTCATCGCCGTGCTCCTGGGCCTGGTGACGCTGGCCTATTACCACCGGCGGGGCTATGGAACCTCGGTCCACGACGCGTTCGTGGTGAAGGTTCTGCACGGCCTGGGTCTTCACACGCACGCCCATGAGGGACATCACACGTCGGCCACGGGGATGTCGGCGCTGGCCGGCGCGCTCGGCAACGCGCTGATGGAATACATCCCGTTCATGTCGCTGCTGTTCAGCCTTTACGTGATCTCCGGCGGAATCGGCGTGAAGGGCGACATCCCGGCCCATCCGCGGACCAACGTCATTTTTCTGGCCATCGGCGGCGTGCTCGCCAGTCTGGTCGGCACGACGGGCGCGGCGATGCTGCTCATCCGGCCGCTCCTGAAGACCAACTCCGAGCGGAAACACGTCGTTCACACGGTGGTGTTCTTCATTTTCATCGTCAGCAACATCGGCGGCTCGCTGCTTCCGATCGGCGATCCGCCGCTGTTTCTGGGCTATCTGCGGGGGGTGCCGTTTCTCTGGACCCTGGTTCTGTGGAAGGAATGGGCCTTCACGATCGTTTTGCTCCTCATCGTCTATTACGCGTGGGATACGTTCGCTTACCGAAGAGAGGCGAAGCCGGATATCACCCGTGACGAGCGCCAAGTCGAGAGACTCGCGGTCACGGGCAAGATCAATTTTCTCTTTCTTGCCGGGGTTGTCCTGGCCACCGGCACCCTCGCGCCGGGCCGGGACTTTGTCGGTACCTCCTGGCAGCCGTTCACGTTCCTGCGGGAGATCGTGCAACTCCTGTTCGTTGCGCTGTCCTTGATGCTGACGCCTCGGGGGCTCCGCCGGGAGAACAACTTCAACTACGTGGCGATCCTGGAGGTGGCCTGCCTGTTCATCGGCATCT
>JBHHUY010000131.1:0-8364 GCA_046753965.1 Phycisphaerae bacterium
TGGCACGGGCGTCCCGCCCGTGTCCGCACCGCCGAGACGGCGGTGCCGCAGGACTTTCGGGACGCACGCTGAGCGTATCGAGCGGGAATGACAGGGTCCATCGCCGCGGCGAACTCGCGGCCCGGCTTTGCCGTTTGGCGGATCACAAGTATGCCGCGACCTTGCGCGGCACCCAAGAAGGAGTATCCCGATGAGTCACCGAATCTCTCTTTCAACGTGTTGGATCTGTCTGCTTGCGCTCGTGGCTGCCGCCGGCGGCCTCACCTGCGACCCTCCGACAGACCCCTCGGGAGACCTGCTGCCCGGCGGGGCGCCTTCCAACGGTGAGTTCATCCTCTACAGCCATCCCGACGACCCCCGCATCCTCGGCGGCCTGTCCGATGACGGCGAAGGCCTCACCGTCTACGCCGACAAGGATGGCGACGGCCTGCCGACCAACCTGACCGCCCTGCGCTATCAGACGCCCGATCAGCTTGATACCGACGAGGCCACCTGGGTCTTCTTCGACGAGACCGGCCAACTCAGGAAGATGCTCGGCGTCGACGGCAGTACGATCGAGTTCGACTGGAAGAGCGCGACCCGCGTCGTCGTCAGCGGCGTTTCAGGCGACGGATCGACCCAGGTCAACACGACCGTCGACCTGTCCAACCCGTCGCCCGGAAAACCCAAGGTGCCCGCGACCGGGCCCGATGTGCCCAGCCGCATCGGCGTCCCCATGCGGATCGAGATGCGCCGCGGGCCCGTGTTCGACGGTGATGCGACCCGGCGCGCCGCCGGTTCAACAGGCGCCAAAGGCTCGGCCGCGGCCGCGAGCAACAACACCGTGATTGTCTTCGTCGAACGCTGCAACCAGCCCCTGGACGGCGCCGAGGTGTTCGTCACCTTCGGCAGCCCGTTCGACGCCGCCGTCCCCTCCTTCCTGGCAAACCCGACGGGCACGTCCGGCGAATACAAAGCGCGGCTGCCGGTCAGCGAGCCGATCATTGACGTCGCGGAGAGTGAGATTTGCCAGGCCATCGCAGAAAACCTGGGACACGGCTGCACGTTCCTCAAGGTTCCCGGCGCCGAGGTCCAACTCTGCCTGGAATTGGGGGCGGCCGTCGCAGCCGGCACCCTCGACCCGCCCGCGGGAGGCGGCGTAACGCTGCTCTGTGAAGTCGGATTCCAGGGTCTGAGTGCGTATTGCGCGACGCTCGGCGCCAGCGCCGGACCGGGCGCTCCCAGCCTCGCCGATGCGATTTGTCAGAGAATCAAGCAGAACGAAGCCTCGGGGCTTGTCCCGGGAAACCGCGCCGAAATCCAGGCCTTCGCGCGACTGCCCGGCGTCCCACAGGGGACGAGTCAGGCCGTGGACGTCCCGGCGACCGGGCCGTTCCCGGAACTCTCGATCGATCTCGGAGGCGACATCGAGGTGCTCGACCGGTTCTCGACGGCCCCCACCGATCCCGAGCCGGGGGAGAGTTACATCGCAACCGCCCGGTTGTCCTGCGTCGCGGCGGACAGCGTCATCCGGCTGACCATCTCCGGAACCGACGGCTTCAGCAACTCGACCGAGCTCACCGTCCCCGGCGGCAACCCGAACCCGGTGATCGATCTCCACGTCCCCGGCGCGTCGGCGGAGACCGTCGACACCCTGACGGTGGAAATCGTCGGTGGCCTGTTGAAGCGGGAAATCTTCGTCGTCTTCTAGTGCTGATCCTGCAGCGCCGGGACTTGATGACGCAAACTGTCCGTTTCTTCGCGCTAAGAGCCGCGAGCTTCAGCTCGCGCGGTCGTCTGGTGTAGAGAAACGCCGACCAGCGCTCGAAAAGCCGCGCGGACTGAAGTCCGCGGCTCTTCCTCTGGAAACTGCTCAGCTTGAGGAAACGCAATACTGCTCGGTTTGAGCCCCGCAGGGCACCTCCCGGACGCATCTGATTCCCGGAAGGAACGCTGAGCAAGCCTACTTGGAGTGCGTCTGGAAGTGTGCGTCCGGAAGTGTGCGTCTGGAAGTGTGCGTCCGGAAGTGTGTGTCTGGAAGTCCTGTGGCACCGCCGTCCCGGCGGTGCGGACACGGGCGAGACGCCCGTGCCACAGAGGTCTTGGGACGCACGCCTGGTAGCGGATCCGAAGGCAGCCGGGACGCCGGCGGCGTCGGGACGGACCTTCCGGGGGCTTCCGCCCGAACAGCGTGCTGCCGGGTTTCGCCGTGGCTTGGCGCCGGCCCGCGGTTATAATCCGGCGTGTGGATGAAAGGATCCGACCCGGGGGCGAATTGGGTTCGACCGGGCAAGTTGACGGAAAGGTGGCGTGCCGAGGTTGTCAGGCGGCCTCGTAAAACACCTGACGAAAACTCTTACATGCCAACTCGCAGTTGCGCATGGCGGCCTAAGTAGCCGCCCGTCAAACCGCCGACGCCTGCTAGGCGGGGCGACGGTACACAGCAGGCTGGTCGATCCGCGCTACTCGGCCGCGGCTCGATGAGACAACAGTCGAGTTGGACCCCGGCGTAGCCTGTCGATTGGCGCCGACGGGGTCGAGATCAAACAATCGACTACGCACGTAGAGGCCTTTCTCGAAGTGCTTCGGGACGGGGGTTCGATTCCCCCCGCCTCCAAGTTTTCCGGGCACGGCACGGCGGATGCTTCCGCCGGCGCCGGGCACCCGAACGAATGACGACCGCCGGCGCGGCCGGCGGTCGTCATTCGCAATGCGCCGTCTCCAGCGCCCGGGGGCGGTCGCCGCGCTGTCTCGCGACGGGCGTCGGCAACCGGTTCCGGCCCGAGACGGTTCAAAACGATCCACCGACGAAGGCGATGGCATCTGCCGTGATCCTGACCAGCAGGATCGCCAGGGTCGAGGCCGTCTGCTGCAGGAAGTCCACGGTTGAGGGAAACGCGCTCATGGGAAAGCTCCTTTTCTTCAGGGTCGACGGTTTCTCGTCGGCCGCTTGTGTCCCGAGCGACACCGCGCCGCTCGCACGATTCTGAGGGCGATACCGCATCGCCCCGTTGTTGCGTTTCGTTCCGGCCTACCACCAGCCCAATCGTCCCGAGGCATACGCCAGCGCGAAGCAGCCTGTGAGCGAGGCTGTCAAGGCCGCCAGGGCGACAGCGAGCCGGCGCCAGGCGTGTGCGTCCGGTGTTTGCGTGAGTTGTTCGTGAAACATGAGAACCTCGCTTTCGCATGGTCGGCTCGTGCCGCCCGTTCGCGGGCCCCATCGGCCCGCGAATAGATACGCGGATCATGCGGGCTCTCTGCATCATGCCGGCCCGTTTTTCTTCAAGGAATGTGTTCGAGAAGCCGCCTGCAGGCCGGGCGCCGGCGCCTCGTGCGTCGAATCGGCCCCGCTTGCTGTTCCTCGGCCCGGCTTCCGAGTAATCTGGCGTCATGGACCGTCGCCGGCGAAACCGGGTTTGCGTCTGGCTCATCATCCTCGGACTGAGCAACTTCATCGTCTATGCGGTCGTCTATGCGCTCATCGGCGGAGACGCGCCGAACGGGTACATCCGCGACGGGCTCTACTACGTTCGCGGGCATTTCGTCCATCGCGCGATCGGCTATGAGCAGGATGTGCCCCGATGGGTGTGGATCTATAGCTACATGCATTCCATCAGCATCTGGCCGTCGATCGCGGCGGTGTTGCTCGCGATGTTGACGCTGGCCCGCCCGCACATCATGGCGACGTACCAGCAGGGTATCATGCGCGGTTCGACGCTCGTGACGGTCATGGCGACGGTGATCGTGTTCGTCACATCGCTGGTCATGCTGGCGTTTCTCGTCGAGTTCGTACGGACGCTGGGCTGAGCGTGCTTCCCGCGAGCTTGCCCGCGCGAGCGCCGAGAACGGCGCCGCACCACCGAGGCCGTTTTGGGGTTCAGCCTTGTCGCAGGTCGGTCAAGGGCAATGGGCATCACGCATCGAGCGGGCGATTCCGCGGTACGAGACACGCCCCCAGCAGACCGCGATGGCAGACGCCGTCGCGAAGGCGCTGGCCTCGCCCCGACACCTGTTGGTCGAAGCGGGCACCGGCGTGGGCAAGAGCTTTGCCTATCTCCTGCCCGCCATTGACCGCATCCTCAGTCATCGAGAGCGGATTGTTGTCTCGACGCACACGATCGCGTTGCAGGAGCAACTGATCGAGAAGGACATTCCCGCCCTGCAAGCGGTGATCGAGGGAACGTTCAAGGCCGAACTGGTCAAGGGCCGGAACAACTACATCGGTCTGCGCCGACTGACACAGACTAGTCGAAGACAGGAGACGGTGTTTTCCGATCGACGGCAGCTTCACCAACTGCACCGGATCGAGGATTGGGCTTATGACACGCAGGACGGATCCTTGTCGGACCTGGATTTCCAGCCCGGCGCCGAGGTGTGGATGCGCGTGCGCAGCGAACGCAACAACTGCATGGGCAATCAGTGTGAGCACTACGACCAGTGCTTCTATCAGAAGGCCCGGCGGCGCGCGGAGGGGGCCAACCTGCTGGTCGTGAACCACGCCCTGTTCTTCGCCGACCTCGCGCTGCGGCGCCGCAACGTGTCCGTGTTGCCGGACTACGACCACGTCGTCTTCGACGAAGCCCACAACATCGAGTCGGTCGCGGGCGAGCACATGGGCCTGAGCGTTTCCAACCTTCAGGTCCAACGCCTGCTGCGGTCCATCTTCAACGAGCGGACCGGTCGCGGTTTCGTCGCGATGCTGGATTGCCCGGACCTGGTTCGCGCGGTCGTCGACGCCGAGGCGCGGTGCGACGCGCTGTTCACGGGATTGCGGGAGGCCGTTCCCACCACGCGCGGATCGGGTCGGCTGGATCAGGGGGCCGGCATTGTCAACCTGCTGAGCCCGGCGCTGGAGGAACTCTCCGCCGGACTCAAGGCGCTGCGCGACCGGTTCGATCGGGAGGACGACCGGTTCGAGCTGAGCAGCCTGGCGGATCGCTGCGAAGAGACGGCCGGGGTCCTGGAAGACCTTCTGTCGCAGGAGATGGAAGGTTACGTCTACTGGCTCGAACGATCGGAGGGGCGCGAACCGCGAACCACCCTGCGTGCCGCGCCGCTCAAAGTCGATCAAGTTCTTCGAGAAACCCTGTTCGAACGGACCGGCAGCGTCATCCTGACCAGCGCGACGCTTTCGACCGGAGGCGAGGAGGGTTTCGCCTATCTTCGCGGACGTCTCGGCGTTGACGAGGCGGATGAGCTGCTGTTGGACTCGCCGTACGACTACCGCCGTCAGGTGACCCTGCATCTCGAAACGGCGTTGCCGGAGCCGAATGCGCCGGAGTTCATCGATGCGGCCTGTGATCGGATTCAGCACTACCTGTTGGAGACGCAGGGGCGGGCGATGGTGCTGTTCACGAGCTACTACGCATTGAACGAAGCGGCCGCGAAGCTGGAGCCGTTCTGCCGGGAACATGGAATGACCCTGCTCGTCCAGGGGCGTGACATGCCTCGCGGGCGGATGTTGGAGCGCCTCAAGCGCAAACCGCGGACGGTGCTGTTCGGCACGGATTCCTTCTGGCAGGGGGTCGACGTGCCCGGGGCCGCCCTGAGCAACGTGATCATCACGAAGCTGCCGTTCGCCGCGCCGGACCGGCCGCTGATCGAGGCGCGAATCGAGGCCGTCAAGGCCGCCGGCGGCAATCCGTTCATGGAGTTCCAGTTGCCGGAGGCGGTGCTGCGGCTCAAGCAGGGTTTCGGTCGATTGATTCGCAGCCGGGAAGACCGGGGCATTGTCGTCGTGTTGGACCGCCGTGTTAGGACGAAGTTTTATGGGCGGCGGTTTCTGGAGGCGCTGCCCGATTGCCGCGTCGAGACCCATGCCTGAGTCAAACGAGCTTGTCCGGCGGGTCCATGACAGTTCAGGTGGGCGACGGGGCAGTCCTTCTTCGTAGCGTCCGCCCCCCGTGGCGGACGTTGCGCGGCGGAGCACATGTGCGTCCCGACATCCGCCACGGGGGGCGGACGCTACATGAGAGCCGCCTGAACTGTCATGGACCCTTGTCCGGCGGGCGATGGGCCGTCTGCTTGATTCGCCGAATCACCACCCTAGAATGCAGTGTGGAGAGGGCGCGCGGGGCCCACACCGCCCGATTTCGCGTGCGAGCATCAACGGGCTCGCCGCCCGGTTGCCGCTTTGCGAAACGAGGCGGACGCAACCGTCAACCATCCCTGCCCATCGAGGAGCGATCATGCCCGGACGGTCGGAAGGATCGGATCATTTGAACCCCGTGGATTGTCACCAGGTCAGCGGGAAAAAGTCAGGTGTTGACAAGTCCGATCAACCCGCGATCAATCGCCTTTTCCGAGCCTGCTGTAAGCTGGGCGCGAGCGACCTGCACTTGAAGGCGGATTCGCCGCCGCGGTTTCGCGTGGCCGGGGGGGTTCGCGCGGCCCAGGAGCCGCCGCTCTCGACCGAACAGATCGAGGAGATGCTCTTCGAGGTGATCACGGAGGAGCAGAGGCAATACTTCTTCGAAAACGGCGCGCTGGACTTCGCGCACCAGGTTCCGGGTCTCGATCGGTTTCGCGTGAACATGTTCCGCCAGCGAGGCATGACGTCGATGGCGGCGCGACGGGTGACGAAGGAGATCAAGGACTTCGAGCAGTTGGGCGTCCCGCCGGTGCTGCGGGACATCTCGAAGTTCCACCAGGGCCTCGTCCTGTTGGCGGGCATCACGGGATCGGGCAAGTCCACGACGATCGCCGCGATGATCAACGAGATCAACGCGACCCGCGCCTGTCACATCGTGACGATTGAGGATCCGATCGAATACCTTTTTGAGGACAAGAAGGCCTTCATCAATCAGCGTGAGATCGGCATCGATGTGCAGGATTTTCACGCCGCGCTGAAGTACCTGATGCGCGAGGACCCCGACGTGGTGCTGGTCGGCGAGATGCGGGATCGGGAGACCTTCGAGGCGGCGATGCACGCGGCGGAGACGGGGCATCTTGTCTTTGGAACGATCCACGCCTCGAGCAGTTCCCAGACGATTACCCGCATCCTCGATCTCTTCCCCGAGGCGGCGCGGCCGCTGATCCGCCAGTCTCTCGTCTTCAACCTGAAGGCCGTGATCTGCCAGAAGCTGCTCAAGAGCATCCATCCCGATCGCTCACGGATCCCCTGCTGTGAAGTCATGATCACGAACGCCTCGATTCGAAAGCTGATCGCCGAGGGCCGAGACTTCGAGATCACATCCGTGCTCAAGGGGGCCACCGAGGAGGGGATGCAGGATTTCACCGAAGCGCTCTACAAGCTGGTGATGGATGAGTATATCGAACTCGACGTGGCGATGGACGCCGCGCCGAATCCGGACGAGCTCAAGATGCGGCTCAAGGGCATTCGCTCCGGCCGGACGGGCGCCATTCTCGGTTGACCCGCGGGCTCTCTCTCCGGCCTGTGCATCCGCCAAACGGCAAGCCGAACGTCGCATTCTCTCCGGTCGACGGCTCATGACTGGGAGCTGACGGCTGAGCGCTGACGGCTT
This sequence comes from Phycisphaerae bacterium, assembly GCA_046753965.1. GTDB lineage: Bacteria > Planctomycetota > Phycisphaerae > UBA1845 > UTPLA1 > JBHHUY01. The sequence goes on from JBHHUY010000131.1 coordinate 7,464, forward strand.
GGCCTGCGGCTTCTGATCTTGTACCGCGAGCGCTGATCGATGATGATAGAAGCGCCGACGCCGGAATCGGGCGATCGCCGCCGATTCCGACCGAGACCACGTGAGGGTGCATGGCCTGATGCCGAGGCTTGAGATCCAATCGAACGGACCACCCCACATCGTCCCGTTCGACGGGCCGACGATAACGATCGGGCGGCAAGCGGGCAACGACATTGTTGTGGCGGAGAAAGTCGCCTCGCGCAAGCACTGCGTGATCGAAGCGAAAGAGGGGGCTTTTGAGGTCCGCGACCTCAAGAGCCACAACGGCACCTGGATCGGCGAGAACCGCGTCCTGAAGGCGGCGCTGTCCTTCGGCGACACGATTCGGATCGGCTCGACCTACATCCGTCTGCTTCCGGACGAGGTGGAGGGGCCGGCGGGTGAAACGGTGACGGCCGAATTCGTGGTCGAAGAAGAGGAGGAACTGCCGCCCACCCCCATCGACCAATCGACGGTGGCCGCGACGCTGGCGGCCCGCGCGATGGCGGCCGGGCCGCTCTCCAAGCAGCTCGGGCCTCTTCTGCAGGCTTGTGTCAGTGTTCCGAAGCCCGAAGGGGCCCCTGAGACGAGCCGGGAGGTTCGCCTCCTGACCCGGAAGTCACGCGAGCTCGCGCCCCAGCAGGGCAAAGGCGACAGGGCGGGCGACGCAATCGAGGCCCTGCGGCAATTGCTGTTCGTCGCGTTTCGGACGCGGGCGACCGACATCCACATCGAGCCGAAGACCGACACCTTTTCCCTTCGTTTCCGCATCGACGGGCTCATGCACAACGTGGGCCAGGTGACGGTCAAGATGGGCACGGCGATCCTGAACGTCATCAAAATCCTGTGCGAGGCGGACATCGCGAAGAAGAGCATCGTGCAG
>JBHHUY010000132.1:0-8337 GCA_046753965.1 Phycisphaerae bacterium
AGGACGCGGTCGCAAAGAGACATCGAGAATCCGCCTGGTCGGACGTGTCGCAAAAAGACGAGCAGCCCGGCGCCACGGGGCGACGAGCTGCCTGATGAAACAGAATCGTCCGGGTCTGCACCCGGCGAGGCCGGCGGGCCCCGCGGAGCCCGGACCGTGTGGGTCAGCGCTTCGAGAACTGGAATCGCTTGCGGGCGCCCGGTTGTCCCGGCTTCTTGCGTTCCACCTTGCGGGCGTCTCGCGTCAGATAGTCGCCTTCGCGCAGGACGCCTTCCAGGTCCGGATCGGCCTTGAGGAGGGCCCGCGCGACGCCGAGCATCACCGCGCCGGCCTGCCCGGTCGGGCCGCCGCCGCCGACGGTCACGAACACGTCATACTTGCCCGCGGCCTTGCTGGCCTTTAGGGGCGCCAGGACATCGGCCCGATCGCGGTCCGCACAGAAGTAGGCGTCGATCTCCCGCTTGTTTACCAGGAACTTGCCTTCGCCGGGCCGGATACGCACGCGGGCGACGGCGGTCTTCCGCCGGCCAGTGCCCCAGAAATAGCCCCCGCTCTTCGCATCGGGCTGGCGCTGCGGCTTCGGCGCGACGGCGGGCGCGGCTTCGACAGCCGCTTCGGGCGCTGGCGGGGAAGCATCGGCCGGGGTGGTCTCGGCGGCGGGCGTCGTCTGCTCCGGCGATGCCGTGGGTTGATCGGACACGGTCGAGTCTCCTTCCAAACGGGCCGGACTAGAGGGCTTCCAGATTCAGTGGCTCGCATTGCTGAGCCTGATGCGGATGGTCCGGACCGGCATAAACCTTCAACTTCGTGAGCAGCCGCCGTCCCATCGCGTTCTTGGGCAGCATGCGCTTGACGGCCAGCAGAATGATCCGCTCCGGATGCCGGGCACGCATGACCTCGAACGACGTGACCCGCAATCCACCGGGGTGGTAGGTGTAGCGGGCGTAGGACTTGGACTCCGCCTTGCGCCCCGTGACCATCACCTTTTCGGCGTTCGTGACCACCACGAAATCGCCCGTGTCGGCGTGGGGAGTGTAGATCGGCTTGTGTTTGCCCATCAGGACCGTGGCCAGCTTCGCCGCGAGACGGCCGAGGACCTGGCCCTCCGCATCCACGGCGTACCATTTTCGCTCGATCTCACGCGGCTTGGCCTGAAAGCACTTGTCGGTTACGAAGGACATCGGGATCTTCCCCAACGTGGGCGGTGGTCAGGAACAACTTTTGAGCCCCGCATTCTACACGATGTTCGGCAGGGGTCAACCGGCTCTGCGACAGCCGATTCTCTCCCATTCTCTCCGGCTCCAGGACCGTTGAGGCGGGCCGCCGGACCGACTTCAGCCGGGCCTGGGCGGAGAAAGCCCGGCTGAAGCCCGGCCGCCATGGGATCGAAGAACTCGTGGGACGGACGCCTGGCTCCAAACCCATGCCGCCTGGATTGCTGCGGCCCTCCGTCGGGGGGGCTATGACAGTTCAGGCGGATGACGGCGCAGTCCTTCTTCGTAGCGTCCGCCCCCCGTGGCGGACGTCGGGACGCACATGTGCTCCGCCGCGCAACGGCCGCCACGGGGGGCGGCCGCTACATAAGAGCCGCCTGAACTGTCATGAATCCTCCGTCGGGCTCCGCGTCGGCGAGCGCTTCCGAATCGCGAGGTCCGCGACTATAATGGAGGCGTGTTTCGGCATCTTCAGCGCCTTGCGCGACCCGTTCGACGTGAAGGTCGCCTTTCCGGCAAGGAATCATCATGTTCAGCCCTGTGATCCAGTTCTCGGTGTTCCTCGTGAGCAAACCCGGTATCCTCTCCAGGGTCTGTGACGCCCTGGCGGAGCACAAGGTCAACGTCGTCGCGATGACGTTGATGGATTCGGTGGAACACGGCGTCTTCCGGCTCGTGGCCGCGAACACGGAGAAGGCGAGGTCGCTGTTGAAGTCGCTCAACCTGCCCATCGCCGAGACCGAGGTGCTGGCGGCCGAGATGTCGAATCGCCCCGGGGCGATGGCCGACCTCTGTGCGCGGCTCAACAGCGCCCACATCCGAATCAAGTACGCCTACGTCACCAGCGGCGCGCGCGGCGGACGCACCACCGGCATCTTCAAGGTCGACAACACCAAGAGGGCGATTCGCCTGTCAAACTCGAAGCGACCGGGCCGCAAGGAAAAGAAGGTCGTCAGAAACAACCGGGCCATTCGCGGTCGCTGACGATTCGACCGGCGGTGGCCCGACCCCGTGCATGGCGCCCGTGGCAATCGTCCGATCGGCGGCGCGGCTTCACCGTTCATCCCCCGATCCGTCCGTCCGGTGATCCGCCGGCAGCGGGGCCGCGCGGTAGCCGATGGCGCTGTTCAGTGTCTCCCGCCGTTGGGGTTCACACCATTCCAACAGGACGCTCAGCATTGTGGCGTCGGTCGTTTGCATGCGACGTTCGTAATCCGCGATCAATTCGGCGCGGATCTCGTAGAGCCCCCGCCAGACAAGCAGGCGCTTGGATGCTTCGTGGTCGATCCGGACGAGGCGATCCGAGCCGATCGCGCGGCGGGTCTGGTGGTTCAGCTGCGCGTCCAGCATGTCGCCGAAGAACACCCGTCGCGCCAGCGGCGGGCCGATCCGATGCCCGTCATACAGCGCCAGGCGGACCCGCCAGTCGGTGCCGGCCTGATCCAGGGCGAGCCGGCGCAGGTCCGCCGGCGTCCGTAGGACGCCGTCAATCACGAACTGGAACCGCTGCTCCAGACTCCAGGGCAGGCGGACCGGTATCTTGCCCTTGGTCGCCAGGGCGACCAGGCTGCGAAGCACCGCGGCGTTGTGCGCGTTGATGAGAAAGGCGAGACGGTCGGCGTTCTGCGGAAACGACTCCGGCTTGGAGGTCGGCCCGACGCGCGCGAGACGGGCCAGGATGCGATCCAACAGGGGGCGGTTGGCGAGCAGCTTCTCCGTGTCGATTGTCTCGCCGGCGACGACCCGGTCCAGCAGCAGGGCGTAGTCGCTCCAGTCGACCTCGACCGGTTCGCCAGGAGGCAACACGCCCGCGACGGGCGGGATGGTCCGCGGCCCACAGCCTGACAGAGCCGCCGGAAGCAGCACGGCGCCGATGAGCGAGGCTTGGTATGCGGAGCGGTTTCGCATTCAGCGTGCGTCCTGATATCTCCGTGGCGTGAAACTGAGCCACGAGTCTGTGGTACGAGCCTGTGGCGCGGGCGTCTCGCCCGTGCACGCACCGGCGGTGCGACCGAAAGGCCTCCCGAGGCGTCGGACTCTCACGCGCGTTCAAAAAGAACGGCCATTCCCTGGCCGACGCCGACGCACAGCGTCGCGAGGCCGCGCCGCGCGCCGCGGCGCCGCATCTCGCGCACGAGCGTCGTCGCGAGCCTGGCCCCGCTGCACCCGAGCGGGTGGCCCAGCGCGATGGCGCCGCCGTTGACGTTGACCTTCGCCGGGTCGAGCCTCAGCTCCGCGATACACGCCAGCGATTGGGCGGCGAAGGCCTCGTTCAACTCGATCAGATCGAGATCGTCGATCGACCAGCCGGACCGGGCCAGCACCTTCCGCGTGGCGGGAATCGGCCCGAGCCCCATGCAGGCGGGATCGACGCCGGCCGTCGCGGACTGTCGCACGCGAGCCAACGGCGTGAGACCCAGCTCGCCCGCTGTCTTCTCTTCGACGACCAGCAGGGCCGCGGCGCCGTCGTTGATGCCGGAACTGTTGCCCGCCGTGACCGTGCCGCCTTCACGAAACGCCGGCCGGAGCTTCGCGAGGGCCTCGATCGTTGTTTCCGGTCGCGGGTGTTCGTCCTGATCGACCGTGGTCGTCTTGCCTCGGCCGAGCGGCACCTCGACCGGGATGATTTCCTCCGCCAGGCGCTCCGCCGCCACGGCCGCCTTGCACCGCATCTGGCTTTCGAAGGCGAAGGCGTCTTGCGCCTCCCGGCTGATCTTGTAGCGCTCGGCCACGTTTTCCGCCGTCTCGCCCATGCCGTAGGGGTAATAGCGCTCGGCGAGCTTCGGGTTGGTCATCCGCCAGCCGAGCGTCGAGTCGTAGAGTTGCTGATTGCCGCGAACCCAGGCCTCGGCCGGCTTGGGCAGCACGAGCGGCGCCCGGCTCATCGACTCGGCCCCGCCGGCGATGAACACGTCTCCATGCTCGGCCTCGATCATCCGGGCGGCCAGGGCGACCGCCTCGAGACCCGAAGCACACAGCCGGTTGACCGTGCAGCCGGGAACGCGGTCGGGCAGGCCGGCCAGCAGGACCGCCATTCGCGCGGCGTTTCGGTTGTCTTCCCCCGCCTGGTTCGCCGCGCCCCAATAGCAGTCATCGATCAGCGCCGGGTCGATCCCCGTCCGATCGACCAGTGAGCGGATCACGAGCGCGGCCATGTCGTCCGGCCGCACCGGCGCCAGCGCGCCGCGATAGCGTCCGATGGGAGTTCGCAGACAGTCAACAATGACAGCGTGTCGCATTCTGATGCTTGGATTCGTCTCGCGGAGCCGAGATCCGAGTGCTTTGTTCCGGTTTATCCACCCTTCACGACGGGTTCTGTGGTGATGGGGCAACCGTTGCGCGCCTTGCCCTCGATTCTACAGCGCATGGTACAGAAAGCCCCTCGCCGCCCTTTCGCCGAGGTGCCCCTCCGCCACGCGGCGATCGAGCAGCGGGTTGGGCGCGTAGCGCTCGTCGCGGCCGGATTCTTCGTAGAACTCCGACAGCAGCTTCTGCATGATGTCCAGGCCGACGGCGTCGGCAACGGCCAGCGGCCCCTCGGGATAGTGGAAACCCAGTTCCATCGCCAGATTGACGTCGCGCGGCAGCGCGATCGAATCCGCGACCCGCGCGGCTTCATTCATCACCGCCGTGAAGACGCGGGCGTAGAGCCACAGCCTGCGGTCCGCCGGCTTGTCGAGCATCTGCGCAAAGGCCGTCAGCGCCGGCCTCGGCTGCCACGACGACGCGTTCTTCAGTCGCGTTTCATAGGCGGGCGTCGGGTCGCCGTTGGTGTGATCGTAGAAGCCGCGGCCTGTCTTGCGCCCGTGATGACCGGCCGCGACGAGCGACTGCTGGACGGCGTTGGGCGCGAACCGGGCCGGTCGGCCCAGATCGTGATAGACGGTCTCGGTCACGCGCAGGTTGATGTCGAGACCGATGAGATCGAGCAGCTCGAACGGCCCCATTCGGAAGCCGCCGACGGCCTTCATCGCCTCATCGATCGACCTCACGTCCGCCTCGCCCGTCTCGAGCAGACGCAACGACTCCAGATAGAACGGGCGGTTGACCCGGTTGCCGATGAAACCCGGCGAGTCTTTCACTTTCACCGGCGTCTTGTCGAGCTTCGTGCAGATCGCGCGGGCATCAACCAAGGATTGTTCGCTTGTCTGGGGGCCCTGGACGAGTTCGACCAGTTTCATCACCGGCGCGGGGTTGAAGAAGTGCATCCCCAGGAACCGATCCGCCCGATCCAGCCCCTCGGCGAGTTTCGCGATGGAGAAACTCGAGGTGTTCGTCGCCAGCAGGGTTCGCGGCGAGACCGCGGTCTGCAATTCGGCGAGGACCTTGCGTTTGAGGGACAGGTCCTCGGGCACGGCCTCGATCACACATTCGGCGTCCGCCAGTTCGCCCACGTTGTTCGCAACATGAAGGCGCGCGACGGTCTCATCGCGCTCATTCCTCGGCAATCTGCCTTTCGCCACGCGCCGGTCGAGCCGCTCAATGACGGCTGCATAGGCGTCCTTGACCAACTGTGGATCGGTATCCAACGTCCGAACCACGAAGCCCGCCGTCGCCGCGGTCTGGGCGATGCCGGACCCCATCGTGCCCGATCCCACTACACCGATGACTCGATCGCTACTCACCTGTAAACTCCGGTTGCCGCTTGTGAATGAAGGCCGAGACGCCTTTCTCGTAATCCCTGGTTTGTCCCGCGATGCCCTGGAGGACGGCTTCGTATTCCAACTGCGTCTCGAGGTCGGCGCCGAGACCCGCGATGAGGGCGCGTTTGGCCAAGGCATAGCCGCGGGTCGGGCCGCGGGCGAGCCGCAACGCCCACTGCGCGGTCGCATCGCAGAGCGCGTCGGGCTCGACCATCCGGTGAATCAAACCCCATTGTAGTGCCGTTTCTGCGGAGATGGCATCGCTCGACCAGGTGATCTCCAGGGCCCTGGCATAGCCCACCAGGCGCGGGAGCGTCCAGGTCATCCCGCTGTCAGGGATCAGGCCGATGCTGCTGAAGGCGCTGACGAATCTGGCTCGGCTTGAGGCGATCCGAAGATCGCATGCCAGGGCCAGGCTCCAACCCGCCCCGGCGGCGACGCCGTTGATCGAGGCGAGCGTCGGCACCGCCAACGACTGCAATTGCAGGATCACGGGGTTGTAGCCCTCACGCAGCCGCCGCGAAAAATCGAACGGCTCCTCGCCGGCGGTCGCCTCCTTCAGGTCCTGGCCCGCGCAGAAGGCCCGTCCCGCCGCCGCGAGAACCAGGCAACGGACCGTCTTGTCTCGGGCCGTCTCCTTGAGCGCTTTCCGTAACTCACGCGTCAGGCGGTGATCGGCGGCGTTCAGCTCTTTCGGCCGGTTGAGGGTGATCGTGCGGACGCCCTCAACATCGCTGACCAGGATGGTTTCATAGGCCATCGTGTCTCCTCGGCTTGTTTGTCTGCCCCGGCTACTCGTCTCGGGCCTTGCCCTCGCCTGCGGATTCCCCCCGGCGGGTGAGCCCATGCGGCCGGCGGTGCCGAGACGATCCCTCCCGGCTCGGTCGCCTCGGTGTTGGATGCATCTGCCACGTTTGCGTGTGATGCCCCCGCGTCCGCCTCACTTGCCCGTGTATTCCGGTTGGCGTTTCTCGATGAACGCCTTCATGCCTTCCTTCTGGTCCTCGGTGGCGAAGAGCATGTAGAACAACTTGCGCTCATGGTCGAGGCCTGCCGCGAGCGGCATCTCGAAGGATTGCAGCACCGCCTCCTTGGCGAGCCGGACCGCCATCGGGGAGCGCTCGGCGATCTCCTTCGCCAACTTCACGGCCTCGTCCAGGCAGACTTCCGTCGGCACGACCCTGGTGACCAGTCCCATCTCGGCCGCTTCTTTCGCGCCGAAGAACCGGCCCGTCAGCACCAGTTCCATGGCGCGATACTTGCCGACGGCGCGGGTGAGTCGCTGCGTTCCCCCGGCGCCGGGCATGACGCCGATGTTGATTTCGGGTTGGCCGAACTTCGCCGATTCGGCCGCAACGATCATGTCGCAGTGCATGGCCAGCTCGCACCCGCCGCCGAGGCAGAAACCGCTGACCGCCGCGATGATCGGCTTGCGGACTCGACCGATGCGCTGCCAGCGGGCGAGGTTATTCCGTTCGTACATCTCCACCGCCGACGCGTCGGCCATCTCCTTGATGTCCGCGCCGGCCGCGAAGGCCTTCTCGTTGCCGGTGACAACGATGCAACGGATCGAAGGATCGCCGTCGAGCTTCTCGAGCGCGTCGATCAGTGTATCCATCAACTTGATGTTGAGCGCGTTGAGCGCGTCCGGCCGGTTCAGCCGCACGATCGCGACGGCGCCTTCTAACTGTGTCAGAATGTGTTCGTCGGTCATCGCATTTCACCTCGCGTTGCGGTGGGGCTTTCGCGTTTCCTCGTCGGATGAAGTCGGCGCCGGCCGGCTTCTCAACCGGACTGAGGCCGGCGGGACGGCGCTTGCCGGGATTCGATTCAGGGCTTCATTCGGCGGCTCGGTCGCGTTCGTGGAGCAGGCGCGACAGCAGTTCTCGCGGGAGAATCCGCTGCACCGTCTTGCCTGTCGCGATGAGTCGATTCTCCACAAACGCCTCCACTCCACAGGCCAACTCCCGCGCCGTCGCCGCGGTCACCGTCGCGACCATGCGAACCTCCCGACCCACGGGGGCCGGCGCTCGATGATCGCAGCTCACGTGGCTGCCGACCCCTTCCTCGCCGGGTTCAAGATACTGCACCAGTATCTTCCGTCCCGCCACTTCCATGTAATGCACCAGCGTCCAGGTCGCGCACACGCGGTGGACGACCTCGCCTTCGAAGGCGGGACACATCGCTTCGGTCACCTCGAAACGAACTTCCGCATGAATGCCCGGCGTCAAACCCGGTTTCACCGCAGGGCTCCGTCTTCACAAGTCTTGCCCGCCGTCCCTCCTGGGCGGTCGCGGGGTACCGCGGCGGCAGCCTCGATCCGGGCGGGCGAGCCCGGCTCTTCTACCGCAATCGGCGTCGAAATGCCAGCCGGGCGCCCGGCCCGCGGAGGCCGGTGGGTCTATGACAGTTCAGGCGGCTCTCACGTAGCGGCCGCCCCCCGTGGCGGCCGTTGCGGGGAGGAGCACATGTGCGTTCCG
>JBHHUY010000133.1:0-8281 GCA_046753965.1 Phycisphaerae bacterium
AGGTCGGAGGTTCGAGTCCTCCCGGGCGCGTTATCGACTCCTGTCGAATTGTCTCACACACGGTCGAAGTGCAACGAGCCTTGTGTCCTCGATGCTTACCCGCGGCTGTCGCCGCGCGAAAGCATGACACTCGCGCCGGTACTGACCAACCGGTCATTCTCTAGAAAGACCTGACCGACGGCCGACCAGCGGTCGGACTTCGCGCAGGCGGGCCCGGATGATCGGCAGCTTGCCGGGATCGGTCTGAATCGCGTCGGCCTCCGCCTGTTTGAGGTGTTCGAGGGCTTCGGCATATCGCGCCTGACGAATCAGCAGGCACGCGAGGTTGTAGTGGGCCATGTGGAAGCGCGGGCGTTCTTCGAGCGCGCGGCGGTAATGCCGAGAGGCCGCGTCGAGTTCGCCGCGCGCCTGGAGCAGGATGCCCAGGTTGACGTTGGCTTCCGGGTAGCCGGGGTAGATTTCCAGGGCGCGGCGGTAGGACCGTTCGGCGGCGACGACATCGCCCCGAGCCCGGTAGAGCTTGCCCAACTGGTACGGTCCGTTCGGCCATCCGGGGTTCCGCCGGACCATCGCCCGCCAGAGTGAAACCGAATCATGCCAGACCCGGCAGCCCGTCCGCGCGCGAGCACCCAGGCCGACCATCACGACGACAGCAGCGGCCGCAAGCGCGAATCGAATGCGGCGTCGACGTCGGCCGCCGCGCGCCGCCCCCCAGCCGATGGCGGAGAGCGCGCCGACCAGCGTGGACCACGCAACGGCGGGCAGAAGGGTGTATCGGTTCGCCGCCAACTGCCCGCCGTGCAGAACCAGGCCGGCCGTGGGCAGAACCAGAAAGACGTGGGCAAACCAAAGGACTGAGAAACAGGGCCGCCGACGGCGGAACAGGACGGCGACGACGCTGATGACGAGGACGGCCAGCCCGGCGCACAGAAACCAGGGGTCCGACTGGATGGTCTCGATCGGGTGCGGTCTCGCGTAGTAGGGAGCGATGCCGACCGGCACAAACGTGAGGCCGGCATACAGCATCAAGGCGTAGGAGACGATCAGGCTCCTCACGCCGAACGGATCGACCTGCGAAACGCTGATCGAGGGATTCGCGCGGTAGGCCAGGACGGCCACCACACCCGCGATGGCAAGATAGGGGATCTTTTCGACCAGGACGTCTCGGGCTGCATGCAAGCGGCGGCCGAGAGGCGCGTCGAAACGACGCAACGGATAGAAGTCCAGCAGCAGCCAGACGATCGGCAACGGCACGGCAATCGACTTGCAGAGCAGGGCGGCGGCCAGGAACAAGAATGCGGCCGCGTACCAGCGACGGCGGCGGCTTCGCCAGGCCTTGAGATAAACCAGGGTTGCCGCGAGCGCCGCGACCGTCGCAAGCAGGTACGGCTGGCCCGAGGCCCACGCGACGACCTCGACACGGAGCGGATGGATGGCGAAGAACAGCGCTCCGACCGTCGCGCCGATCGCGAGGGACGTCGAACGCAGTCGCGCGTCTCCGCGAAGCGCGGACGTCATCAGACGCACAACAAGAAAAAAACAGAGCACCGCGGCAACGGCGTGCAAGCCGAGACTGACCCATTGGAGGCCGCGTCGAAAGGCGGTCGGATCATCCGCACCGAAGGCTCGGTACTCCACGGCCGTAACGAACCAGGCCAACGGCTGCCAGACGCCGATGTGACTGGACCTCGCCATCCAGCGAAGATTCTCAACGGACAACGTGCGAATGTGCGGATTGCCGACCAGGTTTTCATCATCGTCCCACGCGACGAATCCGTTGCGCAGCGCGGGCTGAAACGCGACGAAGACGGCCAACACAATCACCGCGATCGACGGGGCCGCGTGCCGCGCTTTCAGCGCAGGAAGCTCGCGCGCGTCTGCGGGATCGAGCGATCCCGCACCATAACCGGCGTGTGCTCTCGTCTTGCGGCTGCGCCTCATGGAATCATCGTAACGGTCGAACGGCGCGATTCCGACGGCAGAGGGGCGATCGCGCAGGCGGCCCAGCGGGCGGTTCGCCGCTCCACCGTGTCCCGAAGGCGGAACAGAAGCCCTGTGAGCGTGGCGAGGCCCTGGCGGAGGCGACGGAGGCAGGGTAACTGTAACTCAATCTATTGCCATGAGTTGCGCGTCTCGTCGACGTCGGCCACCAAGCCGGCGCCTCCTCGCCCGACCCCAATAAATATGGAAGCGGCAGCGCCGGGCGCTTGCAATTCGACCCATCAATCCACTATCTTGAGGGGGTCGAAGAAGGCGCCGCGATCGTGCAGGGGAAGGAAGCCCGCGCTGTCGCGATGCGGCGAGGAAAGGACCCTGTTCGACGGAGCGAGTGCCGGAAGGAAGTTCCCCCATGTTTGCTCAGGCATCAACGCCACCCGGTCGCGCGCGAGTCGCGGTCATCGCGATGTGCGCCGCCGTCGGCCTCATGCTCGCGCCGGCGTCGGCCATGGCCGGTACCTACACGGCCTTCAACCCCCCGAGTCTGCCCGAACCGCCGCAGGAGGATATCCTCGGAACGATCTACGGCGGGACCTTTGTCCCCAGCGGCGTGGACTTCACCAACGGCGCGATCACGGCCCGGCGAGTTTTCGACCAGACCGTGCCCAATCTGCCGATCGACATCATCACCGGCACCCCGACCGACGCCGATCAGATCTGGACCGACGGCACGGCCGAGATTACCGCCCAAGCCATGTTCGCCCTCTTCCCGCAATCCTTCGGCTGGAACGGCGGCGGGTTGGGAACGACCTACACCGAGCTTCTGACCGATGCGGACATCGGCGGCGCACCCGTCAATCTGATGGTCACCGGTGACTTCCTCTGGGGCATCAATCCCGGCAGCCCGGACATGTGGTGGTCGCTTGAGAGCAACAACAGCGACAACGCCGATCATCTGCTGACTTACCAGATCGACGGCCTCGGCGTTTCCGAGACCGTCTGGCTGCTCTTCTGGGAGGACCAGCCGTTCGGTGCGTCCGATCTGGACTATAACGATTTCGTCATCGAACTTCGCGCGATCCCGGAACCGGCCACGCTGCTCCTGCTCTCGCTGGGCGGCCTGCTCGTCGCGAGGCGCCGCCGCTGAGCCGCAGCATACGGAACGCAAGCATCGCAAGCCCCGGCGCAGGCATGGGGCTTTTTCTTTGCGCGAGCGGAGCGCCGCCATCCCTGACCTGAGGCCCTGAGCCAAGAACCCGTGCATGACCTGGAGCTCGCGCCGGCGGACGATCATCCACGAGCATGCGATTGGTCTCTACTCTCGCCGATACCTTTGCACGCCTCCTCGTGTTCTCATGAACCGCCGATTCAGAACGTATGACGACGTGGCCGCCGCCCTGTATCATGGAAGCGCTCAGCGGCCCAGATGCCGACTGTTGCCGCGCTATCCGCCGCCGAGCGGCGCCGCGTTCCAATTCGTGAGAAGCCGATGCGAATCAGAATCGAACACGGAACCGTGATCTGTCACCGCCGGGGCCGGCCCGTCGTTTTGGAGGATCACACGATTCTCATCGACGACGGGCTCATCAGCGCGTGCGTCCCCGCGAGCGCGCCGGCGGAGCGCGACGCCGACGAAGTCATCGATGCCTCGAAGCATCTGATCCTCCCCGGCCTCGTCAATACGCACCACCACCTCTATCAATCACTCACCCGCGGACTGAAGTGCGTGCAGGACGCCCCGCTCTTCGACTGGCTCACGCGTTTGTATGACCGGTGGAGTCGCATCGACTACGAAGCGGTCAAGGCGGCCGCACAGATCAGCATCGCCGAACTGCTCCTCTCGGGCTGCACCACGACGAGCGATCACTTTTATGTCTTTCCGCGCGGCAGCGACGTCACGATCGAAGCGGTCCTCGAAGCCGCCGAGTCCCTGGGCATCCGCATCCACGCCTGTCGCGGCAGCATGAGCGTCGGCCGGTCGGCGGGCGGCCTGCCGCCGGATGGCTGCACGCAGGACGAGGCCGAGATTCTCCGGGATTGCCGCCGCGCGCTCGACCGCTTCCACGATCCTTCGGCGCACGCGATGCGCCGCATCGATCTCGCGCCCTGCTCGCCGTTCTCCGTCAGCCGCGAGCTGCTTCAAGAAACGGAGAACCTGGCCCGTGAGCGCGGCGCCCTGCTCCACACCCACGCGGCCGAAACGCTCGAAGAACAGCAATACTGCCTCGACCGCTTCGGCCTGCGGCCCATCGAGCTGTTGAACGAGGTCGGCTGGCTCGGCCCCGGCGTTTACCTCGCGCACTGCGTCCATCTCAACGACGCCGATACGCAACTGCTGGCCGACACCCATACCGGCATCGCCCATTGCCCGTGCTCGAACATGCGGCTTGGCAGCGGCGTCGCGCCGATCCGCGCGCTGCTCGACGCCGGCGCGCGCGTGGGGCTCGGGGTCGACGGCAGTTCGAGCAATGACGGGGGGCATCTCCTCGCCGAGGCCCGGCAGGCCCTGCTGCTGCAACGGGTCGCGAAAGGGGCCGGCGCGCTCTCGGTCGCCGAGGCCTTCACGCTGGCGACCCTCGGCGGCGCCGCGGTCTTGAATCGGCCCCTGCTGGGGAACATCGAGCGCGGCTGCGCGGCCGATCTGGCTTTGTACCGCCGGGACGACATCGCCCTGGCCGGCGCGGTCGAGCAGGACCCGCTCGGCGCGATGATGCTCTGTCACGTCGGCCGGGCCGATCGGGTCCTGGTCCAAGGCCGGTGGGTCGTGTCGGACGGCCGGATCACCATGCTCGATCTGCCTGCACGCATTGAAGGGTTCAACCGGCTGGTCCGCCGGGCATTCCGCGACTGACGACCACTCGAATCTCAAGTAGAGGGCGCGCGCATTCGGACCGGGGGCCACTCTTCCGGCCGTCGGCGGGGCGTTCTTCTACTCGGGGTGGTTGAGGAGGGTGCCCGCGAATCCGCTCGGAAATCGGGACGCGACGCGCTCGTAGGCGGGTTCGAGTTCATCCAGCCAGCAGGCGCGATCATCTCGATGAAACACCAGAAACCGGCCGAGGTCCCGGGGGTCCTTCGCGCGGTGGTACCGCATGTAGATGTGCGTTTGGTCCACGGCGAGGATTTCGAGCTTGCCGGTTTCGTGGGACATGACGAACCGCGCGCGGCGTGTCAGGCCGGACCCGGCGCGGAGCGCGGTCTGGAAGATCCGCCATCCGCGGACAATCGGCAGCTTGTACGGATCGTTTCCGGCAGTCGGGCGCCCTTGAAACAGGTAGTAGGGCGGACAGCCAAGGAAAGAAAGCTCGCGATACAACTCGGCGAGTACCGCGCCGTTGTCGTTAACACCCTTGATCAACGGGCACTGGTTGACGCAGATGACGCCGCACTGGATGAACCGGTCGAGCCCACGGGCGGCTGTCTCCGTCAGTTCGCGCGGATGGTCGAAATGGGCCATGAGGTAGATGCGCTGGCGCGGGGTCGAGTACTCCCGGAGCGCGGCCTGAAGCGCCTCGTCGCCGAGGAGCCGATAGGGGTCGAAGGCGGGCATCTTCGAGCCGATTCGAATGATCCGCACGTGCGGAATCGCGCGGAGTGCCTCGAAGATCTCTACGAGCCGGCGGGTGCTCATCAGGAGCGGATCGCCGCCGGTCAAGAGGACGTCCGTCACTTCCGGATGCGCCTCGATGTAGGCCAGGCCTTCCGAGACGTCGTTCGTCGTCTCGTCGTTCTCATCCATGAACAGCCGCTTGCGGAAACAGTAACGGCAATAGGCGCCGCACACCTCGTTGCAGAGAAGAAGCACGGTGTGCGGATACTTGTGCTGGACGCCGCGCGCCACGGTCACGGCCTGTTCGTTGCTCGGGTCGAGCTTGCCCCATTCGTTGAGTTCTTCGGCGCGTGGAATGATCAATTGGCGGATCGGATCATGGGGATCGTCCCAGTTGATCAAGCCGAGGTAGTAATCGTTGGCTCGGAAGACGTAGCGCTGTGCGACCGTCTTGAGTTGCTCACGCTCGCGCGCGGGGATGTCGCGAATCTTCTCAATCGCACGGACGTACTTGACGCGCCGAGACCCGTCCGACCGTACCTCAAGTTTGACATCACCCTGCATGCTAGACAAACACTCCGCTGACATGCGCCGCCGCCACGATCGGGCGACACATCCCTCACCTCGTATTCCGCGAGTTTTCTCGGCGACGGGAAACGCTTAGCACTTATCTGATGGCCTATGGGATTCTAGCCGCGTCAAGGCCCACCGTCCAGTGCCGGCCGACGGCGAACGCCACGCTATCGGCCGTACAACGGCCCCCGCGCCGGCGATCGGCCACAGGAGGCCGCCCCTGCGCAGGGCGCACCGAAACCGCGGCGCGCACGGCCGGCACAATTCACAGGTTTTCTGAACTTAACCGAACAGATGGGACATGGCGTCGACGAGGTCGTCGATGTGGCGGCTGACCATCCACATGGGGATGATCATCAGGCCGAGCCCGAGGAGAACGAGACAGGCGCCCATCGTCGAGGGGAGTTGTGAAACGGTGCGCATCCGGCGCTCGAGTTCCTGCTGCAAGGCGGCGATCCGGTCTCGCGTCTCGCGGCCGTCGGCGTCGATGTGAATCGTGACGTTCCTCAGAAGGGCGAAACCGCGAACATGAATGCTCAGCCGGCCGTCGTCGGCGTGCCAGGCGCGCCCGACCCATCGGCCGGGCCATCGGAGCGCAACGACGGCGTCCTCGAGCATGCGCTGGCATGGCGCCTCGGCGATGTTGTACGCGACAAAGCCCACGTGGGCCGGCGGCAGCAGCCAGAAAAAGACCGCGCCGGCCATGGCGACGCCCAAGGCGAGCATCCACCAGAGACCCGACTGGACGAACATGGGAACGGGCCACAACAACAGCGGCACGAGGACGATGGTCAGGGAGATGAAGTCCGACCGGCTGGTGATGAGGTACGGGCGCGAATGGCTGTTGACCAAGCCGAGAAAAAGAAAATAAAGGGCAATCGGAGCGACATTGCCCACGAGCAAGAGCACATCCACGACTTGGTAATTCCCGGCCAACATACGAGTGTCTCGGGTTGGTGGGCGCTCACTTGGCGTGCGACCTGGAAGTCCTCTGCCACCGCCGTCTCGGCGGCGCGTTCACGGGCGGGACGCCCGTGCCACAGAGGCTTCAGGACCCACTCTTAGTCTCTGACGTCAAAGTCCTCCGGGTCCGGCGCCGGGCGATCCACATGATCGCCCCGGGCCGCCACCTTGCGGTACCCCAGGTATTTTATCACCTCCAGGACCTCCGTCCAACTGGGAAACGGGCGTTTGTTGGCTCTTTTGTATTCGTCAATGGCCATGACGAACTCAAACTGCTCCTCGCTGAGTTCGCCCTCCTCGGCGCTGCGGCGGGATTCGGAGCGCCGGCGCCCCGGGCCGCGCCGGCGTTCGAGACCGGTCCGGCGATCGGTCACGTCCTTCCGACGATCCTTCCGGTTGCGACGACGGTCTTCCGCGGCGGACGTGCCGGTTGAGCCGTCCTTGGCCCCGATGTTGGTTCGCGGGGGCATGGTCACGCATCCTCCCTGCTCGCATTCGACGAAAACACAGGCTCACTTGTGGATCGGCTAGATCGGGTCCGGATCTTCGCAGAGAACATCGAATTCGTCGAAACCCTCGTCCTCCTCGTCATCGTCGCAATCCAGATCGTCGTCGTCGCAAACCTCGAAGCGCTCGTCCTCGTCTTCCGAGTCCGCGCCGAACACGTCCTCCTCTTCGTCTGCCGACGTCTGAACGGCCAGGATTTCGGACGCTTCCACCAATCGGTCGGCCGGGATCAGCACGGCGACACCGCGCTGGCAGACCTCTTCTCGGACCTTCTCCACGCGCGAGGGAATCGAATACGCTTCGAGCATGCCGCAGTGCAGCTTCGCCTCGCCGATCGACTTCGCGAAGATCACCTCGACGAACTCCACCGCTTCACCTTCCTGCGCGGCGCTTTCAGAGCCTGCGATTGGGTCAGCCATGTATCCATCACTCCAGCAGGTTTGCGGCGCGCCCTCGCCCCGTCATGCCGAGGAACGAGGCCCCGAGACACAGCGCGCCACGACCTCGGTCGGTCCCCGCGACTGCATTGATTTTTCCAATCCCGCCCGCCTTCGACCAAAACGCTGTTCGGCACGGCCCACGGCGCGGTGCTCAGGCCGCGATCCGCCGTCATGAAACCACCCGTAGGTGCATCTAGCATTCTGCGGTTCGGGTTCGGCGGTTGTCAAGCGGACGCCGCACCGGGGCGCCGGTACGGGTCCATGACAGTTCAGGCGGATGGCGGCGCAGTCCTTCTTCGCAGCGTCCGCC
>JBHHUY010000134.1:0-8211 GCA_046753965.1 Phycisphaerae bacterium
TGTGATGTTTCGTCAAGTGACGGGGTGCCTCCTGGTCGGGATGTGCGCATTCGCCGCCGGCTGCAAGGATTCGAGCCAGACCGATCACCAGGTCTACGTCGCGCGGGCGAATCTGATGCCGACCGCGCTGCCGACACGGGCTCCGGAGTACACCCGGAATCAAAGCACGGTGAAGCTCGCTCCGGAACGCACCATCGACTACAAGCCGTTGGAAGCGTTTCGCCCCGCGAGGGCCGACGATACGGAATCAGGCGCCCGGGCGGCCGAAGCCAAGGCGCCCGCTGCCCCATTGGCCGGCGGCAAGCCCACGGGCGCCCTCGGGCAGCTCAAGCAGGGTTTGCTGAGTCTCTTCAAGGGCGGTCGCAAGGGGCCCCCGATTGCGAAGGCCGCTAACGCGGCCGAAGGGGATGAGGATGATTCCGCTGATGCTGACGACAGTGAAGACGACGAGGATGATTCCGCGGATGCCGATGACAGTGAAGACGACGAGGATGACTCCGCGGATGCCGATGACGATGAGGACGAGGACGACTCAGCGGACGACGATGACGGCGACGATGATGATGATGACGAGGACGAGGACGACGATTGAGGGTCCTTTTCCGGGCCGCGGCCTCAGCCGGCCTGGAGACCACGGTCCGTCCACCCGACACCGGAAGAAGCTGAAAGCCGTGCGAATACTGCCTCCTCAGGCAACCCACAACGAGCGGTGTTCAGTCATTTCGCCGACCCACTGAGGAGAACGCCTGATGGATCGTTTCGAGAAGACCGGCGTTTTTCTGAACGGCACCCCCGTCGATGAGGCCGTCCTGGTTTTCGCCGCGTATCTGGGGCAGCTCGGCGCGCAGGAAGTCCACTGCGCGCTCATCCGGCCCGGCAGTGCGACGGAGGGGGCCGCAGCCCTCGAAGCACGGGTCCGCGCGGCCATGCCGGCCGATCTGGCGGCGCGAACGACGTGCGAAGTTCGCCGGGGGCATCATCTGGAGGAGGTGCTGCGCGTCGCGCGAGACCGGAGCCTGGACCTCGCCGTGATCGGTCGGCGGCTTCCCTCCAGCCAGTTGGGCTTCGGCAGCAAGCTGGCGCGGATCGTTCGCAAGTCCCCGTGCAGCGTGATGGTGGTGCCCGAGTTCTGCCGGCCGCACTTCGAGCGAATCCTCGTCGCGGTGGACTGTTCCGATCATTCGGCGATGGCGATGGAAGCGGCGGTCGCGCTGGCTCGAGAGACGAAGGCGCCGCGGCCGCAAATCCTGGTGCTCAATGTTCGGGAGGTTTCATCGGGCCATGACTACGCCGGCGTCACGTTTCAGGAATCCGCGGAGGCCCAACTGGAGCACGGCGCGCGCGACCTCGAGCGCTTTCTAAAAGGGATCGACGCCGGAGAAATCGCCGTCGAATCGAAGGTGGTGCTCTCCGAGGAGCCTGCGCTCGCCATCACCCATGTCGCGACGGCCGTCAAGACCGACATTGTCGTCGCGGGCAGCCGCGGGGCGACCGCGACGGCCGCGGCGCTGTTGGGCAGCACGTCCGAACAATTGCTCATGGCCTGCGCGCTGCCGATTCTCATGGTCAAAAAGAAAGGCGAGACGTTGCGCCTTCTCGAAGCCCTGTTCGCGATGGATTAGAGCGCGTCCCGGAACCTCTGTGGCACGGGCGTCCCGCCCGTGTAACGCACTGTCGAGACGGCGATGCCGCAGGACGCTTGGGACGCACTCTCAGTGCTGCGCCGTCGCGGAATGAGGCACGGTCAAGAGCCGAGGCTCGCACGTTGAGCATTCGATCTCCGAACGGGCCGCCAAACGGCAAGCCGCCGCGACGGTCTTCTCCGGCGCGTCCTGAACAACCTGCAAGCGAGACTGGAAGCAGTCTGTTCGATCACCGCATCGATCTCGCCGGCAGCGGCTCGCTCGACACGCGATCCCTCCCGGCGCACGGCGGCGTCTATCTGATCACCAATCGGCAGGACCAGCCGGTCCTCCTCTCACACGCCCGCAATCTGCGGCGCGTGGTGGCGGCGCGGCTCTCCGCGCCCACGCCGGATCAGAAAACGCGGCGCGTCGATCTCAGCCATGTGGCCGGTCGAATCCGGTGGCGCGACGCGCCGAGCGTCTTCGAGGCGCTCTGGCTGCACCGGTGCGCTGCTCGTCAACTCTATCCCAGGACCTATCGCAAGATGATCGGCTTCGGCCCCGTCTGGTTGCTTCGCGTCGATCCGCGCGAGCGGTTTCCTCGATTCACCAGCGTCAAAACGATCGATCATGACGGCGTCCGCCGGATCGGCCCGTTTGCAACGCGGAAGCACGCGGAGCAGTGGCTCCGCATGTTGGAGGACGCCTTCGACCTCTGCCGGTATCACGCCGTACTGGAACAGGCGCCGCACGGCCAGGCCTGCGCCTATTACGAGATGGGCCGATGCGCCGCACCGTGTGACGGCACGGTCTCGATGGCCACCTACCGCGAAGCGATCACCGCCGCGCTCGATTTCTCGCTCGGAGCTCACGAGCCCGGCCTGGCACGGCTGCGGCGCGCAATGCAGGCCGCAGCCGGCGAACTCGCCTTCGAAAGAGCCGCCTCGCTTCGCCGGACCATCGACCACGCGACCGAGCTGGCGGCCCGCGCGGAGTACCGTCACCTTTGTGATGTCCGCGCGGGCGGCTGGCTGACGATTCAGCAGGCCGGGCCCGCACGCCGATCGGAGCGGAAGACGTTGGTCCGACCGTTTGCCGTCGCCGGCGGCCGGATCGAAGCGCTGGATGAGCCGGTTTCACTTGTCGACTTGGCTGATAGAGTTCCCACCTGGCTCGAACAGGGCCGGCGGGTCTTTGCCGCGTCCCGCGGCGCGAGCGGACCCGCGGTGAGCGCCGATGATGCCGCGGCGTGTTCCGAACTGCTCTGGTTGGTCGCCCGGTTCCTTTTTCGTGACGAGCCCTCTTCTGAGCTGTTCTTCAGGAGCGACCGGCTGCCTTGTGAAAAGGACTTGACTGCGGCGATCCGGATGAAGTGGAGGTCGCGAACCACAACCGAAGATTCTTCTCACCGCAAGCAGACCGAGAGCGCGTCCTGAAAGTCCTGTGGCACCGCCGTCTCGACGGTGCGGATACGGGCGGGACGCCCTTGCCACAGAGGTTTTGGGACACACTCTTATTGACCGATACGGCCCGCGCGCTACAATCGCTCCGCCCGTTCGACCGTCTCGCATCAACCCTCGAATGACCTTTTCGGAGGATTCGCCCGATGTCCAAGAGCGTGAGCCTGGTGAGCCTGAGCGCTGTTCTGATGATCGGTTCCGGCTGTGGCGCGGGCACGGTGGCCAAGCGCGTATTAAAGGAAGTGGTCGGCGCGTCGTCCAAGGCGGCGGTCGTGCCCGGTACCGTATCGGGCAACCTCTCGCGATTCAAAGACGTGCAACTCAAACCGCCCCGAACAGACCTGGGCGGACTGGTTTCCGCGAAGTTCAAAGGCGCCCTGCCCGGGCAGCTTCGACGCTATCTCGGCCCCGGAGAGAAGGGACCGTTCCCCGGCGGCACACCGAAGCTGACCATCGAACCCGTCATCCAGTGGTATTACGACGCCGGCGGTTTCAACGAACTGCTGGGCTCGGATTCCTTTGTCGTCGTACTCTTCCATCTCAGCGCGGACGGGCAGGCGCTGGGCAAGGTTCAACTCGTCACCAAGAACGCGGCATCTCACACCAACGAGACCGACCTCGCCAAGTCGATGGCCAAGGAACTGGCCCACTGGTTCAAGAAGCGGATGAAACCCAAGTAGCGCATCGAACAAGAACAACATGATCAATTGTCTTGTTGAACGGACCGGCTGGCTTTGCCGTTTGGCGGATCGACCAGTCCCCTCATACCGGCCCGACTTCCCAGGAGACCACGCGACACCGTCCGGTTGAATCCCGCGGCTCGGTTTGTCGGAGCGCAGGCGCTACCCGACAATGTGGTCCAGAATCTCCGCGGTTCCGGGCAGGATGCCGTCTTGGGTTCGGATCTCTTCCGGCGTCAACCATGCGAAGTCGGCGACTTCCTCCGGGTTCGCAACCGGCGGACCGGCAACGATCTCGGCCGACCAACAGTAAAGAATGAGACGACCGTCGTGTTTCGTCTGGGTCGTCAAGAGCGCGCCGGGCCTCACGTCGACCGCCATTTCTTCTCGCATCTCGCGGACGAGCGCCTCGGGCTGTGTTTCCCCCGGTTCGATCGTGCCGCCGGGGAAGCACCAGGCCAGCGGTGCCCGTACTGTCGCCGACCGCTGGATCAGCAGCAGGCGGTCGTCCCGGCGCAGAATACCCAGGACGCCGCGGATGGGATTGGACGGGGTTCGCTTGAAAGGATCGTCACCGGTCTTCGGCATGGATTCGTCAGGAAGCCAGGGCTTTGGGCGGGCTTCCGGCCGCGCGCTCGACGCCTTCGAACCAGCGAACCGTCGACGGAATGCCTTCTTCATAGCCGACCGTTGCCTTCCAGCCCAACTCGCGGCGGGCCTTGTCGGCGGAGAAGAAGGTGTCGCGCCCCATCAGCCAGACGGCATACCGCGTGATCATCGGCGGCTTTTTCCACTTGAACAGGTGCCCGAGCACTTCCAGCACGAAGGCCGCGCCGTAGGCGACCTTGAACGGAACGGTTCGGGTCACCCTCGGCTCGCCGAGGGCATCGGCGAGCAGGTCGAAATACTGCCGCTGGGTCAACTCACCGTCATTGCTGCAATTGTAGGCCTGACCCACGGCCTTCGGGTTGTCGGCTGCGAGCAGGCAGGCCTCGGCGACGTTGCCCGCATACACGACATTCAGGCGGTTGTCTCCATTGCCCAGCAGCTTGGCCTTGCCCTGGCGAATCATCGCCGCGAGCCGCGCGAGGGTTGCGCGATCGCGAGGACCGTAGAGCCAGCTCGGCCGGATCACGGTGTATTTCACTCGGCTGCCTGCCTCGTGCCGTCGGCGCAGCTCTTCTTCGACCATGACCTTCGCGCGGGTGTAATAGGACCACTTGTGGACCTTGACGCCGAGCGGCTCGGTCTCGTCGATGACCAGGCCCGGCTCGTTTCGATGGCCGTAGACGCTGATCGAACTGATGTGAATGAACCGAGGCACGCCGGCCTTCTCGGCCGCGTCGAAGAGATTG
This sequence comes from Phycisphaerae bacterium, assembly GCA_046753965.1. Lineage (GTDB taxonomy): Bacteria > Planctomycetota > Phycisphaerae > UBA1845 > UTPLA1 > JBHHUY01. Next base: position 5,121 of record JBHHUY010000134.1, read on the forward strand.
TTCGAACCCTCGACGGTGATCTTCAGAAACTCCGGCCACGGCCCCCAGTCCCCGACGCGAGCCGCGGCGTGATAGACGCACTGCACCCCCTCGCAGGCCCGCTCGACCGAAGCGAGGTTGGTCAGATCGCCCTCGACGAGTTCCACGTCCTGGGTTCGGAGCCACTCAACATCGGACCCGAAACGGACCAGCGCGCGGACCGGCCGACCCTGTTTCCGAAGCTGTTCGACGATGTGACTGCCTAACAATCCCGTCGCGCCGGTGACCAGATTCATGAATACCCTCTTTAGAGCGCGGCCCAGGGGTCCTGGTGGCACCGCCGTCTCGGCGGTGCGTGCAAGGGCGGGACACCCGTACCGTCGAGGTCTTCGGACGCACGCTTCGTCGGTTGTGTGCCGAGGCAAACCCTAGATCGTCCTCAGGCGTTCGTCAAGCATCGCCGCGAGGTACGCCGGGGTCCATGACAGTTCAGGCGGATAACGGCGCAGCCCTTCTTCGTAGCGTCCGCCCCCCGCGGCGGACGTCGGGACGCACATGTGCTCCGCCGCGCAACGGCCGCCACGGCGGGCGGCCGCTACATGAGAGCCGCCTGAACTGTCACGGATCCGGTACGCCATGCCGCCGAGCGCCGCTACGATTCCGCGAATCTGAACGTCGCCGGCGCGCCCTCGCCGGCCGCCGCCTGCTCGGCGAGCATGGCCGCATAGCCTTGCGAGATCGGTTCGAGCTGATCGAGACCAAGCTGTCGGAGAACCGCGTCGATCGCGGGCGCGCCGGGGCCTTCCACCTCGACGAATCGCCCGAGGACCGGCAGGTCGTCCAGTTCGACGGCGCAGTCGGCCAGACGCCACGACTCGCGGCGTTTCTCAAAGACGATCCGTTCGAAATAGCCCAGCTTCTCGAGGATCGTCGAAGCGGCGCCTGGATGGTCCACCGCCGTCTCGATTTCCTCGCGGCGCTTCAGCGGCCCGCCCTGCTTCGGTCCCTTGAACGTCCACGTGGCCGCAACCGGCGGTCCGTCCAACGTGCGAACGGTTCGGATGCGCATCCCACAACCGCCTCGGCGGAGCGATCCGTCGTCTCGATCAAAGAGCCGATTGGTCTCCAACACGCGCCCGAGGTAGACGGCGTTGTTTTCGCGCAGGCGCGCGCGCACGGCCTCGTGCGATTCGACCCGGACCTTGCATTCGAGTTCGACGGCCACGGTGCGCCTCCGGGCGAACATTGTTCGGGAAGACCACGCCTCCGACGGCGCGTCGGGCGATCACGATCGGATGATCAGGTTCAACATGCGACCGGGCACATAGATCGCCTTCTTCACCGTGCCGCCGCCGACCCGCGCGGCGACCTTTTCCACGGCCAGCGCGGCCGACTGCACCTCTTCCGGCGTCGCGTCTCTCGCGACGGTCACGCGGCCGACGAGCTTTCCGTTGACCTGGATCGGAACCTCGACCGTCTCGTCTTCGAGCAGAGCCGGATCATGGGTCGGCCACGGTTCCTCGGCCAGGCTGCCGGTCCACGCCGCGCCGCGGAGGTGCTGCCACAACTCCTCGCACAGGTGCGGCGCAAACGGCGAGAGGATGAGGACGAAGCGTTCGGCCTGCGTCTTGTGAATCGTTTTCACGCGATAGGCTTCGTTGACGAACGCCATCATCGCCGCGATGGCCGTGTTGAACGCCAGCCGCTCGATGTCGTCTGTTACTTTTTGAATCGCCTGATGCAGGGCTCGCTCGAGCGCGGGGTCCGCGGGGCCGCCGTCGACCACGGAAACCGACCCGCCCCCCGTGATCAACCGCCAGACCCGCTGGAGAAAGCGGAACACCCCCGGTACATCGCGCGGGTTCCACGGCTTGCTCGCATCCAGCGGCCCCATGAACATCTCGTAGAGCCGCAGCGAGTCGGCGCCGTACTCCCGCACCACTTCGTCCGGGTTGATGACGTTCTTCAGGCTCTTGGACATTTTCTCCACGGCCCCCGAGAGCCTGCAACCGTCGGCCTTACGATACGCACCATCTTCGCGAAAGTCGATCTCGTCGTAGCCGACATAGACGTCACGGTCATCCTTGTATGCGAACGCGCGGATCATCCCCTGGTTGAACAACCGACCGAAGGGCTCGGGCGTCGAAACCTCGCCGAGGTCATACAGCACCTTGTGCCAGAACCGCGCGTAGAGCAGGTGCAACACCGCGTGCTCGGCCCCGCCCAGATACAGATCGATCCCGCCCGCATGCGGCGTGCCGTCCTTCTTGCGGGAGACCATCCAATAGGCCTCGGCCGCTTTTCCGCAAAGGCGCGCTTCGTTCTTCGGGTCGCAGAAGCGAAGGTAATACCAGCACGAGCCCGCCCACTGTGGCATCGTGTTCAACTCACGCCGATAGGTTTTGCCGTTTCGTTGAACGGTCGCCCAGTCCTTGGCACGGCCCAGCGGCGGTTCGGGCAGGGCCTCGCCTTCATCGGTGCTCGTGGTGGGTCGATAGTCGTCGATTTCCGGCAATTCAAGCGGCAGTTCCGATTCGTCCAGCGCGACAATCTCCCCGTCCGGCCCGTGGAGAATCGGAAACGGCTCGCCCCAGTAGCGCTGCCGGCTGAACAGCCAGTCGCGGAGTTTGTAGTTCACCGCCGCCCGCCCCAGGCCCCGTGCTTCCAACCAGGCCGTGATCTTCTTCTTGAACGCGGCGGTGGGCAGTCCGTCGAACTCGCCCGAGTGGACCGCCGTCCCGTCGCCGACATAGGCCTCGGCGAACAGGCCCGGGTCGGCGAGATAGCTCGGACGGCCGAGCTGGCGAATCCAACTGGAATCGCCGTCGATCAGCGCGCGCGGATCTTCAATCGTAACGCCGCTGATCGTGGTCGCCGCCGCGCAGGCCGATTGCATCAGCGACTCCGCCTCCCGTCCCAGGCCGCGCTTGTCGGCATAGGTCCGGTCGATCGCGCCGGAACTGATCTGTTCGCGCAGCCAATCATCCGGCGGCATCACCACCGCGCGAATCGGCAGGCCGAACTCCTTGGCGAACTCGAAATCCCGCGTGTCATGTGCCGGCACCGCCATGATCGCCCCGGTGCCGTAAGACATCAGCACATAGTCGGCCAC
>JBHHUY010000135.1:0-8161 GCA_046753965.1 Phycisphaerae bacterium
CGGCTGGCCATCGGAGACCTGGACGGCGACAACGACACGGATCTGGTCGTCACCGACCCGACGGGCCGGCGGGTCGGCGGGTACGTCCGGCCGCTCAATCCGACCACGGCCTGGTCGGGCTTCTTGATCGGCCAGTACGCATCGGCGACACCAACGGATGTTCGTGTTGCCGACGTGGACGGCAACGGTCAGTTGGATGTCGTCGTCGCGACGCGGCAACCCGGCTCGCTGCGGTGGTTCACGCCGATCGGCGCGAAAACGGATGTCTGGACTGAGAATAACCTGCGCGATCTTTCTGAAGCCGCCGGCCGCATCGCCCTCGGGCTCGTGAACCCGGGCAGTCGGATCGACGTCGTGGCACCTCTGATCGCCGCCGACGTCAACGCCGACACGGTGGCCTGGTTCGAGAATCCCGAACCTTAGATTCGAGAATCCCGAACCCCGATGCTTTCGTTCGCTCGGGCGGCTTGGTCCAATCCTGTTTTCGGCTCGGGAGCATCGGCCTCCGCAAGCGTGGGTGGAGCGCCGCCCCCGCGCCGGGATGTGTCTCGAAACGTCAGCCTCGCCGGTGGATCGAATCGCTCTCGCCCTCGGTGCGGTCGATCGAATAGAGCCACCATCTCCGGGTCGGGTTTTCCCCCCGTTTCATGTGTCGCACGACGTAGAGCGTCATCGTTTCACCGCTGTCGACGCGAACGCGGAAGTAGTGCTTGCGATAATAACGCTCGGCACCGGGCCGGTGTCCTTCGGGTTCCGACTGCTTCCATTGTTGGAGGACTTCTCGAATCGCGTAGTGCCGGCCGCGCCAGGTGAAGCCGGTGGGTAGGCCGGCGAGCCCGCGAGACATGGCCGACGCGTCGGCTGTGCCTCGATCGGGCGACACGGTTTCGGAGACGAATTCGGCGTGTTCAGACAATCTGCTGCTCCGTTCAGGCACGAGCCTCACTCGCCCGTCGGCTGTCGCCGGCACGCGACCGCGCTGCGTGCGGGGGACCGCCGCCGGTCCATGGTTGAGGAAGTCCGCCCCGCGCGGCGATCAGCCAAGTCCCCCGGTCTGGGTGGCTGCAACCTGGTACGGGGGTGATCGCGCCGGTGGTGAACTTCTCGTAACTCTTGCGTCTATCGGTCGTTAGATTGCTCTGGCGACCCCGCAGTCATTTCCGCCATTCCGTTCTGGCGTTTCGGTCGGCTGTTCTGTTATACTATCAGGAACGTCTTCGGACGTTGGGGTGCAGGGGAGGATGGGATGCGCCAGCGGCACGGGTGCCGAGCCAAAACGGCGGGCCGACCGGCCTGCGGCCTCACGTTGATTGAGGTGCTGGTCGTGGTGTCGATCAGCGCGCTCATGATCGCGATCCTGTTGCCCTCGCTCAGCGCAGCCCGCGACACAGCCAACACCGGCAAGTGCCTCGCGAATCTGCGGGAGATCGGCGCCACCTCATGGATGTACGCCGAAGACGCGGCGTATCCGACCCAGCCTTGGCATCTGGGCTCCGCTCAAAAAACGGTCGTCGTCAGCAAGGTCTCGGAGTTCGTCTACGGCGGTTTCCAGACCGAACTCACCCATCCGGTTCGCGGCGCCCAGGTTGACGTCCAGCAGATTCACACCAATTCACGGCCATACAATCGCTACATCGCGCCGGGCCTTTGTCTCGGCCCCATCAGCGCCTATGTCTGTCCTTCCGATCGATTCACCGTGACACCGCTCTTCGAAGAACCCTGCGATTCCCCGGCGGTCGAGGAAGCCTTGCCTTCCTGGATGGTGAACGGCAACAGCTACGCCGTGAACTGGAACTGGCTGGACGGTCTGCCGTGGAACGGCAAGAACGGCATCGTTCAGGACATCAACCTGATGAGCGCCGCCGGCAGCGAAATGCTGCGGCTCAAGGTGGGCGGTGCGGCTTCCCGATTCGTGCTCTTCATGGAGAGCCCGATGAGCGCCTACATGCAAAACGCCCGAGGAGACGATGAGGCTGCATCGTCATCGAGCTGTCCGCCTTCGGCCGCCCGTGGGTGGCACCGGCGCTATTCGGCCTTTTCCATGGCGTTTCTCGACGGCCACGCCCAGTATCGGCAGATCAACACCGGCCACGCGCGGGGCACCGGCTACGACACGTGGGCCGAGCCCGACACGCCGATCGGGTTCTGAAGCACGCCAGGCGGGTCGCGAGCGGGCACCTTGCACTCCGGGGGCGGATTCCAGGGAGGTCCAATCACGAGGGAAACCCGCACTGCGAGGCATCTTGGCGCAATCCGAGGGATTGTCGAAACCGCTTCGTCAACTGCACTTGGTCTGACGCGCTCTCCCACACACATCAATCGCGGCCAGGCAGCCGTTGGGCGATCAGGCGTTCGACCCTGGTGATCAACCGCTCGGCAATCCGAAGCTTGCCGGCGCGTTGCCACTGCTCCCACCGACCGCCTTCGACCAGAAACGCGACGCGGGCCTGATCCGAACCCACGTTCTCCGGCCCGTTGAGCACGATGGCATCGCAATGCTTGCGACGCAGCTTCGCCTCGGCGTGGGCCCGCGCGTCGTGGTCTTCCATGGCGAATGCGATCGTGACGCGCCGACCCTTCCGCCTGCCGAGCGTCGCCGCGATGTCCTGCGTCGGCAGCAGCACGACCGTCTTGTCCTTAGGTTGCTTGGCGAGCTTCCGCGCGGCGCGCCGCCGTGGGCGATAGTCGCAGACCGCCGCGGTGAAGATCGCCGCGTCGGCGGAAACGAAGGCCCGCTTCGCGGCGGCGGCCATCTCCGCCGCGGAGACGACGCGAATGAGCGTTGCACGGGGCGGCGGTCGCAACGAGACCGGCCCGCTCACCAGCGTGACCCGGTGCCCGGCGGCCACTGCGGCTTCGGCGATTGCGTACCCCATCTTTCCGGAGGACGGGTTGGAGATAAACCGCACTGAGTCAAAATGTTCGCGGGTGGGACCGGCCGTGATGAGAATGTGAAGTCGCCGGGATGTCGCTGCTCGAGCCGTCCGAGCCTGCTTGCGTTGGGAAAGCGCCATGGGCGGCTCTCATCGAACTTCTCGCGGCGGCTACTCGCGTGTGGACGCCTGCGGGAGGGACCTCGGGTCAATCGCCGGCAGCATCCAGCCGCCGAGGGGGTTTTCTTCGCAGAATCCCGAACGCCTCCGTCAGAATCGCCTCCGGATCGGCCATGCGCCCGATGCCGACGGTCCGACATGCGAGCCACCCTTCCTCCGGCGGGATCTCAAGTATGCCGCGTTCTTGAAGTATCCGGCGGTTGGCCTGGACGGCCGCGCTGTTCCACATCCGGGTGTTCATGGCCGGCGCGAGGAGGACAGGCGACGCCGCCGAGAGGAGAAGGGTCGAGACCAGATCGTCGGCGATGCCGTGGGCGAACTTGCCGAGGATATTCGCCGTGGCGGGCGCGACGATGAAGAGGTCGGCCCGTTCGGTCAGGCTCAGGTGCTGAGAATCGCGGGCCTCGCCGGATTCCCACAGACTGGTGAACACCCGGCGGGCAGTGAGCGACTCGAAAGTCAGCGGCGCCACGAACCGCTCGGCCGCCGCTGTCATCGCCACCGTCACGCCTGCGCCACGCTGCACGAGCCGCGAAGCCAGGGTGGCCGACTTGTAGGCGGCGATTCCCCCGGTCACGGCGAGGAGGACCTCGTAGTCCGCGAGGTCGCGCGGCGGGGACGACGGGGGGTCAGGCTTCTTCGGCGTCTTCAACGTCGGGCCGCTCCTTCGCGACGATCTTGCCTTCCGCGATTTCGCGGACGGCGATTTCCAACAGCGTCATGTTGCCGGGTTCCACCATGGGGCGGGCTCCCATCATGAGCTCCCTCCAGCGTTTCTGGATCAGGGCCGTGAAGCGGAATCGACCGCCGGCCTGCTGGATGATCTCTTCGTTCTTCAGATCTTCGATCATGGAATCAATCCCTCGGTTCAGTTGGATGTTTCCGGTTTGTTCTCTCGACGGTCGCATCGAACCAGTTGACAAATCCGATCGACGGTTTCGTCGAGGTGGTCATTCACGAGAAACTCGTCAAAGCACCCGGCTTCCATGGCGTAGCGAATCTCTCCGTCGGCCTTGGACAGCCGTTCCCGGATCACGTCGGTGGGGTCGGTGTTGCGCCCGACGATCCGCCGCTTTTGCTCTTCCGGCGTCGGCGGCAAGAGGAAAAATGCCTTGGCCTCGGGCATTTTCTTCCGTACCTGCACGCAGCCGTTGATGTCGATCTCGAGGATGATGGTTCGTCCGTGCTCAATCGCTTCACGAACGGCATCAAGCGGGGTTCCGTAAGAATGCCCATATACCTGGGCCCATTCCAACAGCGCCCCGCGCCGCTTCAGGTCGTCAAACGCTTCCTGCGAGATGAAGCGGTAGTCTCGCTCATTCTCTTCGCCGGGGCGGGGCTTGCGCGTCGTGATCGAGACGCTGAACTCCGCCGGCAATCGCTCGCACAGATGGCGACACACCGTGGACTTGCCGACCCCGCTCGGTCCACTGATGACGATGATGTTGCCCCTTTGCGTCGTGTTCTCCGATGTCATTCAATCGCCGTCTGAGTGCTCACGCTCCGGACAAGAGCAAGTAACCGCGTGATCCGCCAAGCGGCAGATCCGGCCGGTCGTCTCCGCCGGGCAGGCGATCCGGTGATCCCTGCTCGATTCGCTGCTTGATTACTCTACGTTCTGGACCTGCTCCTTGATCCGATCGATCGCCGCCTTCATCTCGACGACCTGCCGCGAGATCTCCGGATCGCCGGACTTACTGCCGATCGTGTTGGCCTCTCGCAGCAGCTCCTGCGTCAGGAAGTCGAGTTTTCGCCCGGCTTCTTCCGGGGCGTGACACAGGGCCGCGAACTGATCCAGGTGGCTTTCGATGCGGGACAGCTCCTCGTTGATGTCGCACCGCTCCGCGTAGATCGCCACCTCCCGCGCGACGGCATCCTGATACAGGGCGATGTTCGAGCCGTCGCCGCCGTCGAGCAGTTGCTGGACTCGGTTCTTCAGCTTCCGACGGTACTCCTCGACTACGAATGGCGCGCGTTCTCCGATCGCCGCCGCCCGTGAACGAATCTCGCCACACCAGTGTTGCAGATCACGCAGGAGGGCCTGGCCCTCGGTCTCGCGCATGGCGACCAATTGGTCGATCGCTTCCTCCGTCAATCGCCGGACCAGCGCGAGTCGTTCGGCGAGCACGTCCTCGCTCAACTCGGGCGGCTGGAGAATGCCCGGCACCTCGGCCAATCGCGCGAGGTCGATTCGGACGGCCGCGTCCTCTCCGGCGACTTCCTTGAGGCGACTCACGTACTCGCCCAACACCGCCGTGTTGATCTCATAGGCCGCCGCCGGATTCTCGTCTTTGACACGCAGGCTGTAGGCCACACTGCCCCGGCCCATCCGTGACCGCAACTGCTTGTCGATCTTGGTCTCAAACCGCTGGAACAATTCCGGCACCTTGATCGCCGCCTTGAAATATCGGTTGTTCAGGCTTCGGATTTCCACGCGGTAGCTGACGCCCGCTTCCTCGGCACGCGCCTCACCGAACCCGGTCATGCTGAGGATCATGCGTTGCTCCACTCGGGAGATCAGACCCTACTTGCTCGTTGGGGCGGGGCCGGGCGGAACCTGGACCGGCCGCAGGGGGGTCGGATTTGCCCCCTGATTGGCCCCGGTGTTCGGCTTGGTGGGGTTATCCGCGGGGCCGCCGGTCTCGACCAATGGCGCCGATTGCTCGGGTTCTGCCGGCGGCTCAAAGACAAACGTCCCGGCGATGTTCAGCGAGAGAAAGACCACGACCATAACGACCGTGACCCAGGTGAGAAAGTCGCCGGTCTTGGTTCCAAAGGCCGAATGTCCGCCGACGCCGCCGAAGGCACCCGACAATCCGGCGCCACGATTCTTCTGCAGCAAGACGATCCCGATCAACAACAAGGAGACCGTGATCAAGGCGATGCTCAGCAGCCCGCCCCAAAAACCCAATGCAAGCATGTCAGTTCCCGGTCCTTTCGCCCAAGCGGGCTTCAACTCAGTCCCTTCGCTCGGATGCCGGCTTCGATGATCGCGACGAAGTCCGCCGCTTTCAGGCTTGCGCCCCCGACCAGGGCGCCGTCGACATCCGGACACGACAACAGCGCGACCGCGTTGTCCGGTTTCACGCTTCCGCCGTATTGTATGCGAATTCCGTCGGCGGTGCCTCGGCCGAATTGCTCCGCCAGCCGGCCTCGAATGTGTGCGTGCGCCTCCTGTGCCTGTTCGGGCGTGGCGGTTCGACCCGTCCCGATCGCCCAGACCGGCTCATAGGCGATGACGATCGACCCGGCGGCGTCGCCCTCCACCCCTGCCAGGCCGCCGGCGACTTGGCGGGTCAGGACGGCTTCGGTTTCGCCGCGGTCCCGCTCTTCCAGGGTTTCCCCCACGCAGACGATCGGGGTCATGCCCGTCTCGAGGACCGCCCGGCACTTCGCGGCGATCATCTCGTCGGTCTCGCCGTGAACGCGGCCGTCGGCGTCGCGCGGCCCGATGACGTGGCGGCGCTCGCTGTGCCCAAGGATGACGTATTGGCACCCGGTCTCCCGTGCCATGACGGCCGCGATTTCCCCCGTGAACGCGCCGTGGGCCGTGTGCCAGCAGTTCTGCGCGCCCAGGGCGATGGGCGTGTCGGCCACGGCCTTGGCCATGGGAAACAGGTAGATCGCCGGAGGGCAGACCGCGATGTCCACCGGAGGCCGGCCGCTGATCTGCTCGCGAATCCCCGCGATCAGCGCGCGGGCGGCGGGCAGGTCCAGGTTCATCTTCCAGTTGCCGGCAATGAAGGGTCGTCGCACGGTTCGGTCCTTCCAACGCGGTCGCCGTTCGCTTCTTCAGGCCGCCACGACCTCGCGCGATTTCGGGTATGAGCCCAATACGCGAAGCGTGCGGCAATGGGTCTTCGCCTCTTTGAGCGCGGCTTGCAAGCTCGCGTCTTCGGTGTGCCCGTCGAGGTCCACGAAAAAGTTGTACTCCATGTCTGTCTTGGCGCTCGGCCGCGACGTAATCATGGTCATGTTAATGCCGAGCCGCTGGAAGACCAGCAGCACATCGACCAGGGCGCCGGCCTTGTGGGCCGTGACCAGCATCAGGCTTGTGCGGTCGTCCCCGGTCGGCTTGGCCGGTTCCCGACCGAGGACGAAGAACCGCGTGGCGTTGTTCGGGTTGTCCTCGATGTTGGCCGCCAGGATCGAGAGGTCATAGAGTTTCGCCGCGAGCGCGCTGCCGATGGCGGCCGTGCCGGGCTCCTTGGCCGCCCGCTCCGCCGCGTCGCTGGTGCTGGGAGCGCCGACGATTCTGGAGGCAAAGCCGGTCTCCGCCAGCCACTTCTGACACTGCTTGAAGGCTTCAAGCTTCGAGTAGACCCGCTCGATCTCATCCAGGCCGCAGCACGCCATCAGGTTGTGGTGGATCGCCCGATGGATTTCGTTGCAGACCGTGACCTCATGGGTCGGGAAGGCGTCGAGCGTCTCCAGCACGATGCCGCCGGTCGAGTTGGTCTCCACCGGCACCACGCCGTAGTCGATGTGTCCGCGGGCCATGGCATCGAAGACGCCGTTGATGTCCAGCAGGGGTTCGTATTCCACGGACGCCCCGAACTTGCCCATCGCGGCTTCATGCGAAAACGACCCCCTGGGGCCCAGGTAACCCACGCGGGGCGGTCGCTCCAACGCGAAGGATGCCGACATCAGCTCCCGGTAGATCGCGTGCAGCGACTCCTGCGACAACGGGCCCTTAGACAGCTCGGTCACGCGATTGAGCACGGCACGCTCGCGGTCCGGCGCGAACACCGACTGGCCCAGGTCGGCCTTGAGGCGGCCGATCTTCACCGCCGCCTCGGCGCGGGCGTTGAGAAGCTTGACGATCTGCCTGTCCAGCGCGTCGATTTCTTCCCTGATTGTCTGAAGTGACGCCATGGCGGCCTGTCGCCTTGTGCGATGCGGTGCTCGACGGAGTCTGTCTCCGTGAGGGGGTCCGGCCGGTCGCTCAGCCGATTGCGAACCCCGTATGAAACAGGCTCGTTCCATCGTTGTCAAGTACACGAGATCCTCAAGCTGAGCGGCCTGAGCGGCTTGCAGTCAATGTGCAACATCACATTGGCGAGCCGCGAGCTTCAGCTCGCGCGGCCGTTTGATGCAGAGGAACGCCG
>JBHHUY010000136.1:0-8159 GCA_046753965.1 Phycisphaerae bacterium
CTTTACGACGGTCACGCGGCTCGTGACCTGCCCGAGTTTCATCATCGAGAAGGTTCGCTTCATCGGTGGGATCGAGCAGGAGATCCCCTACGCGGAACTGGTCTGCTGGGTTGTCCTCGAAGGCAGCGGCGCAATCCACTATGGCGACGCTGGCCGGACGGTCTTCAAGCTGGGCGATGTCGTCGTGCTCCCCGCCGCGCTCAAGAACCCTCGCCTGAAAACCGAGACCGACAGCGCCTGGCTGGAGGTGACAATCCCGGCCGAGTCGGACCTCGCGGCATTCCCGCGACCGAGTCATGCGCTTCTCCGCGAGCCGCGGGACGCGAATCAGCGACTTGTCGATCTCCGTGCGGATCGGCCCGAGTAGCGAGGTGGAAGCAAACCTCGACCCGGCGCGGCTGTCGCCAGGGGTCTCCGCGGCCGATGGGAATCGCAAACCGTGCTCGCTTGTCCGGCGCGATCGGCCGGCCGCTTCGCGGACACCGCGGCCTGGGTGATCGCGGACCCGACGGTCGTCCCGGACATGACACAATGCGGCCCGCTGCCGAGATCGCCATGCGGTGATGCGCCCGACCCGGCAGCCGTGGGTTCGCCGGGAGAGTCGCCGAGGGGCCTGTCTCCCCGCGCGCATGCAGGGCGGCACGCTCCCCCGGCAAATTAGGGTGAATACCCTAATGGCTGGCCGGCCCCGAGCACACTATAAAGGCAGTGTTCAACTGATCCTATTCCCCCCTCCGGAAGGCGCCGGGTGTTTCCCCAAGACACCCGGCGTTTTCATTGGCGCCGGCCGCGCGACTCACAGATGGCGACGGCCCCGCCGCCGCGTCGGCGAAGAAGTACCGGCGCAAGGCCGCCGGGGGTGCGTTCTGCTCGACCGATAGCGCCGGCATATCGTGATAGCTCTGCCAGAACAGATGGGCGGCGTTCGCCGCGCCGCGCCGGCGGATGAACTGGAGCGCCCCGTCGAGCGCCTTGGCCGTGTAGGTGCCGTCCAGGCGAATGCCCTCGCAGTCATGAAACTGCTCTGCAAGCCGCAGGCCCGCCTCGGTGAACCGCGCGTAGCCCCTGCCCAGCGCGCTGCCGACGACCGACAGCTCGGCCGGGTCAATCCTCAGGTCCGGCACGGCCGGGTCGATCCGTCGCATCAGGCGCAGCGTGCGTCGTGCCAGTCGGGCCCATCGACCCGGCGTGCAATACCACCGATAGGAGACCACGACGCCGACGAGCCGCGTCCTCAGGCCCGCCAGCTTCGCCCCGACGGCCAGGCCCGCGAGGGTGCCGAGGCTGCCGAGGGCGCCGTACAGGTAGTCCGGCTCTGGAAGCAGACCGGCGTCTATTTGTTGCCGCAGTTCCAACATGGCGTTGACGTGCCCCAGGCACGACAGGGGGGACGTGCCGCCGGCCGGGAAGTACATCCAGGGCCGATGCCCGCGCGAAAACCGGCAGCGCATCCAATACCAGGCCAGCTTCGGCGGCAGCGTGAGGTAATTCACCGGCACATAGGTCGCGCCGGCCGCCAGCCCCGCCGAGAGGTTCCGCCGGACGTATTCGGCGGCCGGTTGCCGGACGACCAGCGCCACGGTGTCGATCCCTAACGACCGTGCATGCCAGGCGGTCTTGCACACGTGGTGGCTGCCCGCGGAACTGAACGTCACGATCGTCCCGGCGCCGCGCCGCTCGGCCTCCGCCAACAGGAACTCCAGCCCCCGGATCTTGTTCCCGCCGCATCGGGCGTGGCTCAGGTCTTCGCGCTTGAGGTGAAGCGACGCCAGCCCGTGGGCCTCGGCGAACTTCCGCGCGGGCGTCACGGGCGTCGGCCACGCGCCGATCGATCGCCACGGAACGGCCGCGGTCAATGCGGGAAACCGTTGGAAGAGCGGGAGTGCGGAACTGACGGGCTTGCTCATGACGACCGGATCAGATGTTCGGCGACGTGTTCGGCGATCGCGGCGATCGTCATCGACGGCGGCGCGCCGGTCGGCACGGGAAGCAGGCTGCCGTCGGCCACGTAGAGACCCGGATGGCCGAAGACCTCGCCGAACGGGTCCGTCACGCCGTGATCGGGCGAGTCCGCCATCGCCGCCCCGCCGAGCGGGTGCACCGTGATGGGCCACCGCCGCATCAGCGCCGCGGGGGGAAGCAGCAATCGGCCGTCCGTCATCGCCGCCACCTGCCGGAGAACGGTCAGCGCGCGGGCCAGATATCCCGCCCCGCCGCCGGGATCATGCCGGTGGGCGAGTGCCCCGCGCCGCCCCAGCATCAGCCGGCCGGGGTTGTCGTCATAGCCCATGATGCCGAAGGACCAGGTTGGTTCCTTGGCGGGCGAGAGCCGCATGCCGCCGAACCACCGCGCCGGATTCAGCAGGCCCGCGAAGCTGCCGAAGTCATACGGCACCAGGCCCGTCTCCATCAGGAACATCCGGTCGCGGGCCCACAGGTCGATCCAGGCCGTGACGGGCGGACCGGCATCGGGAGCGAGATCCAGGTTCGGCCCGACGAGGAGCCCGCCGAAGTCGCCGTTGGTATAGAACCGCCGCCCGAGCGCCGCGCTGAGGTTCGGCAACGAGCGCCGCCGATCGCGGCATCGCAGCAGCAGTCGCACCGTCCCCAACGCGCCGGCGGCAACCACCACCCGCGGCGCGCCGAGCGTCACCGTCCGCCACTCGCCGCCGTCGAATACCCGGCCGTCCACGCGATAGCCCCCGGCCTCCGGCGTGATGACATCGACCTCGTGGAGGGGCAGGAGCCTGGCGCCGAACGATTCGGCCCGGGGAAGATAGGTCCGGCCGAGCGTCCGCTTTCGGGCGGCGCCGCCGCCGCGGAGCCACATCGCCACCTCGGGGTAAACACCGTCGGTGGCCCTCGAATCGTGGAGCCGAGCCGTGTCGTTCGGCCAGTCCATCGACAGCGGCGGTCGCGACACGGCCGCCCGCATCTGCGATCCGATCCGTTCCAGCGCGGTCGTTCGCGGGAGCGCGTCTGGCACGGGGGTCGGGGCGATCATGGCCTCGACGCGCTCATAATGCCGCGCCAGGGCCTCGAACGTCACGCCCGTCGGCCAGCCGCGGTCGAACACCTCGCGCGGCGGGCGAATCGTCACGGCGGTGTAGACGATGGAGCCTCCGCCCAGGCCGCTGGCCGTCAGGGCGAGCAGGCCCTTCAATCGATGTAACTCCAGCAGGCCGCCGGCGCGCGGGCCGTGGAAGAGGGGGGCGGTTCCCGCGGCGATGTCCTCGTAGGTGCGCGGCGTCATCCGCCGGCCGCGCTCGAGCACCGCCACGCGCAGGCCCGCTTCCGCGGCGCGCAGCGCGCAGACCGCCCCGCCGAACCCCGATCCGATCACGATCAGATCGTACTCCCAACGGCTCATGGCTCATCCGCTATACTTCGGCCGCGCGAGCACCGAACCATCGGCGCCGATCGAGGCATTGTAGCACGGCATGGTCATCGATGTTCACTGTCACGTCGGTTTGAGCGCGCGCAAGGTGGAGCGCGGTCTGTCGCGCTTCTCGTTTGAATCGAACGGCGCCGCCGGCACACCGGGTTACGACAGTTATCTCTCGCCGCGCCTGCTGAAACGACTCCCGTGGTTCTTCGTCCGTCGCTGGCTCGGCATCGACTCCCGTCTCGGACGCGGCGACGCGCTCGATGCCGCGATCGAGGCGGTGAACGAGCAACACTGGTCGAACACCCCCAGCGTGGACCGACTCGTCCTGCTCGCCTTCGACGAATACCACGATGATCGCGGCCGCGCCGTCGGCGCGGCGCAACCGGGCGAAAGGCGAGGCAGCGACCTCTACGTCTCCAACAGCTTCGTGCGAAGCCTGTGTGAGCGCCGACCCGATCGATTCCTTTTCGGCGCTTCGATTCACCCCTATCGCACGGACGCAGGCCGCGGCGCCTGCGAACTCCTGGAAGAAGCGGCCCGCGCGGGCGCGGTACTCGTCAAGTGGCTGCCGATCCATCAGAACATCCGCGCCGAAGACCCGCGCACGATCGACTTCCTGAAACGCGCGTCGGATCTGGCCATGCCCCTGCTCATTCATTACGGCGGCGAGATGTCGCTGTCTCGCCAGCACATGGAGTTCGAACACCCCGGCCCGATGTTGAACGTGTTGCGCCATCTGCGAGAGGCCGGCGGGATGCCGACGGTGATCATCGCGCACGTCGCCACGCCTTCATTCGTCTGGCAGCGCCGCGCCGGACACGACGCGCTGATCGAAGCACTGCTCGGCGAGTTTCGAGACGCGCCGCTCTACGCGGACATCTCCGCCCTCGCGGCCTGCGGCAGAACGCCGTGGCTGCGGCGCCTGGCCGATCGGACCGAATTGCATCGCAAGCTCGTCTGGGGCAGCGACTATCCGATTCCGATTCTGCTTCGCCCCTTTCGGGGCAAGATCGACCGGCGCGAACGGCGCGCAATCGCGGCCCTGCCGTCCTGGATCGAACGAGACATCCGTCTCAAACGCGGTCTGGGATACGGCGAGCAAGTCTTTGAACAGGCGGCCGACCTGCTGCGGATCGACACGGAAACGCCGGCTTGAGACCACCCGAGACAGGCCCGGAACGCGTTCGCGCTCGGCTGTGCTCACCGAATGGCCCCCGGCGGCTGGAACCTGGACAGAATTGTGTAACTATCTTTCTGGCAATGGGTTACATTGCACGACCTGTTCGTGGCGATCCCGGCGCGGCCCGGTCGCTTTTGTCCTATCCTCGTGCCAGTACAAGACTTGGAGCAGCCAGACGGCCTCGTTCCGCAGCCGGAAAAGCCTTGCGATGCGGGAACTGTTTGCTGTAGGATAGGTTACGCGCTTTCCGGCATCGCCGGACGGGCGGAAACGGAACAACCGCCGGCCCGCTGAGCGGCGGATCGATTGAGGCGTTTCGCTCCCCCGGCACGGGTGGGCGGCGCGGGTCACCTGCGGAATCGAAGTCGGGGTGCGGATCATGCGAACCGTGACAAAGAAGGAATTGATTGACCGCATCGCGGACCGCACGGCCAACAAGCGGGTCGCCGTCAAACGCATCATTCAGAACTTCCTGGACGAAATCATGGAGGAGCTTGGCAAGGGCAACCGCCTGGAGTTCAGGGACTTCGGCGTCTTCGAGAGCAAGGTCCGCGCGGCCCGAGTCGCCCAGAATCCGAAGACGCTTGAGCGGGTACACGTTCCCGAGAAACGCACGGTCAAGTTCAAGGTCGGCCGCGTGATGAAGCAGAAGCTCGCCGGCGAACCCTCCGACGACGGCGTGCTCGCCGGCCGTAGCCGGCGCGATCGCCTCGCCCAGGAATCCTAGCGGACCAGCGCTCTAAGCCCTTTTCCACACAAGAGATAGTGCAAGCAATCGACTGTCCCACCGAGACCGGTCTCAGTCGCCGAGGCGGTGTCGGTCCGCCCCAGGCGGGACTCAAGGCGGGGAGGTCGAGCCTCCGCCCAGGCTGTACGCGGTCCGCCGCCATCGGCCAAGGCTGCTCGTCCTACGCACTCGCGGCCGGGTCATTGGGCAATATTATCGGACCTGTCTATCGGGATCGAGATCGCCCTGGTGGGGCCTTCGGCCCCGGCATCCGCCGCCACGAGGCGATGCGGTCGGGCGAAATGCCCGCCAGGCGGGCCGCGACACAGGCCTGGTTGAGCAGTGTGGTCCGGACGACGCCGTGCCGGAGCCAGCGGCGAGCCGAGGTCGTGACCGCCGCTCGCGCGATCCGCACGCGCCCGAGCCGACGCAGCCGCCGAATCAGCTCAAAGTCCTCCATGACCGGGACATCGGGAAACCCGCCGACTTGTCGGAAGGTCGCCGCCATGAGAAACAACGCCTGGTCGCCGTAAGGCATCCCGAAGGCCCAGCCGCGGAGCGCGACGAGCGACTCCACCAGGCGCAGTGACCGGCGGCCCGACTCAATCTGCAATCGAAACGCCCCGGCACTGACGCCCGGCCGCGACAGCACGCCGGCCACGATCTGCGGAAACGCATCCGGCAGCTGGGTGTCCGCATGGAGAAAGAGAAGGGCGCCGCCCGTCGCGGCGGCCGCGCCCGCGTTCATCTGGCGCGCTCGCCCAGGCTCGGCCATGATCACCCGCGCACCGAAAGACGCCGCGATCTCCCGCGTTCGGTCGCGGCTGCCGCCGTCAACAACGACCACCTCTTCGACCGGCGAAGCCGTCGCGCGGCGGAGCGTCCTCGCCAGATGGGCTTCCTCGTTGATGGTCGGAATAATGACCGAGAGACGAAGCGTGTCGGTCGCGGCGAGCCGCGGCGGGTGCGCCTGAGTCGCGGGCCGTGCCGGCGCCGTCTCGTCGGAAACAGCCGGGATGGCCGGGCGTGAGATGCGACCGATTTCGGTGGGGGGCAACGAGTCGCCTGCGTCGAGTTTCATCGGAGTCATCGATTCGCGCGGCAGTGCCCGCGCGAGCACATCAGCAGGCTCGCAATCGCATCCTAGCCACAGACGCACCGGGAGGCAATCGATCCGCAGACCGATGGCGGTTCACTTCACCCATCGCGTGCAGTAGACCGGCGGCAGATGGGTCGAGATGTTTTGCCAGGCGTCGCCCTGGTTCTCTGAAATCCAGAGCGAGCCGGTCGTCGTACCAAAGACGAGGCGGTCGCCGCTTTCGTCCACATCCAGGGCATGGCGAAACGTCAGGTCGTAGGCGTGCGTCTGCGGCAGGCCCTCTCTGAGGACGTCGAAGGATCGGCCCCCGTCGCGCGTCCGCGTCACGACCACGCGGCCGTCGGCGGGAATGCGCTTCTCGTCCTTGATCGCGGGAACAAACCACGCGGTCTGCGGGTCGTTGGGATGCACGGCGACCGCGAAACCGAATGCCGAGACCGGATTCTCCCGAATCTCCTCCCAGGACGCGCAGCCGTCGGTCGAGCGGAAGATGCCGTTGTGGTGTTGCGCCCAGAAGGCGTCCGGCCGGGCCCGGCACTGCTCGACGCAGTGCGGGTCCTGGATCTCCGGATCGTTCGCGGCCTCGGGCGGCATGTACTCGGCGCGCATGCCGTCGGCGCGGCAGGCCCAGGTGTCTCCGCCGTCCGTCGTCGTCCAGACGCCGCCGCAGGACACGCCCAACGTCAGCCGGTTGGAATCACGCGGGTCCACGCAGATCGAGTGAATCCCCGGATAGTCCCGGCCGCCGCCGAACCATTTCTTTCTCGAAGGGTGTTCCCACAACGAGCGGATCAGGGTCCACGAAGCGCCGCTGTCCTCGGAGCGAAAGAGCCCGCCCGGAATCGTCCCGCACCAGATTCGACCGGGCTGATCCGCCCCGCCGGCCTCCAGCGCCCAGATCAACTGAAGCTTCCACGGAATCGTCCGGCCGCTCATCGGACAGACATCGGGCTGGGCCCCTTGGGGCGGATCGGGATAGGCCGGCACGTCCAACTCTTCCCACGTGGCGCCGCCGTCCTGTGATCGCTGCAGCTTGGTCCCGAAATGGCCGTGGTCGATCGCCGCATACACCGTGCCGTCGCGCGCGTCGTGCATCACCATCGACACGTTGTCGCCCAGAAACGAGGCGCGGCCGATCCGCCACGGGGGGTCGCCGCCCCGTCCGGGTCGGTCGATGACGAACAGCCCCTTGCGCGTCGCCACGTAGACTCGATCGCTCATCGGAATCTCCCGGGGAGGTGCGAGGAACCGGCGTCACTTGAGCGTGCATCCCGCGTATCGACTGAATCGGTGCCTCGGCCTTGCGAGCCTCAGCCGCCCGAGAGCGCCTGCATGATCCACACGTCGCTTTGATCCGTGACGGGATCGGTCAGTCCGACGCGATCCCGAACGGCCTTGCCGTCCACGAAGACGACCATGTGCTTGCGAACCTCGCCGCTTTCGTCAAGGACATAGCGCCGCGCGCGGCGGTTCTCCTGGAAGACCGCGTTCAAGACCTCGCGGACGGTTCCGCCCGCCGCTTCGCAAGGAGGGCAATCCACATGTCGGCGTAGATTCGGCGTGAAGGTGACCCGAGCCATTGTGTAGTTGATCTCCGGCCTGGCGGAAAGCCTACTCCCTTGTCGCCCTGCCCGACGCGTGATTGTACCGGACGAGGACTGAGATTGCCACGCCACGGCCCGCCCGGGCGTGGCGATGTCGATTGGGAAGCATGGACGTCCCGCCGGCGTGTGCACGGGCGGGACGCCCGTGCCACAAAGTTCCT
>JBHHUY010000137.1:0-8135 GCA_046753965.1 Phycisphaerae bacterium
GAAGGGATTCTCGATCCAGCATAGGGAAGGGATTCTCGATCCAGCAATCGATCTGCTTAGAGTGCGTTCCAAAAGTCCTGTGGCACCGCCGTCTCGGCGGTGCGGACACGGGCGGGACGCCCGTGCCACAAAGGTTTCAGGACGCACTCTCAGGAGGATCGGCAGGACACCTGATCGGTGTTCCGATGCCTCCCGGCGATCTTGTCCTTGTTGACGTGATTCCGGATCGTTTCGATGAGCTTCTTCCGATCGATCGGTTTCCTCGCGTAGTCGTCGCATCCCGCGGCGAGGCACTTATCACGGTCGCCGCTCATGGCGTGTGCCGTCAGGGCGATGATCGGTCCGGCGTAGCCCGACTCGCGCAGGCGGCGCGTCGCTTCATATCCGTCCATCACCGGCATCTGCATGTCCATCAGGATGACATCAAACGGCGAGCCTTCATCGCTGGCCGCCAGCGCGGCATCCAGCGCCAGTCTGCCGTTTTCCTTGATGGTGACTCGCGCGCCGGCCTTCTTGAGGATGTAGGCGATCAACCGCTGGTTGTCCGGCCCGTCTTCCGCCAACAGGACGCGGCAGTCGAGCTTGGGTGCGCCGCCGGCTTTGGCCTGTTCGGCACCGCCCGGGCCGGCGCCCACGGCTCCTTCAGAATTGACGGCGGACGCCGACGACGGGTCCTCGATCATCTTCACGCCGTCGAGCGAGCCTGCGGCGATCATGAGGTGAAACGTGCTTCCGCGGCCGGGTTCGCTTTCGACGACGATGTCGCCGCCGAGCATCTCGGCGAGTCGCTTGCAGATGGCCAGCCCCAGCCCGGTGCCCCCATATCGCCGGGTCATGGATGAATCCGCCTGGGTGAAGGCATCGAAGAGTTTGGCTTTCTGCTCGGGCGTCATGCCGATGCCCGAGTCGATGATATCGAACGCCATCATGGGAGAATCGGCCCATCGTCCCGCAACGGTCGCCGAGCAATCGCAGCGCGCGACCAGTCGAACTTCGCCCTTGTCGGTGAACTTGATGGCGTTTCCCAACAGATTGACCAGGATCTGCTTCAATCGGGTGGGGTCGGTTTGGATCGTCTCCGGGATCGCCCCGTCGTACTCGACGCGAAGCGGCAGGCCCTTTTCATCGGCCCGCACCCGCATGAGCGAACAGACATCGGCGATGATCTGAATGGGCGAGCAGGAAATGGTCTCGATCTCGAGCTTGCCGGCCTCGATCTTGGAGATGTCCAGAATGTCGTTGATGACCGCCAGCAGGTGCTCGCCGTTGCCATGGATGATGTTGATCGCCTTGGTCCGCTCGGCTTTCGACAGGCCCGGTTCGAGCAGTGTTTCCGTGAAGCCGAGAATGGCCGTCATGGGCGTGCGAATCTCGTGGCTCATGTTCGCCAGGAACGCACTCTTGGCCTGCGTCGCCGCCTCCGCGGCCGCGCCGGCTTCTTTCAGGGCCAGGTTCGCCCCACGGAGGGCGACCGTCTGCTCTCCGAGGGCCTGTTCGATTCGCTTCCGCTCGGTGATGTCCACCATCAGGCCTCGAAGGCAGGAAACCTCTCCCGTATGATCCCGCACCACGCGCACGAGGTCGCTGATCCAGACGACGCGACCGTCGGCCGCAAGGGTCCGGTATTCCAACTGGTGGTCTTCTCCTCGGGCGGTGGCTTCTTTGCAGGCGGCGACGGCCCGTGCTCGGTCTTCCGGATGGAGATGCTTCATCCAGAAGTCCGGCTCGTCGTACCACCGCTCGACGGGATAGCCGAGGATCGTCTCGGCCCGTTTGGAGACAAAGGTGAATCGCAGCGTTTCGGCATCCGCCTCCCAGACAATGGCGTCGATGTCCTCGAGCAGGGTGCGGATGCGCTCTTCGCTCTGGCGCAGGGAGGCGGTTCGTTCCCAGACGGTCTTCTCGAGCCTGTTGTGAGACGCCTGGATTTCTCGGTCGCGCTGCTGAATCCGCGCGAGCATGTCGTTGAAGCTATCGGACAGAGTGCCCAGTTCATCCTCGGTCTGTTGGACGGCTCGCACGGAGTAATCTTTGGTTTCCGCGACGGTCTTCGCCGTCTGTGCGAGTTCCGTCATCGGGCGAACGATCACGCGCTGGAGCCTGGACGAGACCGCGTACGCTACGGCCAGTGCGAAGAGCAGACCGGCCGCCATGGCTCCCGCCACGTATTCCATTCTGGCATAGAAGCCGCTCATCTCGTGTTCAACATAGATCGAACCGATCCGTTCGCCTTCGAGGAGGATGGGGCGGTGGACGTGCAGGCTGCCGTTCGCGAATCGGAAGCCTTCCGGCTCGGGTCTGCGACGAAAAGGACGGGCCGATTCGTCACGTTCGTACTGGGCGAAGACCGTGCCGTCGCGAGCGAAGATGCACGCGGTCTTGATGTCGCGGTCGGTCCTCAGGCTGCTCCGGGTCTCCCGGACGGCGGGGGCGTCGTTGAAGGTGATGGCGGCGGTGACGCTCAGACCGAGCGTGTCCGCCTGAATCGTCAGGTTTTCAACCAGAGCATTGCGCCATGCGGTCCATTCGACCGCCAGGATGACGACCATCCACACGGAGAGCGCCGTGGCCGTGGTCGCCGCCGCGTAGAGCAGGAGCTTCTTCCTGAAGGAGATGTTTCGAAAGCCCGTCATGTCCCCTCGCACCGATGCGTTCGCCGCTACTGGTTCTGCGCGAAGCCTTGTGATTTCGGCTCGCGGCGCTTCCTTGATTTCACGATTCTGGCCAGCTTCAATAACTTCGAGCTCGCCTTGAGGTGTGCCTGCTCCAGGGCTTCGCGGTTGATCTCGAAGGCGATCCGTCCCTTCTCCAACACGAACCCGATCATCCCGCCGTTATGGGCGAATCCGGCGATGTCCGAGACAACGAGCACGGGACGTTTCTTCAAGACGGCAAGCACCTGACTCAGCCGGCCGCGTTCCGACCGGGCGATGTACAGCAGATGGCACCGCAGGGGTTCTGATCGCGCCTTTTCCTCTTCCCAATGGAATCGCCGCACCTGGATGACGCGCCCGTGAATCGTCTTGCCTTTGACGGTGTCATCGAGAGTATCGTCGAAAGGGTCGTCGCCCAGGACACCGATCACGAACGGCGCCTTGTCGTCCTTGAATGCCCCGGCAGGCCACTTGACGAACTTGGCGAAGTTGTAAAGATAGGCCGCGCGCACCTTGCGGGCCTTGGCTTCGTCGATGTCCCGCCCGCCGACCGGCGCCGCGGATGCCCACCATGCCGAAGCGGCCGATGCCGTGAAGAAGCAGCATGTTGTCAGGCCGCGTAACCGCATGCGCGTGCTCGTTTCCTGCTCGCCTTTCCTCCTGTCGCACGGGTCGCCCCGTGCCGGAGGATGTCACTTGACCCGAATTCGGAACTCCGCGAAGACCATCCGCGGCGACTCGGCGTCATTCATGAACAGCGTGCTCCCTTCAAAGTGGCCGGAATCCAGGAGATTTCTGACGCCGACGGAGAAGGATGCCTGATCGTTCCACAGCTCGTATTCCGCCCGCAGGTCGAGACGAAGATAGGGGTCGATCCTGCGGGAGAGAAAGGGGTTGGACGGATTCGGAGCCTTCACGGCGTCGACGAAGTAAAGGTGACTCGCAAGGTGGAGATCGTCCGTCACGGCATATCGTGCGCCCAACATGGCCTTGTGTTTGGGCGGCGTGATGTAGTCCCGCTCGGTGAAGGGTTCGGAGACGTTCCACTTGAGCTGCTGGTAGGTGTAGTTCCCGAGGAGGGTCAGCTTGTCGGAGACCTTGTACCGGGCTTCCAGCTCGGCGCCGAACAGAGACGCGCTCCCCGAGCGGTTGTCGAAGCGGTTTTGGATGAGGCCCGGCGGCCCGAGGCCGGGGCTGATGGTGGTGACCTCGTCGTACTGGTGCCAGAACAGGTTGATGCCCGTGTCGAGCCGGTCGAAGAGCTTGCCCCGATACCCAACCTCGTAGGCGAGGAGGGTCGTCGGGTCGAAATCTCGATTGGCGGTGACGCGGGAGATGCCGCTCAGCAGGGGAATGCTCAGGAAGCGGCCGGCCGCCGTCGGCATGTGAAAGGCGCGGGAGACGGCGCCGTAGACCATGGCGTCGTCTGACAATTCATAGGCGAGCGATGCGCGGGCGCTGGGTTGGAACCCGCCGTAGAACTCGTAATCCACGCGGCCGCCGAGCCCCAGGACCCAGCGCGGCGCGAACCGCCAATCATCTTGCAGGAAGAGGCCGATGATCCCGGTGCTGACGAAGCTTTTCGAGAGCATGAACGGGTCGGCGTTGCTTGCGTCCAGGAGATCGGCCCGGCCGTCGACGCCCCAGGTGAGCGTGTGCTTCTCGGCAGGTTGGAAGGTATGCCGAAAGAGCAGGCCGAACTGCTGGTATCGGTAGTCGATGGCGGGCAGCCCAGGCGAGGCGTGGAAGTCATTCACGTAGCCGGTCAGATCGAACCGATTGTCGGGCGCGACCTGGTGGCTCCACTTGCCCAGCAAAAAGGAGGCCTGAGAGCCGGAGTTGCGCCTCAATCCGAATCCGGCCAAGGGCGTCGGCGGAAAACCGCCGTCCACGACGCCGCTGCCCGTGGAGAGCGTGAAGGTGTTGTTCTCGTCCTTGTCGTAGACGGCGTGCAGGCTGAGGCGGCCGCCTTTGTAGTCGTCGGCGAGGTTTCTGAGCAGTGAACCGCCCTTGCGGAAGCCGTCGCTCGCCTCGTATTCACCTGAAACGCGCAGCCGGAGATTGCCTTCTTGAAGACCGTATCCGAGATGCTGCTTGAAAGAGCCGCGCGAGCCGCCGCCCGAGGTCGACGTGAGGCCGATCTGATCGCCGGGGTCCTTTGTGATGATGTTGATGACGCCGTTTGCGGCGTTGGCGCCCCAGGTGACGCCGCCGGGTCCGCGGATGACTTCGATGCGTTCGATGTCTTCCAGTTGGAACGGCCAGCTTCCCCAGAGCGTCCCGCCGAAGAGCGAATCGAAGATCTGCCGGCCGTCGACCAGCACGAGCACCTGGTTGGCGATGAAACCGTGAAAACCGCGCGGCGAGACCGCCGCGTTTCCATGGGAGAGATCCGCCACGTCCATGCCGGGCACGAGCCGGAGGGCATCCGGGATGGATCGGGCGCCGGCCGCTCGGATGTCGTCCGCCGTGACGACACTGATCGCGAAAGGCACGGTGGTGATCTTCTGCTCGTGTCGCGCGGCGGTCACGACCACCTGGACATCCATGAGTTCTTCGAGGCTCAGGTCGGCGAAGTCGGTGGCGTCGTCGACGCCGCCGAAGCCGGCATCTTCTTCGCCGCCCCACGCCGCCGACTCTGTTTCGGACGGACGTGCGTTCGGTTGATCACGTTCATCCGCCGCTTCTTGTGCCGAGGCGGCGCAGGTCGAGAGGAGGAACACGAGCCCGATGAGGGCGCGCGATTGTCTTCCGCGCGTCGGAGCAGTCATCGTGCGGAGCGGTTTGTGCAGAGTCATGGCCATGACCTCAGTGATGGCGCCGGTCCGAACGAAGGGGCCGTTGCTCGATTCGAAGGGGGCGCGGCTCGTCGAAGGCGGGCTCACCGGACACGCGCTTGGCGGAAGAGTGGAGGGGAGTCGCCGTGTGTGCCTTTGTGTTCATCGCCGTTCCGATCTGCGTTACGTCAGAGCCGGGTCGCCTCGACGCGGAACTCACCCATCGACAGAACGTCGGTTTGAGCTCGCGCCGCTGTCCGCGGCCGCTCAAGTCCGGGCGACCGTTCCCATGCTCCGGGCGGTCCCGACCCTCCCGTTCGGCGTCCGCGGAGGGTTGCCCGGTGATGCCGGTGGAATTATCGGTTTCGTGAGACCCTCTCTGTAGCCGGGGTTCGACCCATCTTCGCCTTTCCCGCCTCCCAACTCTGAAACCGCATCCGATGATCGGACTGTGACGCTTTCTTCTGCCTGCCGTTCAGGGTGTTCGATCCTCGCGTCGGGTGTTGCTCGGGCTGACCGTCGGGCGTAGACTCCCGCGTATGAAGACACGCTGCATCGGTCTGTTGTTCCTGGGGGTGCTGGTGTCGGCCGCGGGCTGCCGGGATGAGCGCAGGCACAAGGCCTCCGAGGAAGTTGCGTTCGGCGAGGTGCCCCCGCCGGTGCCGCGCGAGGCTCCGCCCGAGGAAGTCGTCAAGGCGTTCGTGGGCGCGTTGACCGAGCTTCAGCATGTGCGGGCCTCCGGGCTCGGCTCGGCGGAGGGCCGCGAGCGATATGATCGCGCCGTGGCGACGATCCGAAGCCTGTCGGCGCGGGCGATGATCCATGATCGCGTTCGCAAGTATCGCTCGCAACTCGTTCCGCGGGACGTTTCGGAAAACGCCGCGCTGCGGATCGTCATCGATTCGTGGGTGTCCATGGCCGCGCACTACGTGGACGGCTGGCTCCTCGATACGCTCACGCCTTCGGGCCCAGGGGCGGCCGACCGCGTGATCGTGAGACTTCAGGCGGAGAACCCCCGCGACCGCCGACTGCTGTCGGAGATCGAGGCGCTGCCCGAGGTTGCCGCCGCGAAGGCGAAACGAAACCAGGCCGGGTCCGATGGCGAGTACCTTGCGCTCGCGCGGGCGAAGGCGCTCAAGCGCGGCTTCAACGTGCCGATCCGCGCGGTCTTCACGTTTCAGCTTCGCAAGGTTGACGGGGCTTGGCGCGTTTCCTGGATGGGCATCGGATCGCCCGAGTCGCCGCCGTCCAGCGTTGCCTCCGCGCCCCATCCGACCCTACGATGAGGTGGAAGGTTGATCGGCGAGCATCAACCCATCCGGAGACAAGCGTGTCATCTTCCAACGCGCCATCGGCAGACCGGCCGACGATCGGGATCACGATGGGCGATCCCTCCGGGATCGGCGCGGAGGTCCTCGTCAAGGCGCTGGCCGACCATTCTCTCCGCTGCCGAGCCCGATTCATCGTCTACGGCATGTTGGAGCCGATCGCCTACGCCGCGGACCTGGCGGAGTTGACCTCGTACTGGGTCCGCACACCGCACGAGCGGGCGTTGCGGTTTCCCGACGGGGTCGTCATCGCGGACTTCGACGAGATCACCCTTGAGGCCCGCCCTCGCCGCAAGCCGACGGCCGAGGCCGGCGCGGCCTCCATTCGTTTTCTCGAGGAGGCCGTCCGTGACGCGGCGGCCGGCGAAATCGACGCACTCGTGACCGGACCCATCCACAAGGCCGCCTGGGAGATGGCCGGCTGCGGCGCCTGCGGACACACCGATTGGTTGGCCAAGAAACTCACGGCGCGACGGGTGACCATGATGTTCACCGGCGGGCCGCTCCGCGTCGCCCTGGCCAGCATCCACGAAGCCTTGTTTGATTTGCGCAACCGCTTCACGATCGGCCTCGTCTTTCAGCCGATCGACCTGCTGCACGAGGCGCTCCGTGACTGGTGGGACGTGCCGGAGCCGAAGATCGCCGTCGCGGGACTGAATCCGCACGCGGGCGAAAACGGCCGATTCGGCGACGAGGAAGCCCGCATCATTCGGCCCGCCATCGACATGGCTCGCCACGCCGGCATCCAGGTGACGGGACCCTATCCGGCCGACACGCTGTTTCGCCGCGCGGCGCAGGGCGAGTTCGACGGCGTCGTGGCGATGTACCACGATCAGGCGCTGATCCCCGTCAAGTTGTTGGCCTTCGATCAGGCCGTGAACGTGACGCTGGGCCTGCCGATCATCCGAACGAGTGTGGATCACGGCACGGCGTTCGACATCGTCGGCAAGAACCGGGCCGACCCGGGCTCGATGAAGGCGGCCATTCGCCTGGCAATCGATCTGGCGGGCCGTCGGCGGAGTCGAAAGCAGTCCGCACTCCCCGCGCCGAGCGCTCCGCCCTCCGCTTCAGATTAGAAGTCAGCGGATTGGAGTGCGCCCAAAGAAACCTTGTGGCACCGCCGTCTCGGCGGTGTGTGGACGGGCGGAACGTCGGTGCTGCCCTTGGAAACTGTTTCAATGCCTTGACGAGCCGCGGGCTTCAGCCCGCGCGGTGCGGCATATGACGAGTGATGAAACAGCTTCTTAACTCAAACTGAACGGTTTCCGCGAAAAAGAGCCGCGGACTTCAGTCCGCGCGGCTTCTCGAGCCCTGGTCGGCGTTTCTCTGCATCAAACGGCCGCGCGAGCGAAAGCTCGCGGCGCGCGCTTGTTGGG
>JBHHUY010000138.1:0-8122 GCA_046753965.1 Phycisphaerae bacterium
CATGAAGCGCCGACTGAACATCGGCGGGGCGCTGCTTCACGAACCCGACCTGCTGCTGATGGACGAACCCACGGCGGGCGTCGATCCACAGGCGCGGGCCTACATCTTCGAGATCGTCGAGCGGCTCGCCGCCGATGGTCGCGGCGTGCTTTACACGACGCACTACATGGAAGAGGCCCAGCGGCTCTGCCGGCGAACCGCCATCATCGACCACGGCCGAATCCTCGCCGCCGGCACCCTGGAGGAACTCACCCGCCACGTCCGATCCCGGCGTTGCCTGGTCATCGAGGCCGAGGGGCTCACCGAGGCGTCATTGGTCCTCCTCTCCGAGAAACTCGGCCAGGTCGACTGGACCCTCGAGAACGGCGCCGCGCGACTGGCCATCGGCGATGCGGGCCCGTCCCTGCTCGACGCCGTTCGCGCCACCGACGCCGTCGGCCTGCGACCCACGGCCATCCGCATCCAGGAGCCCGACCTCCAGGCCGTTTTCCTCGAACTCACCGGCCGGGAACTGCGGGATTAGAAGAACATGCGATCACTTCGAGTCATGCTGATTCTCGCGGGAAAAGAACTACGCGTCCTCTCCCGCACGCCGGGCGTTCTCCTCGTCATCTTTGTGCCCGGCATTGTCATCTACTCGGTGTTCACCAAGATCTTCGAAGGCCCGGCCGGCCGACCGTTCCGGGCCGCCGTCGTGGACCTCGACCGCTCCGCCGCGTCACGCGACTTGATCGACGCGCTGGCAGCGAGCGGCGTCAAAGTCATTCGAACCGAGAACGAAGAGAAAGACGGACCGCCGCTGACGGTCGAATCCGCGCGCCGGCAGATCCGGAAGAAAGGCGTCTATCGTGTCGCCTTGGTCATCCCGCAGGGCTTCTCCGAAGCGCCGAACATCCTGGCCGGCAAGCACCATCGGGGCGTCCAGCTCATCTACGACGAAACACAGACGATGGAGGCCGACGCGATCCTCGGCATGGTGCAAATGGCGGCCGGGCGCGAGGTCTTCGAGAAAACGTTGCGGCTGCTGGATCGGGACGCGGCCGATGGGGAAGGCCAAGCGGCGGACGACAAACCGCGGATGCTCGTCAAGGTCGAGAAGATCGGCGTGTCGATCAACCGAATGATGATCGCGTCCAAGCACGCATTTCTCGCCGGCATCGTCCCGATGTTTCTGCTGTTCGCCGCGGCCGGGGCGGCCCGCAGCATGCTGGAGCAAATCCATTCGGGAGAGATCGCCCGGCTGCTCGCCGCGCCGATCACCCCGACACACCTGACCGCCGGCGGCCTGATTTCGCAATGGGTCGTCGCCATGCTTCAGTGTTACAGCATGTACGTCTTTGCCTGGCTCGTCTTCGGCGTGGCGATCTGGAACATCGCCGGCGGTCTCTTCATCCTGACCGTCGTCACCTGCCTGGCCACGACGGGGTTCGGTCTGCTCCTCGGGGCATTGTGCAGGACCTCGCAGCAGCTCGATTCGATCGGCACCATCGTCATCCTGGCCATGAGCGCGATCGGCGGCAGTATGGTGCCCCGATTCGTCATGCCCCCATTCATGCAAAAGATGGGCCTCTTCACGATCAACGGCTGGTCGTATGACGGGTTCATTGCCCTGATTCGCAACGAAGGCCTCGCGGGCATCGCCGGCCCCTGCCTCGTCCTGCTCGCCACGGCGGTCGGCTGCTCGGTACTGGGCAGCCTCCTGCTGGGTCGCCGCCTCCGCGCCGGGCCGACAGGGTGAAGCCCGGACTTCAGCGCGGCTGTTGCTGCCACCAGCGCAGCCACGCCGATCGATCGAACCCGAAGTTCCGGCCGGTGATCGCGATGAGGGCTTCCTGCACCTCGGTCCGGTGAACCGAAACGACCTGCTGCTCCCGGTAGAAAGCGGTCCCGACCAGCGTGCTCGACCCGAGAACCCCGATCGACGTCGGCCGGTAGCGGAGCAGGAACCGCCCATGCGGGAAGCGCTGGAACCCCCCGAAGGCGGCTCGAACGCCTCCCAGGAAAACGGGGCGCGAGACCAGAACGGACCGCCGCTCGCGGACCGACAAGGCACCGACGAGGTCCTCGACGGCGGACCGCTCTTTCAGAATCCCCAACGCCGTCGCCGCGTTTCGGAGAATGCCTTCCTCCCGGCTCTTCAAGGCGTCGCGTAGACGCGCCACGACGCGGTCATCGTCACGGCGGCTTAACTCCACGGCGGCGGCCTGCCGAACACTTGCGGCCGGGTCCAGCAGCGCGACGACCAAGAGGTTCATCGTCGCCTCATCGCTCTCGAACCGCGAGAGCGCCTCGACAAGCACCCGGCGCGCGGGGACGTTTCCCGTGCTGAGCACACCCGTCAGCGCCGGCACAGCGAGGGGATCGCGAATGGCGAGGAGCTGCGCCCGCGCTTCTCGGAAGCGTTCGGGCCGCCGTTTCCGACGATCCCCCGACATCTTCCCGCGGTGAATCGCCCGAACCTTGAGGAACCAGTCGGTAATGATTCCGCGAACGAGCCGCTCCTGTTCTTTCGCGAGCCGTCGCGCCTTTCGATTCTCGGGGGATGGAACCCGATCCGACGGCTTCTTGACCCAACGACCCGCATCATCCCGGATGTAACCGAGCGCGGCGCGCGCGGCGGAATGGTCGGGATCCATGACGAGCACCTGCTCGAGTTCGTCCAGGCGCTCGGCCCGCAGGCCCTCGCGCTCGCACCATTGCGCAAGGTCGTAATGCGCCGCGGCGGTCGTCGGTGTTCTCTTGCGCTTGCGGGCATACCGTTTCCAGGGAGACGCTTTCTTCTCAATTCTCGTGATTCGATCTTTCTCGACGTCGATGATGCCGATGAGCGTGCGCAGGCGATAGGCGTCGCCGAGGTCTTCCAGAATCTCACACTCGACCGACTCGCCCTCGCGCAGGTGAAAGACGTCGGCCCACGCCGAACGCGGGCTGTTCAACAACACACTCCCGACGCTCAGGACGAACGCGGGGGCCCAGACATGAAGGCGTGTGCGCGGGGCTTGTTCGACCATGATACGCATCATAGGTGACCAAGAGCGCACAAATCAACGCGGTACATCTCAAGCGCTTCCCACGGGTGCGCGTGCCCCCTACGATGCAACGCAGGAGCGCCGACCAGACACGTTTGCCGACAGAGTCTTGTCCCCGCCCTGCGAGGCACCCGGCGCCGAATCGGAGCCGCGTGGAAGCCGAACAACGCCATGGCCGTCCTGCCCCTGCTCGAAAACCCGGAAGCCTACGTGCCCTGCATCCAGGACCTGCTGGCCGACGGCGAATCCGTTCGGGCCTATTGGCTGACACTCTTTGAGCGACATGTCGAGACCCTCGCGTGCCTGCGCGTCTCCGGCGGTCGACTCGATGCGCAACCGGCCTGGCCGTCCTTTCACCGGGATTACCTCGCCGGCCTGGCGGAGCTCCGCCGCGAACCGGCCGCGCGCGGCGCGCTGACGGTGCTCGAGCTGACCCGCTATCGCGATGAAAAACTGGCCGCCCACGGTTTCATCGATCCGTTCCTCGACCTCAAGCAGCGGGAAAACCGGCTCGCGGCGGAGCAACTGGCCGAGGTGCTTCGGGACATCGACCGGACACCCTGGCCGAAACGGGGTGAACGACTGGCAACGGGATTGTTCGCAGGCAACCTCTTCGACATGGGCTCCAGGGCGGCCGTCGACGCATTTGAAGGACGGGGCTTCGACTTCGCCGCTGCCCGCAAGCGCGTGGCGCCAAGGCCGTGGGCGGTCGATGATCTGGACGCGTGGATCGAGCGCGTCTCCGGCCCTCGACCCGCCTACCGTCAGGCAATCTTCTTCGTGGACAACGCGGGGCCGGACATCGTGCTTGGCGCGCTCCCGCTGGCGCGAGCGTTGGCGGACGGGGGCATCTGCGTCGCCTTGGCCGCCAACAGCGAACCTGCCCTGAACGACATCACCGCGCCGGAATTGCGCGAACTGCTGGAAGAGCTGCGCACCGTTGACAAGCGGCTCGACGCACATCTCCGCGAGAAGCGATTGATGGTCGTCGCCTCGGGCTGTGCGTCCCCGCTGATCGATCTCTCTGACGTGGACCCGTCCTGCTGCGCTGCTGCCGCCGAGAGCGATCTCCTGATTCTCGAAGGAATGGGCCGCGCGATCGAGAGCAACTACGACACTCGCTTCAACGTCGATACGGTCAAGCTGGCCCTCATCAAGGACCCAATGGTCGCACGGGTGATCGGCGTGCGGCTGTTCGACCCGGTCTTCAAGTTCGAGCGCGCCTAGCTCACGAACTCGATCTCACCCGGGTCGGGCACCAGGCCGGCCTGGTGGGCCTCGGCCAGCAGCGCCCGAACGGCCCGGCGGCCGCGTTCGCCGTAGTCCAGCGTCCACTGATTGACATACATCTCGACGAACCGATCCGTCAAATCGGTATCGAGCCCGCGGCCGAACTCCAGCGCGTAGGCGATCGCTTCCCGACGATGATCGAGGGCGTATTGAATGGCGGCCTTCAGGTGGCCGGCCACTTCGCGCATCCGTTCGGCGCCGAGGTCGCGGCGAATCACGTTGCCGCCCAGCGGCAACGGGAGCCCCGTCCGCTCACCCCACCACTCGGCGAGATCGACCACCTTGTGGAGACCCTGCCGGGCGTAGGTCAGTTGTGCCTCGTGGATGATGAGGCCGGCATCGACCTCGCCCTGCGCGACCGCCTCAGGAATCCGATCGAACATGACCACCTTGTGCCCGAATGAGCCGCGGCCGAGACAGAGATTCAGCGCGAGAAAGGCCGTCGTGCGTTCGCCTGGAATGGCGATGGTCCTGCCGCGCAGCGCGTCCACCGACGTCGGCTCCCGCGCGACGATCATCGGTCCATATCCGTCGCCCATGCTGCATCCGCAGGCCAACAGCGCGTACGTATCGCGAACATAGGGATAGGCGTGAATCGAGATGGCCGAGACTTCCAGCGCTCCGGCCATCGCCCGCCGGTTCAGTGTCTCGATGTCGGCCATCTCGTGTGTGAAGTGGTAGGGGCGCGTGTCGATCAGCTCCCGCGCGAGAGCGTAGAACATGAATGCGTCGTCCGGGTCGGGCGAGTGTCCGACGCGGATCAAGACCGTCCCGTCCGTCGTCATGGGGTCCTCGTTGTGCTTCGTGTCGGTGGAAAACCGTCGAATCCCGATCGACAGCCGGTCGCCGATCGTGCCCGGGCGTGAATCCTGGCTCGGGTCGGCCGGCCAAGCCGGACGCGATTCGCGTCGGTCCACGCTCAATGCAAGCCGGATTGTAGCAGGTTTCGCCCGATCGGCCACTTAGAGTGCGTCCCAAGAGTCCTGTGGCACCCATCTCGGCGGTGCGGACACGGGCGGGAGGCCCGTGCCACAAAGGTTTCGGGACGCACTCTCAGGGCGGCTGCCGGAGGCCCGAGAGACCTGGCGCGGTACACTTTGCGTTGGCAGGAAACCTCGCAGATCGGACAGGTGTCGCTTCCCGGTCTCTCGCGCTCACAGCCATGTACGTCTCGCTTCACAACTGCTCCGCCTATTCGTTCGGCGCGTCTCTCTCGCAACCGGCGGCATTGGCGCGGCGCGCGGCGGACCTGGGCATGCCGGCCGTGGCACTGACGGACCGAGGCGGGCTCTATGCCGCCGTGCCGTTTCAACAGGCCTGCCGCGAGTTCGGCGTCCGGCCGATCCTCGGGGTGTCGTTGGAAGTGCGCGCCGGTCCGGTGGATGAAACGGAGAACAACGGCATCCGCGTCACGCTGCTGGCGCGAGACCCCACGGGCTACGGCAACCTGTGTCGGTTGATCTCACGGCGACACCTCAACGAGAAACCGATCGACGAGGAGAGCCTATCGAACCATTCGGAGGGGTTGATCTGCCTGGTCGGTCGCGCCGAGTCCGGCACCTCCCACCCTCGATCCCGAACCGCGACTCAGAAGCGGGCCGACACGGAACAGCAATCACGCGAAACCTGGGAGCGGCTGCGCGAGGTCTTCGGCGGGCGAATCTACGTCGAGCTGGCGATCCATCAACCGGGTGATGCACGCGTCGCGCGAGCCCGCGCGAGGCTTGCGGACGAACTCGGCCTTCCCCTGGCAGCCGTCTGCGAATCGCGATGTCTCCGCCGCAGTCAGCTCCCCACGCTTCAAGCCCTGTCCTCGATCGGCACGCTGACCCTCCTGGAGCAGCCGCACCCGGACAAGCCCGATGGCACATGGCACCTTCGCAGCTCGGCCGAGATGGCCCGGCTCTTCGCTCGTCGCCCGGACGCATTGCAAAACACGCTGCGCATCGCCGAACAGTGCGACTTCCTGCTGGACCTGTCGAAGAACCGCTTCCCCGCGTTTCGGTCGGAAGACGGGCGCGACGCGATGGCGCACCTCCGCGCGCTGGGCACCGCCGGTTGCCGCAGGCGATACGTTGAGCAGCCGCAGCAGCGCGGCATCGGCGGCAAGCGGCCCACACTGTCGGAAGCGCTGCAACGCCTCGAACGCGAACTCGCCGTCATCGAACAGGTCGGCTACGCCGAGTACTTCCTGGTCTTCCACGAGATTGTCGAATACTGTCGCAGCCGGGGCATCACCACATTGGCCCGCGGCTCGGCCGCCGATTCGCTCGTTTGTTACGCGCTCGGCGTCAGCCACGCCTGCCCCTTCCGATTCGACCTGCCCTTCGACCGCTTCATCAACCCCGAACGCGCCAAGTTCAGCAAGATGGCCGACATCGATCTCGACCTGCCCTGGGACCGGCGAGACGAGGTCATCCGCTGGGTCTATGACCGCTGGGGCCATGACCGCGTGGCGATGATCGGCGCGGCCAACACCTTCCATGCGCGGGCGGCGGTGGCGGAGCTGGGCAAAGTCTTCGGCCTGCCGGAGCACGAGGTGCGCCGGTTGACCCGGCTGCTGCCGCACGTCACCTCGCGCGACCTGCCTGCGGCAATCGCTCGCTCGCCCGAGGCGCGGCAGATGCCCGTCGATGAAGAACCCTATCGAACAATCCTGCGGATGGCCCGAGACCTGGAGGGATTGCCCCGGCACTGGGCGATGCATCCGTGCGGACTGGTCGTCTCGCCGGAGCCGCTCGCGGAACTGGTTCCCGTGCAGCGATCGCCGAAGGGCCTGCTGGTTGCACAGTTCGACATGGACGCGATCGAGGCGCTCGGGTTCGTCAAGGTCGACCTGTTGGGCCAGGCAGGCCTGTCGGTGCTGCGCGACACCGTCGAGGAGATCGCACGGACCGAAGGGCGGCACATCGACCTGGAGGCGGATGTCGATTACTCCGACGAGACCACGTGGAACATGATCGCGACGGGACACGCCCGCGGCGTCCATCACATCGAGTCCCCCGCGATGACCAACCTGATTCAACAATGCAACTGCCGCGACATCAACGGCCTGACGACGGTCGTGGCAATCATCCGGCCCGGCGCGGCCAACCAGGGCAAGAAGGAGGCGTTCGCCCGGCGCTACCAGGGGCTCGAGCCGCCTCGCTACGCCCATCCCGCGCTGGTACCCGCGCTGGAAGGCACCTACGGCATCATGGTCTTCGAGGAACACATCCTCCAGGCTGCGGTTGAGTTCGCCGGGATGAATGTCGGCCGCGCCGACGTCCTGCGCCGGGCGCTCAACAAGGAAGACCGGGCGCTGGTGCTCGAGATGAAGGCGGAGTTCTACGCCTGCGCCCGCGCGAAAGGTCGGAAGGAGGCCGAAATCGACCAGGTCTGGCCGGAGTTGCAGAACTTCAGCGGATTCATGTTCAACAAGGCGCACTCCGCGGAGTACGCGATCGAAGCCTTCCAGGGCGCGTGGTTGAAGCGGCGCTGGCCCCTGCACTACCTGGCGGCGGTCCTCTCGAACGACCGCGGGTTCTACGCCCATTCGCCGACCCTGCCGCAGATTCTGTACGTGCTGGAGGCGATGCGGCTGGGGGGCAGTTTTCTGCCGCCGTGCGTGAACCGATCGCGGGAACGGTTCAGCCTCGAAAAAAGGACGAAGAGCGACGGTCGAACGACCGAGTATGGAGCGGAAGACCGTCCACAGATTCCCTCCGACCGCCGCGATTCCCCCCTCCCCGGTCGACCCGCGCCATTGGCGATTCGCCACCCCCACACCCACAACAGCGGACACTCAGCCGAATTCATCGAGC
>JBHHUY010000139.1:0-8041 GCA_046753965.1 Phycisphaerae bacterium
GGGTCGGCGGGTCGGGATTCGTCACGTGGCGGACCGTGTTGTCCGACGCCGCCGCCAGGGCGATGCGGGCGATCTGCTCCGCCGTCCAGCAGACCGGCGTCACGTTAATACGCCGGTCCGCCCGGCCGATGATCCGCAGCGGCACGCGGTGTCGATCTGTTTCGGGCTCCTGCGTCACCGCGCGGGCCAAGACATCCATCGCGCGCGCGATGACATACACGCCGCTCAGATTCGTGGCGCGACCGGCCGCGCGATCGCCCAGAAGAATCGACGGCCGGCAGATCGCGGCGGTTCTTCCATTGCGGGCCCACGCCCACACCCGCCGCTCGGCCTCCCATTTCGAGCGTTCATAGTCGTTGTTGAACTGCGGCGGATCGGCAAAGATCGCCTCAGGTACGGCGCCGTCGCGCCGGCCGCAGACATAGGCCGTACTCACATGGACAAATCGGCGGACGTCGAGGGTGTCGGCCAGTTCGAGCATCGCCGTCGTCCCCTCGACGTTGGTCCGAAAAGGCTCGCCGGAGGCCGCGGCGCGGAATCGCGTGCTCCCCGCGGCGTGGACGATGAGATCCACGCCGCCGAACGCGGCCGGATCCAGCCCGTCCGGAAGCAGGCCCGCCGCCACCACAATCCGACCGCGGGCAACCAGGGCCTCCAGATCATGGCCGAGCGCGCGGAGCAGATCGGCCAGTCGCTCGCGCGCCTGCTCCAGCGGCGGGCGAAGCGGCACGAAGCAGCGCAGGCGTTCCTCGCGGAGGAACGCCGCAAGCAGGTAGTGGCCGAGGAACCCCGTCGCGCCGGTCAGGATGATGTTCTTTTGGGCAGACAGTGGCAGGATCGTCCTATGCGGGAACTTGCGGTCGACCGCATGCGCGACCGCCCGATTCGGTGCGGGTTGTCATTGATTCCTGGCGTGGATGTCGAGGCTTTGCAGATAGGTGATGACGAGCCAGATCTGCTCGCGCGTCAGTTTCTTTCCGAAAGCGGGCATCGCGCGCGTGCGTTCATCGGGATAGTCCACCTCCTCGCCGAATCCTTCGTTGATTTTCCTGAACCACGCGCGCGGGGCCCCACGGTGGATCGTCGAGGCGAACCGCTGGCCGAAGGCGTGGAAATCGATGGTCGGATGCTCGGGCGACATCGCCGGTCCGCCGCCGGACGCGTCCTCGCCGTGGCACCGCAGGCAGTGAAACTTGTAGATCACGGCTCCGCGGCTGACGGCCCGGGCGTCGGCATGGGCGTCGAAGGGGTTGCGTGTCGTGCTGAGCCGGGCGTCGGCGGCGAGGACGGCCTCGGGCGATTGCTTCCGCTCGGCCGCCATCCAGTCGACAAAGGCCTTTCGACCGTCGTGGTTCACGCGGTTCAGCCGTTCGACATACGTCTTCTGATCCGCCGGGTCGATCGCGACCGAAAGTGGCTGGGGGCCTGAGCAGCTTGACGATGCCAGCGCGAGGCCGACCGACAGGACAACGCGCCGACGAACACGACAGAAGCGCATCATGCGTTTCTTTGTCTTCATGGTATGATTGTAGGTTGAGCGCGAAGTCATTGCCAGCCGCCGGACCCGGCGCCATCGAGGCCTCATGCCGATCATTCTCTTTCCCCTCGTCATCCTGATCGAGCTTGCCGTCATCGCCGTATGGCTCTGGCAACACGTGGAAATGCGGCGCATCCGGCGCGAACGCCTGGTCGTCGAAACCGGCCCGCGCGCCGATCCCCTGCCGTCCCTGACCGTCATCATTCCCGCGCGCAACGAGTCCAGACGAATCACCGAAGGTCTCCGATCGGTCCTCGCACAAGACCTGCCCGATCTTCGCGTGGTCGTCGCCGACGATCGGTCCGATGACGACACGGCCGCGTTGGTCCGCCGAATCGCCGGAGAAGATGATCGCTTCTCGGTTCACCGAATCGATTCACTGCCGCCGGGATGGCTCGGCAAGTCCCACGCGCTCTGGTCGGCGGCGCAGGAGGCCCGCTCCGAGTGGCTGCTCTTTCTCGACGCCGATTGCCGCCTGCTGCCCGGCGGGCTCTCCGCCGCCCTCGAATACGCGGTGCGCCGCCGCGCCGACATGCTCAGCCTCTGGCCGCGGGACGGCGGGCTCGGCTTCTGGGAACGACTCCTCATCCCACTCTGCGGAGCGATGATCGTCATCTGGTACGGCACGCGCAAGATCAACGACCCCGCCTGCCCCGAGGCATTCGCGAACGGCGCGTTCATCCTCGTTCGGCGCGCCGCCTATCTGCGGGCCGGCGGGCACGGATCGGTCAAGGCCGCGATCATCGAAGACATCCCGTTTGCCAGGCACATGAAGGCCGCGGGCCACTCGGTCCTCAATGCCCTGGGTCCGGATGTGTATTCGGTCCGGATGTACGAATCATTGAGCGAAGTCGTCCGGGGCTGGCAACGCATCTACCTCGGTGTCCTGACCAAACGGCAGATCGTCTTGTGCATGCTGTCGATCCTGGTCGGCTCGCTGCTGCCATTCGTCCTGCTGCCCGTCTCGGTCGCCGGGATGCTCCGACAGGCCGACGGCCCGTGGACCGTCCTGGCCGGCCTGTCACTCGCCCACCTCGCGGCGCTCTTCGCAACGAGCGTCCGATTCTTCTCGCTGGCGCGCTGTCGCCTGCGCTATCTCTGGCTCTATCCGCTCTCCTGCTTCGGCGTCCTGTACATTCTCGGCGCCGCCCTCTTCCAATCATTCGGCCGAAGCACGGTGCAATGGCGCGACACGACCTATCAGGTCGAATCCTCCACCATCCGAAACTGACGGCAACGGTTCGGCTTCGCCGTTCGGCGGACTACACCTTGACCTCGTTCCCGACCGGCGCATTCGAGTGTGTGCCGAGTGTCCTGCGGCGCGGGCGTCCCGCGCGTGCGCGCACCGTCGAGACGGCGGTGCCACCGGACGCTTGCGATGCGCTCCTAGAAATCGGGCGGCAGCCGCAAACACTTTTCAATCAGGTGCGGATCGTCGAAATCGTATTGATCCCAGCAAATCCGCTGGGTGCCGCGTTGCCGGGGCTGTCCGGCGCTGACCATGCCCGTGCCCGCCAGAAGCCAGCCCTCCGGTCGGCCGGCGTAATGCACGAGACCGTCCGCACCAAACATGCTCCCGCGCCCATATGGCGTGGGGAGATTCTCGAGCACGTCGTACAACCGCAACACGTATCGCCGCCGGTCGAGAACGCGGCGGCGGGTCAGTTCCGCAGCGTCGAAGCTCACACCCGCAAGCCCGTGGTAGCCCGCGCGGCTGAACAGAATCGGCCGCACCTCGGTCAGCGAAGAAAGCTTCACCGTCTCGGGGACAACCCAATCGGGCGTACCGGTCATCTTCCGCGCGGCGCTGGTCCGCTTGCCCGGCAGCGGCGGTCCGTGCGCCTGCTCCGCCGCGGTCTCCAGCGCAACCGACACGTAACATCGGTGGTAACAGCCGCAGTTGAGGATCGTCTCGAACACCGCCGGACGTTGATCGCGATCGAGTGTGATCCGAAGCGTCGCCCCGTCGATCGGACCCGCCTCGGGATCGTTCGGCTTCAGCGCCGGCCGCCGCGGAAACCAGTGACAATAGACCAACTGAAGATGCGGGCGACCGTGGATGATCGTCCGTTGCCAATAGGCGTAGACACTCGGTGAGTCGGTATCGACCACGACGTGGATCCGCTCGGGCGTGCCCTCGAGGCGAACGGTGCCGATCCGGTCGCTGTCGGCGGCGTAGAGCGCGTCGGTTCGGCGTTCCTGGAGAATGATCGGGGCGAACCGCGCGAGCAAAGCCGCTTCGGGCCCGGCGTCGCTGGCGGTGAATGCACCGAGCGCCTCGGGATCGGGTTCGTACAGGTCGACCTCGGGCCCGCCTCGATCAAGGGGTTCTTCGGATGCGGGGATCTTCTCCATCATTACCGCGAGGAACAGACCGTGTCCGTGGTGCGCCTTGATGGAAGGGTTCACCCGCCGGCGAATGTCATCGGCGATTCGACGGCGCGCGGAAGGGCTTTCAGTGGCAGCGAGCCGTGCTCGAAAGCCTCTCCAACCCTTTTCGACCGCGGCGAGATACCGCTTGCGAACCGCGGCGCGGAGATCACCGGGCCGTGCATCGCCGGGAAAATAGGCCGTCCAGAGTTCCTCAATCGCCGCCGGCGGCAACCGATCAATCTCACCACGCGCCGATCGAACAGCCAGGCCGTGGCACTGATCGACCACGTTCACCAGGTTCGGTCGACCGGCGGACCGCTCATCCGCGGCGACCGCCCGGTCGAGTTCGCCCAGGAGAAAACTGTTCACGCGGAGAAACGGCATGCCCCGCACGGTCTGCGTCTTCGCGTCGGTCGTGCGCCATCGCTGGACCGCCCACGGCACTCCCTCATGAAATGTCGCCGGCGCGCAGCCCGTCGCGCCCCACGCCGCGCCCAGGAGCGCGACTGCCGCGAGTCTTGATCTCTTTACCAAAGCCCTCGATCTCCTTTCATCGGTGCGAAAAGCGAGCCTGGGCGCTCCTCGACGGCCGCGCTCCAAGGCACTTCTCCAACGCACGTCTAGACCAGATTCCCCCCGCCGTACATGCGGTCGAGCGCCTTCCAGAACCGTTCCAGCCACAGAACCGAAGCCCGCTCCGTGCCCAGATCGAGTTCGTCGTTCAGGAACTGTGTCCAGGCCGCCTGCTTCCAGGCGACGAACTTCTGAATGGCCTTGTACCCCGCAACGCCGGGCTGCGGCCGCGCCTGCGTCTCGGGAACAAAGAGACTTCGCAGCGAGGCGTTGACCGACGGGCCGGCGTGAATCGCGTGGGCATAGACGGTGACCGTC
The DNA here is from genome assembly GCA_046753965.1 of Phycisphaerae bacterium. Lineage (GTDB taxonomy): Bacteria > Planctomycetota > Phycisphaerae > UBA1845 > UTPLA1 > JBHHUY01. The sequence continues at coordinate 4,802 of JBHHUY010000139.1, forward strand.
TGCTTCAGGTCGTACAGACAGACCAGCGCGATCACCGCGCCTTCCGCGATCTCGGGAGCCCGAACGGGGTAGATCAGGCGAACGAGATCATCGTCGAGGAGCTTGAACAGCCTCGGGCGATCGCCCACTTCAAACCCGCCCCGCGCGAGCGAGGCCGACTCGGCCTTGAACGCGACGCTTGCCGAAACCGCCCGGCAGACCGTCTCGCGGTTCCCCTGCTTCAGCGACAAGGCCGCACCTGCTAATGGTGACATGTCAACTCCAGAGTCTGAGGCGCATCGCCGAAGATTATACCCACCGACCGGCACGCCTGACTCAAGGTCCAAGCAAGAATATCATCCTCGATTGCCGGGGTAAACGCGCCGCCGAAGACGTTGAACTCTCCACAAATCGCAGGTAACGTGCCGCAGCGCCGCTCCCCGAATCCACAACCGGAGGGACCCCGAACATGCCGTTCCGATCGACCGCATGCAGCACGGCCTTTGGGCTCGTCGTGCTGCTCGCCACACCGCGTCTCGCTCCCGCGCAACCGCCGGATGACCACCGGCCGCGTCTGGTCGTCCTGATTGTCGTCGACCAGCTTCGCGCAGACTACCTCACCCGATTCGAACGGTTCTTCGGGGACGACGGCTTCAAACGCCTCATGCGAAAAGGCGCCCACTTCACCAACGCCTACTTCTCCTACGGGGCCTCCGTCACCGCCTCGGGGCACGCCACGATCAGCACCGGCCGAATCCCCCGGCAACACGGCATCACCACGAACCGGTGGTTTACAGACCCCAAGGCGACGGACTGGCGAGCCGCGATTGACGACGACGTGGTCCGATCGGTTCCCGGCGAGCCGGACGAACCCGCTCCGGGCCGCTCGCCCAAGTGGCTGATCGGTCCCGCGCTGGGAGACCAGATGAAGGTCTCCGACGCGCGATCGCGTGTCTTCTCGATCGCCCTGAAGGATCGAGCCGCGATCTTTATGGGTGGCCGGCGCCCCGACGGCGTCTTCTGGTGGGACCGCCGGACGGGTCGTTTCATGTCCAGCACATACTATTGCGAGAAACTGCCTGAAGAAGTTGCAGCCTTCAACCGCGACCGCGTTGCAGATCGCTACTTCGGCAAGTCGTGGGCCCGGCTGCTGCCCGCCGAGGCGTACGCCGGCTGCCGACCGGTCCATCCCGATTGGCCCGGGAACTTTTGCCGGCTCGGGCCGACCTTTCCACACGTGCTTCCATCGTCAGGCGACGGCCCGGACGCCCGGTTTTACAACGCCTTGTGGTGCACGCCGTTCGGCAATGACCTGGTTCTAGATCTCGTCGAACGGATCGTCACGCACCGGAAACTCGGCGCCGGCCCGGCGACGGACCTGCTCTGTGTCGGGTTCTCGTCGAATGACCTGTGCGGCCACTACTTCGGCCCCGACAGCCCGGAGACCCTCGACATGACCGTCCAGACCGATCGGCAACTCGCCCGGCTGCTGGCCATGTTGGATCGAACCGTCGGGCTGGGGCGTTGCGTCGTGACTCTGACGGCCGACCACGGCGCGACGACGGCTCCCTGCCTGGCCCGCGAACTCGGACAGGGCGGCGGCTACATCGATCCCGGCGCCTTGGTTGATCGGCTGAACGCCCAGCTCACGGCCCGCTTTCCATCGGGCGCGACGGGGGACACCGACCCGCGGTTGGTCCTCGGAATCGAGCCCCCGTGGGTCTACCTGAACACATCGCGGCTGGACGGCCTGGACGCCCGGCGCCGGGCGCGGCTGCTTGCTGCGGCGGCCGAAGCGCTCCGAACCACCGACGGCATCGCGGAAGTCTTCACCGCCGATGAGCTGGCCGGCGCCGCGCCGTCGCGAGAGGACACCCACCGCCGGCTCGCCTGGCGGTGCTACCACCCCGGCCGCTCCGGGCAGCTTTATGTCCGGCTGAAAGACTACTGGTATAAGACCGGCAAGAAGATCGCGGGACACACCAATGGGTTCAACCATGACCGGCACGTGCCCATTCTCATCACGGGGCCGCGCGTTCGACCCGGCCGATACTTCAGCGCGGCCAGGCCTTGCGACATCGCCGTGACGCTCGCCGCGATCCTCGGTATCGAGCCGCCGCTCGACGCCACGGGCCGCGTTCTTGCCGAGGCGTTCGACACGCGCCCACCGAAATAGCGCCGCGCTCGAGTTCTCCTCCGACCCGCCGCGCTGAACGAAACGCCGCGTCCGGTTTGCCGCCCAACCGGCGCCCCGAGCTCATCGCCGAGATCGGCTTGCCGTTGGGCGGCCCGCCCGTTACCGAACACGCCCCCCATCCTCACCGCCGCCATCGCGGGCTCAACCCCCAGCCTGCCCGCCCGATCGGCGCGCAAAACCCGCCCCGATACTTCACCGATCGCTTCTTGTGATCGAGTGAGTGCCCATCCGTTGTGCGGACGACTTCCGCGAGAATCTTCAGCCGCCTCGGGTTGGTGATCGCCCCGGCGCCAAGCCGCACACTCAAACGCCGACGGAACTCGACCTCATCCCGGTCATACTTCGTCGGTCGATCCAGCGGCACCACGATCGACAGCGGCCGGCCGAACCGATCCCGCAGCGGCCGGCCGTGTTCGAGCAGCGTCAGGACCAGTTCGAATCGCTCATACGGCCGCGCGTCTTCGATCTCGATCTCATAGCCCACAAGCAGCCGCCACCCGCCGCGCTCATACCGCACCTCCGCCTTCAGCGAGTCGATATCAACATCGACGTCGGAATGAAACCGCGGAGGCCATCCGGCGACACCGACCGCGGGGGCCGCCGCCAGAACCAACGAGGTGAAATACGAAAAACCGATGATCCGTCCCAGTGCCGACATCCCGCACCTGCCTTTCCACCCTGCTCGACCGCGCCCCGTTCGTCTGCTCACGACGCGACGCCGGTCTCAAACCGGGCATCGGGTCAGACACGGATTCACGCGACAGGTTGGCAAAAAACCCGGACGCGCGGGACGCCGCCGGGGACCAGGTAGGAAGAACATGATCGGCTGCGGGGTAGAACTCGCCGGCCGGCCGTGCCGTTGGGCGGATCACACATTCGCCCTGTTCTCGCTCGACGTGGACGAAACGGCGGTGGTCCGCTTCGGGGAGCATCGGCGTCCCCCCGGTGCGAAATCCTCGTTCTCATCCACGCACAGGCCAGGGGCCGATGCCCCACAAGCAAGAATGAACCGCCGCGGGTCCATGACAGTTCAGGCGGCTCTCACGTAGCGGCCGCCCCCCGTG
>JBHHUY010000140.1:0-7904 GCA_046753965.1 Phycisphaerae bacterium
AACCCGGCCGATATCCAGCAAGCATCTGCGCCGAGCGTGAGGAATCCGGAATGTCCCCGTTTGCAGGAGGAAACGCCCGCTTTGTTCCCCCCTGATAGCGTGCGGGCGCTGTGTGCAGCGACACAAGAGCGGCCCTGTCGCCGTCCGGCCGCGCGGCGGCAAAGGCCTCGATTCGGCGTCACGATGCAGCCGGGCACCCCCCAGAATGCCCGCAGAGGCGGTTGACCCTCGTTCGCTCGCATGCCGCGCATCGATTCCGAGTCACGGCGGTGCAGTGGCACAAGAATTGCGGGGATTCGGCTTGACAGGAATGTTTGCCCAGCGAGGGAGCTAGGCTATCGACTGAGAAGGTCTTGATACCTCCTTCTCGCTTTGCTCCTCCCTCGCCATACCGCGAGGACGGGCTGCCATCGGGCGGCCCGTCCTTCTTGCGTCCTCCAACTGCGCAGTTTGTACTCGATTCGCAATACAAACATTGGCGAGCCGCGAGCTTCAGCTCGCGCGGCCGCTTGATGGAGAGGAAGGCCGATCATGGCTCGAAAGGCCGCGCGGCCTGAAGTCCGCGGCTCTCTTTCGCGGAAATCGGTCAGTTTGAGTGGCGTCGTGTTTCCGGGTGAAGGCGAGTTCGACGCCGGCGCGGTCAACCGAAGAGCTCGGAAATGGGGCGGGCGGCGGGGTCCTTGACGATGCGGAACGGCCGCTTCTCAGGAGAGTAGTTCGTCTGTGTGTAATCGATACCGAGGGCCTTGCACAACGTCGCGTGCAGATCACCCACGCGAACGGGCCGCTCCGCCACGGCCAGACCGTTGTCGCTCTTGCCGACGAGGCGACCCGGTAGGATGCCGCCGCCGCCGATCACCGCACTCCAGACTTGCGGATAATGATCCCGCCCCTGGTTGGCATTGATCCGGGGCGTTCGCCCGAATTCGCTTGTCAGGAGGACGACCGTTCGGTCGAAGAGACCGCGTTTTCGCAGGTCCTGCACCAAGGTGCTGACAGCGCGGTCCAGTTCCGGGCTCTTGTTCTCGACGGTTCCGAAGTTGTCCTGGTGTGTGTCCCAACCGCCGAGCGAGACTTCGACAAAGCGGACACCGGCCTGCACGAGCCGCCGGGCCAGCAGACAGCCTTGTCCGAACGCCGACGCCTCGCCGTAGGCGGCGCGGACCGCCGACGGTTCGGCATCCAGATCAAAGACCCTGGCCGTCTTGGGCCGCATCATCAGCAGGGCGGCGTTGTAGTGCGCGGCATAGGTTGACAAGGCCTCGTTCTTGGGATGCCTGTTCTTGAAGCTCCTGTCGAATTCTCGGAGCAACCTGAGCCGTGATCGGAACCGTCTGCGCCCTAGGCCGCGCGGCACCACGAGATTCGCGTCGGCCTCTTGGGCGTTTCCGATGTAGTACGGCGCGTACCGGGGGCCGAGATACCCCGCGGCCCAGTCGATCCCGATCGACACGTAGGGAGGCAGGTTTTCATCACGGGGGCTGCGACCTTTGTATTTCGCGACGATCGAGCCGATCGTGGAGTGTTGGATGCTCGAGATCGGTACATAGCCCGTGTGCATCTGATGGGTCGCGCGGGAGTGATCGAACTCGTTGCTCGTCAGACTTCGGATGAGCGAGAGGTGCTTGAATTGCTCGGCAATCCGCGGCAGGTGCTCGGAGATTTGAATCTCCTCCGCCGTTGTCTGGATGGCCTGAAACGGCCCTCCCTGGTCGGTCCCGGGATGGGGGTCGAATGTGTCCAGGTGGCTCATCCCGCCGCCCATCCACAACAGGATGACGGCGTCGGCGGTTTGATCCTCCGCGCGGCCCACGGCGTACAGGAAACGCGGATCCAGCAGGCCGAGAAACGAAGCGCCGCCGGCCGCCCCGAGCGCGGTCCGCAACCACTGTCGACGCGTCATCCGCCGGTAACTCGCACAGCCCGTCGCTCGCTCGTTCGGGGGGGGGATCATCTTCTCAGTCCTCGTGGCGCGCCTATCGGATGAACTGGAACTCGCGCGTGTTGAACAGCGCCCACTGCAAATCCTCCCAGGCCTGATCTGCCGTGCCGTTCCCGACATAGGCGAGCGCCCGGCGGCGTTCCTGCGCCGTCGGCGGCCGGGTCAGAATCTGATAGAACAGGGCGTCGATCATCTGCCCGAGGTTCAGGCCCCGCGATCGCTGCCAGTGCCGAATCGGGTGGTCCGGATGCAATCGCACGGCCCAGTTCAAGAATCCGCCGTTCAGCAGGGTCAGCGTCTGTTGAATGCTGCCGTCTTTCGGCTGCGGCAGAATCGTCAGCCGATCCGACGCGCCGAACGTGCGGAGAAAGCTCTGGGGCGGCGGCGGATAGGTGATGTCGATCGACGGGGGGATGCCGGCCGACCGGTAGTGTCCGGTGGCCACAAGGATCGAGTCGTAAACCTGCTCGGCGCTCATTCGGCGGAGGATCATCCCCTCGAAAAGCGCTTTGTCCTCGGGCTCGTCGCCGGCTTTTCTTGCGCGGCGTCGCGCCGCGTGGCGGCGCTTCGGTTCGCTGCTCGTCTGTTGATACGTCCGTGAGTTGGCGATCAGCGCGAGTAGATGTTTCAAGTCGTAGCCGCTGTCGATCAATTCGAGCGCGAGCCAATCCAACAGGAAGGGATGCGACGGCGGGTTGAGTGCACTGAAGTTCGACGGCGGGTTCACCAGCCCGACGCCCATCAGTTTCGTCCACAACCGGTTGACCGTGACCCGCGCGAAATACGGATTGTCCCGTCGGGTGAGGAGCTCGGCGAGCGCCGCGCGACCGCGGCCCAGCTTCGACGTCGCGCCGGTCAGGAAGACCCCGTCGGCCTGATTGCCTTCGGTCCGCACTTCCAAGAACGGAATCCGAAAGGTTCGGCCGTCGGGTGTCTTGCGTTCCTCGGTTCGATAGACGTTGCCGCGCGTCCCCGACCAGAACCGCGTCATGCCGAGGAAGTCCTGCTGTGTCCACCAATCGAATGGATGATTGTGGCACTGGGCGCACTTGAGTTGAACACCGAGGAATGTTTCACTCACAGAGACGGTGAGCGTGGCCGCGTCGGCACGGTCCTGAAGGACGAAGGCGACCGCCGGATTCTGATCGGCCGGGCCGGAGGCGGTCAGGAGGTCTCGCACCCACTGGTCAAACGGTCGATTCTCGCTCAGATTCCGGTGGATCAGGCGTTTCAAAGTGTCCGGCGGCACACCGCGTACGCGGCCCCGTTCCCGAAGCAGGTTGCCCCAGAAGACGGTCCAATGATCCGCGTATTGTTGCTGTCTGAGCAGCAGAGCGACCCACTTCTCCCGGCGCAGGCGAGGCTTCCACTTGAAGTAGCGCTCCAGGTCCTCGACCTTCGGAATGACGCCGACGAGGTCCAGGCTGGCCCTTCGCGCGAAATCCCAGTCGTTGCAGAGCTTCTTCGGCCGCATCTTCTGCTCTTGCAGGCGGAGGAGGATGAAGCGGTCGATGGCGTTGAATGGCCGGAACACGCCGAAGTGAATCTCGGGGACATCGGGTCGCTCCGTCGGCAGCGGATCGAGTAACTGGCGCGGTCCGATCGGGCGCGTATCCGAGAAATCCGGGACGGCTGCGCGGACGGGACCTGCCGCCATCCCTGCGGAAAGGGCGATCCCCGCGTACAACAATCGGACGTCGCCCCGCGCATGGCTCATGGGCATCTCCCCGAAACCGACAATCGATGTGAAACGGGTGGTGTGCGTCTGCCGGTCCGCCTGAACGACCTTACGCGTTGATTATACGGCCGCCTGCGGGCGGAATCAAAACATGGGCGCGGCACCCGCCCTCGTCGGCTCGTCGTTGTTCGCGGCACGCCTGGTCGTGACAGCCCTGTTCTGGTCGGACAGCGCCGGAGACTCGGAATCCGCCCACCCAATCCCATGGACAGCGTCCATGGGCCGGGCAAACCGCGGCGGACGTCTCACAACGGTTTGTTGCCGGGGGTTCTGGCGTTGCCGGCCCAGAGTGCGCCCTGAAAGTCCTGTGGCACCGCCGTCTCGGCGGTGCGGACACGAGTGGGACACCTGCGCCACAGTTTGGCTGCGGCCGATGGCCTCCTTGCGCCACGAGAAGTCTTGGTACGGGCTCCTAGTGTTTGAAATGGCGCGTGCCGGTGAAGATCATCGCGACGCCGCGCTCGTCGCACGCGGCAATGGTCTCGGCATCCCGCTTGCTGCCGCCGGGCTGGATGATCGCCGTCACGCCCGCGTCGGCCAGGAGGTCCGGCCCGTCGCGAAAAGGAAAGAAGGCGTCCGACGCCGCGGCGGCCCCTTTGAGTTTGTCCTCGTGGCCATTCTCCTTGGCCAGCCACGTCGCAATCCGGCAGCTCATCACCCGCGACATCTGCCCGGCGCCGTTGCCGATCAACATGCCGTCACGACAGATGCTGATGGCATTGCTCTTGGTATGTTTGCACACCAACCAGGCCAGCCGCAGGTCGGCCATCTCGCGATCACTCGGCGCCCGCTTCGTGACGGTCTTCCACTGCTCCTCATTCAGGCCGACGAGGTTGCGCGACTGGACGAGCATGCCGCCGGCGATTCGTTTGAAGTCAATCTCGTTGTCGTCGGGCGTCGCCGTCATTTCGTCGATCGTCAAGAGTCGAACGCGCTGCCCCCACTTTTTCGCGTTTCGGATGACATCCACCGCCTTTTCTTGAAATGCCGGTGCCAGGAAGACTTCGACGAAAAATGCGCCCGCCCCCACCGCCTTGCCCCACCGCTGGAGCGATGCCATCACGACCTCGGCAAAGCCGGCGTCCACCTCAAAGCTCACCGCGAGGATTCCCCCCATCGCGGCATTGGGATCACCCAGATAGGCTCGGCGATAGGCCTCGACGCGCGCCGCCGAAACGGTCTTGGCAGACTCTTCGATGCTCATGACCGCGCCCACGCCGCAAGCGTTCGTGTGCTTGACAAACACACAGCAGGCCCGCGGCTCAGCGGCTTGCGCCAGAGGAGCAGGAGCCGCGGGCTTCAGCCCGCGCGGCGCTCCCGTACTTCGCGCCGCCATTCGCGCGCCGGACAGCTCCGCACACAGCGCCAATGCGGCGTCGGCGTCGACGTAGTTGTTGAACGACATCGGCGTTGTACCGGGAGCGCTTACAGGTGACAGCAGCGCCGCTTTCGATGCAGACCTCCCATCGTCTTCAAACCCCTCTTCATCGCGCCACTCAGCGAAAAGTTCACCTCGCTGATGTGGATTCTCCCCGTAGCGAAGAGAGTCGACGTGTTCCATGGCGGGCAGCTCGAACCCGGCGGCATCGGGATCCTCCCGACAGCGCAATGCGTGGGCCTCGCCGAGCAAATCGTGGATGTATTCCCCTGTCCTCTCCATCAAGTGAAGTTCAACGGTCTCGTCGTAGCCGCCGGTGACGCGAAAAGCGAGCGTGGCCAGGGCAACGCGGGTGCTTTCGCTGACGATCCCGTCGTCGCCCAATTCCGTGAGCACCAATTCCCGGGTATGGGCCTCGGATACGACCACCACATGCCGATGATTCTTCGCCGCGGCGCGCAGCAGGCACGGCCCGCCGATGTCGATCATCTCGATCGCCTCGTCGAACGTGCAGTCCGGACGCTTGATCGTCTCCTCGAAGGGATAGAGATTCACCACCACCATGTCGATCGGCTCGATGCCCTGCTCGACCAACTGTCGCATGTGCTCGGGGTTGTCGCGGTCGGCGAGGATGGCCGCGTGAATCTTCGGGTGCAGCGTCTTCACGCGGCCGTTAAGCATCTCGGGAAAACCGGTGATCTGCTCAACCAGCGTTACGGGAATGCCGGCCGCCTGCAGATGCCGGGCCGTGCCGCCGGTGGAAATGATCTCGACGCCGAACTCCTCGACCAGCGACCGCGCAAACTCGGCGACGCCGGTCTTGTCGTAAACAGCGATCAGTGCTCGCTTGATCTCAACGTTCGCCATCGAACGATCCTCGCCGTCTTGGACGCGGGCACGGCAGGTGTGCTCAGCCTGGAATCTCGTCGGCTCTACCGAAGAGGCTGCATGGAGATCGAGCAAGAACAACCGGGCGCATTGCCGCCTTCGATCCGCCGCATGGCTTCGCCGTTTGGCGGATCATGCACTCACCATGTTCTTGCTCGAGTCCTCATGTTGTGGCCTCGAAGGCGGCGCAAGAAAAACAGCCGACCCGGCATCTGTCAGGGTTCGGCCGTTAGCGTAGCCGGATTGTCTCGAAACGCAAACCGGGCGGAGGATTCCGCCTCTGTCGGACGGCCTGCTCGCGTCAGGTGGCGTGTCTCTCCACCGGCGGGCCGCGCGGGCTGAAGCCCGCGGCTCGTCAGGAGACGACGAACTCAGATCGAATCGTCGTCGTCTTCATCATCGTCGTCTTCGTCATCGTCTTCATCGTCGTCGTCGCTGTCATCATCCCCTATGTCTTCGTCGTCCGTGTCATCCGCATCGTCGTCGTCAATGTCTTCGTCATCCTCATCATCTTCGCTGTCGTCACCGATGTCTTCATCCTCTTCGTCGTCTCCATCCTCCATGTCATCCTCATCCTCGTCGGCGTCCTCATCATCCTCGTCTTCCCCCTCGGCTCCCGATGCCTTCGCGGGTTCGGCTTGATCCGCCGGCTCAACCTCTGCCAGGCCGCTGCCGCCGGCGGGACGGGCCGTACTCCGACTCCTGAGGAAGTCCTCCGGTTCGAGAAACTCCAAGCTGGGCCTCGTCCGCGCCTCGGTCGACCGACCGGCGTCCGCCGTTTGTCGCGATGCCTTTGCGGCGGCCGTCAGCCGCGCCAGGCCGCGGAGCTTGCGATCGTTTCGCAATACGTCCGTGAGCTCGGCCGGGCGGAGCCTCGGCGCGCTCTTCGGTCGCAGGCAGACGATTCTGCCCTGGCGCGTGGCCAGGAGGATCAACTGGTCACGTTGGCTCGCCGCCGCGAAATCAACGGAGCCCGTCGTGATCGCCGCCTTGCGGGAACCGGTCGCGGCATCGACGCGGAACAGCATCCCCGCTCCGGTTCGGTGAATGATGAACGCATCCGCCTCAAGCTCCGCGAGGAAGCGACCGCCCTGCGGGCGCCGCCAGAGGGTCGCGCCCGTCGATGCGTCCAGAACGAAGAGCCCTTCCTTCGGGACCGACTGATAGAGGCGGCCTCCGGCGATCCTTGGCGATTCGGTCGGGGGATTGTCGAAACGCTTCCGCCAGATTCTCCGGCCGGACTTCCGATCCAGGCAGTAAAGCTGGCGGTCGGCAGACGCGGCATAGACGTGATCTCGAGTCACCGCGAGATCGGCGAAGATCGGTCCTTCCGTCTTGAAGACCCAGTTCCGGACGCGGTCGCGCTTCGTGCAGGAGATCACGCGCCCGTCCTGACCGGCCAGGTAGATATTGGCTCCGACGAGCACCGGCGTCGCCGAGACGGTGCGCGGCGTCATGATCTGCCAGTTCTCAAAGCCTGTCAGAATCTTCAATGAATAGAACCGCTGGTTGCCCGCGCCGATGAACAGGTCCTTGTCGTCTGCGACGGCGGGGCTGCTGGCGGCGAAGGGCAGCTTGACGGACTTGAGCGGCAGGATCACGTCGCCCCGCACGCGATCGCCTGGGGTGATCTTCGTGGAACGGCTGGCCCGGATCAGTCGCCCCTTGGCGCTTCGCGGTTTGACAACCGTGATTCGCAGCCGGGCGAGCGGATCGCCGACCACCAGTCCCTCCGGATTGACGCGGACCACGCTGAGCACGTCGTCGGCGCGGACGCCGTGCAACTCGCCGATCGAGATCGTGGCCGTGTCGTGCATGACTTCGACGATGAAGCCCCGCAACTTGCGGGGTTCCCCGGCCAGCTCGCCGGAGCGGCGATCGAGCACCTTCACCGAACCGGGGGCGGTGAAGAGCACGTAGGGATCGGAGTGCGTGGGACCGCGGACCGTCTGTCCGCC
>JBHHUY010000141.1:0-7842 GCA_046753965.1 Phycisphaerae bacterium
TTCAAGGATGTCCGCGGCACCTGGGGTCGGATGGACAACCAGCCCGACGACTTCTATCCCGATTGATCCGGCAGCACCGCCCGGCGCCCGCATCACTGAAAGAAGCCGACGGTCGGCCGGCCACCGGGCCGCGAACCGACGAAACCTCGCGGCGATCGCCCCCTACAGCGGTCGCCGCGTTCTCATGGCGCAAGGTCGGGCGGCGCGTGCCGGCGCCCAGCGGATGAGCGGAGTCGATGGAAGGGACTTCGGATCGGATCAGGCGGTCTGGCCGAGCATCCCCGTCGCGCGGTGCGGATGGTCCTTGAAGAGGGCTTTCGCCTCCCGCACGATGTAGAAGGAGCCGGTGACACAGATCAGGTCTTCGCGTGTCACGGCCTTTTGTGCGATTTCCATGGCCTCGGAGAGGTTGGAGGCGACCTGTGCCATGCGGCCCGAGACCTCCGCGAAGGCGTCGGCCAGGTCCTGCGGATCGGCGGCCCGCGGTGAGTGAATCCGCGTGAAGATGACCTTGTCGGCCCCGAGCCGGATGAGACGAAGCATGCCGTTGACGTCCTTGTCGGCGCAGCAGCCGAAGATCACCACCATCGAGTCGTAGGGGACGTTCTGCCCGATCGCCCGCATGAGGGCCTCGATGCTGGCCGCGTTGTGAGCCCCATCTCCAAGGACCCGCGGCTGCTCGCAGAGCATCTCCATCCGCCCCTGCAGCCTGACCTTGGCCAGGCCTGCGATGGAGAGTTCGTCGTCGAGCTCGAACCCGCGGTTCTTGAGCTGGTCGAGGAGTGCGACGGCAACCCCGCAGTTGACGGCCTGATGCTCGCCCACGAGCGGGACGAGCAGATGATCGAAGTGGCACGTCGGGGTCGTCACGCAGATGCGCGCCTGCGGGCCGGCCGTTCGAGAAGACTCGAAGCGGTAGCTGAATCGGATATCCTCGCCGGCGAAGCGCAGGTCCGCGCCGACCTCCTCGGCGGTTTTCCGAAGGACGTTCTTGACGCTCTTCGGCTGCGGGGCCGAGACGACCGGCACGCCCGACTTGAAGATGCCCGCCTTCTCCTCGGCGATCTTCTCGAGGGAATCCCCGAGCTGGCCCATGTGGTCGAGGCTGATGCTCGTCAGAGCGCAGGCGAGGGGCTTGATCAGGTTGGTGGCGTCGTAGCGGCCGCCGAGGCCGGTCTCAATGATGGCAACGTCCACCTTGCGATTCGAAAAATGGAGCAGGGCAATCGCCGTGAGGATCTCGAAATAGGTCGGCGGCTCTCGATCGGAGTTCCGCACGACCTCGGCGATTCGCGCGATGTGCCGGGTCATGGCCTGCTTGGAGATCATCTCGTCATTGATCGTGATTCGTTCGCGGACATCCACGATGTGCGGCGAGGTGTAGAGCCCGACCTTAAGCCGGTTGTTTGCAAGCATTTGCGCCAGCATGGCCGCCGTGGAGCCCTTGCCCTTGCTCCCCGCGATGTGGACGGTCCGGAAGCCGTCCTGCGGATTGCCCAGCTCTTTGAGCAGACGCCGCGCACGGGTCAGGGTGGCCGGCCCCCATTGCTTCCGCCTCGGGGGCCTGCGTTCGTAATTCACCAGGGTGGCGATGAAATCCAGCGCACTTTGATACGACTTGATGGGCTTGACGACCGATCGGCCACGATTGAGCGCGGGTTTGGCCGCCGCGCGGGCCGTCCCCCGGCGGGCAGGCGGCTTGGGTTTTGCCTTCGGGGCCGCCGTCCTCCCGCGCTCGGTGGATGCGATCTTCTCACGCCGCCGGTTTGAACGGAGCAGGGTTGTTGCTGATCTGGCCATAGGGGGACATCCTAGCGGGACGGACCCGAGAATTCAAGCATTATCGGGAATCGCTTCCCTGTCTTGAGGTTCAACGCGATTGTAACCACGGTATTCACAGGCTATTACGGCACTCCGGCCGGGGGTGTTCGTTTCCAAACATAAACCTTACTTAAGCCGTCGTCTGGTGAGGCGACGTGCACCGGTTCCATCGAGAATCCAGAAGTTGTAAACAAGTTATACACAATTCGATCAGGTCGGCGGCAAGGCGGGCCTGGGTCGGAGGCTGGATCGCGTGCGGGGCCGCGCATTACGCCCTCTGGTATAGACGTTCGCCGAGGGCTCAGGGTTCGCGGAAAGGCTCGAAACTTCTTCGCGACGCGGCCGCGCGGCGGCCGTCCGGTCTGGCGCAGACCGGTGCGGGGTCACGCGCCGGAACCGCAGCGATCGCGTCTCGGTTCGCAGGCCCCCAATCTGGTCCGGGCGGAACGACCGGGTTAGAATCGGGCGCGATGTCGGGAGAATGGAAGCCATGAGCCAGGGACCGGCCACCAGAATCGTTCGCTGCTGTCATTGCCAGGGGATGATGCGCGTCGCCGCCCGGGCGCTGTCGGTCTTCTGCCCGCACTGCCAGAAGCGTGTGACGCTTGAGAGCCTGAAAATCGTCGGCTCCCACCCCGGCAGAATGCTGGCGACCTGCGGCGACATCCTCGTTGAGCCGTCCTCTCAACTGAATCTGGAAATCATGGCCAACCGGGTCGTGGTTCGGGGTCGGGTTCGCGGCTCGGTCTCCGCCAATGAGTCGATCGAGGTCTCCGCGACCGGTCGGATCATCGGCGACGTCCGCGCCCCGAAGATCATCGTCCACGACGGCGGCGTCATTCAGGGCCGGTGCGTCATCACGGCCGGCGCGCCGACCACGCCGAGGCCGAGCGCACTGGCGGGCGAACCCCCGAAGCCGGCGGTCGATCCGGCGCCCTCATTGCCCTCACCGCCGACCCAACCCGCCATGCCGTCTCCGCCCGTGCAAATCCGGCCCGTCCGACTGGACTAGGATCGCCGTGGCGGTGTGGCGTCGCCCGCGCGGGGAGAATCGGTTACGCGCTCGCCGCCTGCTTGGCGGCCCGTTCCAGCTCAATCGGGTTCTCAAAGCCCTTGCGGTCGCAGATCCGAGCCAGAACTTCCTCGAATCTCGCCAGATGATACTCGTCGAGCCGGACCCGGCGCCGGTCGCCGTTGTCGTCAAAGATCAGATCGAGCCGCCCTTTCTTTGTGAAAGCGCGGGTGTCGAGCGACCGCATGGCGTCCCACTTGATCGGTCGGCGACGGCCGTAGGTCAGGCCGTCGTCGTCCAGGACGAGCCGGGTGCGAATGACACGGATCAGATGGATGAACAGGCCGAGCGAGAAGAGCATGAGTCCGACGCCGAGCTGTTTCTGGAGTCGGATGTCGGTCTCGCGCTTCTCGGTCGCGATTCCTTTGGGTTGCGCGGGGCGGCCGTTCTTCAGGGGGATCTTGACGCGGAAGTCGGGCCCGAAGTAGTACCAGGCCTCCTGATCCTCAAAGGACGGCGGGCCGCCGTAGAGGTCCGCCAAGGCCTGTCGCTGTTGTTTGATCCCGATCTTGGCGATGGCACGGCTTGCGGCGCGGAGGCTGTCCTGGCGAACGGCGGGATAGACCGGGGCGTCCTTCGCCCGCGACCGCTCGGTCGCCGGCAGGGCCTCGAGATGTTCCGCAAAGTTCTTCGCGGGATACCCGACCCAGCCGTCGTAGACGAAGTAGGCGCCCATGCCACTGAACAGGAGGAGCATCAAGAGCGTTCGCACCTTGCGTTCGGTGGTCGGGCCGCTCACGATTCGGCCGTCTTGCTGGGGCATGGAACCTTTCTTCGTTTCGCAGGCCGGCGGCGGGCCGCAACCCGAGGCTCCTCCGGCTGTCGGCGTGCGTCAGCTCGCTTTCTGGAAGTCCGTCACCTTCTTGCGAAACTTCTCAACTGTTTCGGGCTTGATCACGAAGACCCGGTCCGCGGCCGAGGAAACCCGGGCATAGCGGCCGCCGGTCTTCGGCCCGCGGGCGGAGATCGCCAGCGTCAGACGCCGGCCGTCGTCTGTCTCCGCGGCGACCTCGATCTGCGGCTGCTCCAGGCCGAACTCGGCGCCCGAGCCGCCAAGATACCGGACATAACGGTCGGCTCGCAAGTCGCGGAGGGCGTCGAGCGCGGCGGTGATCTTCGTCGGGTCGGCCTGAAAGGTGGCTTCGTCACGCAAGGTCCACTCGTCGCCGGTCTTTTCGAACTCGAAGGCGGTCTCTCCCCGGATGCCCAGCAGGCGAACCTGGGACGGCTGAAGCCCCGGCAGCACACGGGTGTCGAGCAACTCGGCCTGAAGGTCGTCCAGGATCTTGGCATCGACCTCGAAGACCGTCGCACCGCCCGGCTTCATCGCGTACACCTTCCCGCCGCGTCGGGCCACGAGCAGTTGATGATCGACGGGAGGCCGCGGCTCGGCTTTCGGCTCCGGCCGCGTCGTGGCGGATTGGCTCGTCGCCGGTTGCGACGCGACCGGCTCGGGCGGCGGGGCGACCGTCACCGTGACGGTCACGTCCGGATGATCGAGTCCGTAGGCCGCGGCCTCGTCGCCGCGGGCGACGGCGCGGCGGCCGCGGAGACGGGACAGATCGCTCAGGATGTTGTTGACGGCCGACACCTCGGCGGTGCCCTCCACGGGCGAGGCGAAACGCCAGGTCGCGCCCGTCCGTTCGACGGTGCACGCGCCGCTCGCGCGGGCGAGCCGCACCCGGGTGGCCTGTGCGCTGGAAAACTGGAGGATCTCGCGGGTGCGGAAGGCGATCGGCCGAACGAGGAGCGCCTCGGCCTTGGAGGCCGGGACGACCGCGATCAGGTTTTCGTCGACGTTTTTGATGTAGGCGCCCGTCTTGCTCGGCGAGGTTCCCCCGACGAGGAGCCGCAGCGGTCGGACCTGACCTTCGACGGTGACCTCGATCTCGGCGCGCGGCTGCTCGAAACCGAAGGCGGGCCGTTCGGCATCTTCGAAACCGACGGCCTTGAGGTCGCGGATCGCGTTGAGCAGGTCGAGGACGGCGGCCAGCTCGGCTACGGCAGGCGTTCCCGGCTGAGCGCCGCCGACGGTCTTCCAGATCGCGCCGTCCTTCGCCATCTCGACAGAGTCGGCGCCGACGGTGACCTTGAGCCGTTGTGCCCGGCCGGGAACCAGGTTCGCGACTTTCGGATCACGCAACTCCTTCAACGCCGGCGCGAGTGTCTTGAAGGTGGCTTCCGGAATCTGGAACACCGCGGGGCTGGCCGGCGCGTCCAACCGGGCGAAGACCTTTTCCTCGGCGGCGCCGCCGAAGGCCACGCGGAGGGTGGAGGTCGTGACGTCGTATTCGACCTCGGCCGGCTGGCTCGCGGGCGGGCCCTCGACCGGTTTGGGCGTCTTCTTTTCGGTGGTGACGGTGACGACGAGCCGCGGCGCGTCCAGCAGGTAGGGTCGCAGGTTTTTCGGGGCGTCTTCCACCCAGTCTGAGACCCGCATGTTGGCCAGGCTGTTGAGCAGGGTGTTGACGGCGCTGATCTGGGCGCGGGCCTTGATCGGCGCGTCGATCGTCCACCGGCCGTTCTGCTTGACGAGGGTGTAGTTCCGTTCGCCCTTGACTTCGACGCGGGTCGCCTCGGCCGTCTTGAACCGGGTGATCTGCTTGCCGCGATAGTCGTTGAGATTCCGGTCCAGGTCCTTGTTCAGATCGGCCTCCACGAGGTAGATCGTCTCGTCGCCTTCCTTCTGAACGTAGGTCTTCGAGGAAAGCTGCTGTCGCGCCCCGACCCGGACCGTGTAGTGGTTACCCTGCTTGTCGGTCAGCTTGACGGTCCGCCGCGGGCGGGCGAGGGCGGTCATCTCGTCGGTCGGGGCGTCGGGGTCGCCTTTCCTGAACGTCTCGATGTACGTCAGGCCCGCGATCTTCCGGACGTCGCCGCTGACGTAGCCCGTCTCGGCCGGGCCGCTGATCGGAGCGATCATCTGCCAGGTGCCGTCCTTCTTCTCGAAGGTGCAGGCCGCGCCGGAAGCGGATGTGATCTCGAAGCCGACGATGTCGTCTTCGGAGAGATCAAACAGGGATTGCGGTCCGGGCGGTTGCTCGGGTTCGGCGGGCTCGGAAGACGACTCGGCCCACCAGACACCGCCGACGGCCAGCAACAAGGCCACAACAAGGATGAGGGTTGTCTTCACGTTCATCGCGTGGTTCCGCATTCTCCGCGTGTCGAGTCGCGCCGCGTCCGGCGGTGGAGCGGGCCGCGTGTGTCAATCGCCTTGCCGCGGCGTGCACACGGCGGCCCGCGCGAACGACACGATGGTCCAACGAAGATCGACCTATCGGCGGCGGACGTACCAGAGCACCAGGCCCGGAACAAAGACGGCCACCGGCCAGATAATCCACACGAACGCGCGCAAGAGACGCTGCTGTTGGGCGTCGATCGCCTCCACGCGCGGCACGGGGACCGGCCCGCGACCGATGTAGGCCGGCTTGTCGGCGAGCCAGTAGAGGGCATTGACGAACAGGTCCAGATTCTCGGTCGGCGGAGGATCGAATCGGACCTTCTGCACGTCGGCCAGCACCGGCTGCTTGAGGAACCGATCGGTCAGGCTGCCACCGAACGACATGACCGCGATCTTGCCCTTGCGCTGGTCGCCCTCGCGGCGCTCGGCGGTGACCATCAGGTCAAAAGGGCCCAGGCGCGGGCGATGCTTCAACTCGACGACGCCGCCGGACTCGGGCGCGTTCACCTTTTCGACGATCTCGATGATTTCATCGACGTCGGCGCCGATGTAATTCTCGTTTCGGGGCACCGTCAGGACCCGCTCGGTCGTGATGCCGTCGGGCACCTTCGCGGTCGGCTCGATGCGACAGGCATCGCTGACGAGAAAGCGCGTGCCGCGCATCGGCTTGCCGATCGGGTTGTCGGTGAAGCCGTTAACGGGCAGGTGCTGGAACTGCGGCAAGCCGACGGTGAAGCCCCGGCCGGTGGTCAAGTCGGGCTCGACATAGACGACGCGGAGGGCATTGTCGACGCGGAGGCCCCAATCGCCTTCCAGGAGGGGGGCATATCCGTAGGGCGGGGTCCGGAATCCTCCGCCGAACGGTCCGCCGACGACCTCCCAACTGGCCAGAAAGAGGGCGCGGCCGTCGTTGTCGAGCAGGTCTCGGATGCGCCGGCGGTGTTGATCGTTGAAGAGCTGATCGGGGGGCGTGCCGCCGCCGAAGGGGTTCGGCGGGCTGGGCGGCGCCGGCGGCAGGATGACGAAGAGTTCGTCGAGCCCCTCTTCGGCCGGGGGCTTCTCCTTCTGGGTCGCCAGGTTCCAGTCCACGACCTTGAAGTTCGCCGACTGAAGCCGGCGTCGAACCTCGCTCAGGCCGCGCGACGGAATCACGCTCTGGGGCGGCTTCGGCATGAATGGGTTCTGCTGTCTGGGCGCCGGCGGTTCGAATGAAACGAGCACGACACTCGCGAACGGCTTGTCGGCCGAGAGCGCCAGGATGGCCGACGACACGGAGCTGTCGCCGTTGAAGGTCCGGCCGACGGTCTCGTCCGCCGAGCGGGCCCCCGGGATGCTCTCGCGCACCGGCCAGACGGAAGCGAACGGCACGACCCGAAACCGGTCGCCGACCTCGACGAAGACCGTGTTGTCCTGCTTGACCTCATCGGCGACCGACCCGCTCTTGAGTTCCGGCAGGTCGTTCAACTCCTTCTCGAGTTCCTCGATGGCGGCGATCTGATCCTTGAGCCAGGCGCCGCCTTTGGCGGCATCGAGAAGCTGTTTCGACTGCGGGTCGATGTTTGACAGGCTGTCGGCCAGGCCGGTCAGGACCTGCTCGATCACGGTCGCGTTCTGCATGAGGACGCCGGCGTTTCGCCGGGTCTCGCGGAGCGCCTGCCGCAACTGATCCGGGTCGCCCCGGTCGAGGACGCCCAGCAGCCCGAGCCGCGTCTGCCGCAGGCCGCGCCCGGCATCCTGAAGCACGCCCGCGACTTCGATCTGGGTGAGG
>JBHHUY010000142.1:0-7832 GCA_046753965.1 Phycisphaerae bacterium
AGCGCCTGGGCTTGGCCGGACAGCACGCCGACGACCGTCGCGAGCACGATGGCTTGCCAGGCGACAAAGATAAACCACGACAGCTTGTCGCTGAGGACACGCCAGAGAGTCAGCCGGGGCACCGCCCAATGCAGGCAGCCGAGAAACGCGTTGGCGATGAAGCCGTAGGCCACGCCCTGTGTATGGACGAAGCGCCACCGCGCGGGCGAGAACAACTCGATGCCGGGAAAGGGGTACATGTGGATGAACTGAAGTGAGAACAGCAGCCCGGCGAGCATGGCGATCAGCATGTAGGTCAAGCTCGCCACGAAGTACAGCAGAACGAGCTGTTCGTTCACCAGCCGACTCGTGTCGAGCGGCAGGGCGCCCGCTCCCTCTCTGTTCGCAACGGCATCACTTCGTGCCATGGGCTCCATCCTCTGATACCCGCCACGCCGCGGGGGGCGAGATCGCGTTCTCACTCACGAGCGTTATTGTCTATCATCAGAACGCGGCTGATGCTCAGCGCTCGGCCTCTGCCCGCGAGTTCCAAGTCGGTCGCGTCTTCTGACGCTTGCGTGCGACAGGCACTGCTAGTCAAACCCAAAGTCTGCTGGTTCACCGGTCTCTTCCTCGGGTTCCGGCGGCGCCTCCGGCTTCGGCGGCTCGCCGTGAAGATAGATTGCCCGTCTGCGGTTCGTCCGCAGGGTGATTCGGTCTTCCGGCAGCCGCGCCGGTCGCTGCTCGATCAGACTCTTGACGTAGTAGGCAACCGCCCACAGGTCCGACGGCTGGACCAGCGGCGGAGCGTCGGGCGTTGGGCCGGGCACTTCGATCGAATCCACCCAGGTCGGCATGGCCGTGCCCGTAATGCCCGCCGCGATCGAGCGATAGAGATCCTGCACGCGCGATCCCGCTCGGACAGAGTCGCGCTCGAAGTCCGGCGGGAAGATCACCTCGCCTTCGATGTTTTCCTTGCCGACGGACTGGTGCAGGTTTTCCCGAAACGATTCGTAGAGCTGAAATCCGACGGCCTTGCGGGCGGCGTTGATCCCGTCCGGGGACAGGTAGGCCGGATGACAGGTCCAACAGGTCGCGTAGCCGTGATAGATCATCTCGCCTCGGGCAACGGCCTCGGACTTGTCCGGTTCTGATCGATAGGGATCATCCACGAATGGCACCGGCGAGGCGGGCTGCCGCTCTTTCCACTTCGGGGAGAAAGTCTTGATATAGGCGATAAGGGCGTCGACCGTGGCGTTCGGCAGGAGCTTGAACGGGGGCATCGCGCTGCCGCGCAGGCCGTGCGTGATTGTGCGGCGGAGGTCATCGTCGGTCGGCAACCGACCCGACCGGGTCGAGGAGAACTTGAAGTTCGCGGCGACGAAGTTTCGAGGCGACGGTTTGAAGAACTTGGCCGCTTCGCCCTTGCCGTCGCCCTCCGCACCGTGGCACCCGATGCAGTGAAGGCGATAGGCGGCTTCGCCGCGCTTGACCAACGTGGTCCGCCGGGTGGCGCCGAGACCCGTATCGCCGGGACGGGCGTATTCCCCGTCCGGCGTCTGGTTCTTGCAACCGGCGAGCAGGCACAGGCTCACAACGCTTACGGCCCTTAGAGTGCGTCCTGAAACCTTTGTGGCACGGGCGCCCCGCCCGTGTCCGCACCGCCGAGACGGCGGTGCCACAAGACTTCTAGGACGCAGTCTTGCTCGCCCCGCTCGAGGGCCGGGCCTCGGCGACCTGCGCGCCGGGAGGCGATTGCTTTCAAGGCGGGCGGTTCGGCCATCGCGGGTCTTGCGGTTCAGTCTCTTCACTCAGATCGCTCCGTCTTCTCCCGGCGCGGCGGCATGAAGCGGCCCCATTGCGCGACGAGCAGCATCGTCCAACCGAACACGACGTGCGTGAATGCCGCCACATGCCAGGGCACCTTCTGCACAATCCAGTTTCCTCCGATCAACAAGGGTTGAAGCCAGTACAGGATCGCGTAGAAACTGATCAACCAGACGCCGACGCCCAACGCCGTCGCCACGCCGAAGCGAACCCCCAGGGGCGACTTGTCGAAGAACCGGCTCAGGATCATGTGAAACGGGATTCCGCCGATCATGCCCGTCGCGAGGTAAAGGCAGCACCCTGCCGCGAGAGCGAACCCGCTGTCGAGTTTCAGGGCCGCCTCTCCCATCGGGAAGGTCAGGTAGATTTGGATCAACTGGAGCGGAGGCTCGCCGACCATGGCCGATCCGATCACGTTCACGAGCAGACTCGCGGCCGCCGCGATTAGCCCGAGCACCATGCCCGCCATGATGTGATAGGTGGTGTAGTAGCCTGTCGGGGCCCACGCGCCTGGGCCGGCGACCTGCTCCAACTCGGCCTCCAGCGCAGAGAGCCGGGCCTTGAGACGCTCCAGTTCTTCCTGCTTTGAGCGCTGAGCCTCAGTGCTCATGGTCGCGCACCCTCAGGGGCTGGGGTCCGATGTGATTCCGGCACGGCCTGATGCCTGCCCGCTACATCCGCTTGATCGACCGGCTTGGATCCACACCGCACTGGCCGCGGCAGGCTCGGTTCACTCCACCTGCGGGCCTTGGGGCGAAGAGATTGCCGCGCTCCATTTGCCGTGGCACAAGGCCCGAATACCAAGTCGGTCTGTGGGGATGAGCGTTCCAACGGCGTGGCAGCCCGGAATGGAATATGCTACGTTCCATTCCGTGAAGCCCGCCTCGGACAGCCAGCCGGCGTCAAAACGAAGGCATTAGAACATCCGATGACGCACGATGCAACCCAGACCCGGAACCCGAGGCGTGGATCCGGACGATCAGCGGAACAGCGGTCCGAGCGGTCCTGTTTGTCGGCCACCGAAACGGCTGATCGGCCGATGGCGGGGGGGCGAGGTGTCGACCCGCGGCGATCCGGACGCCGGCTCTCCCGCAGCGCTGTCAATTTCATCGTGGACGTCGCCCTGCTGGCAGCCCTGATGGGGGTGCTCTGGACCACGGCGGTGGTCCAGTTCGTTTTTCCGGCGGTCTCCCGATCAGCAGGCTGGACACTCTGGCGGCTGGACGCCGAGGCGTGGCAGGCGATTCAGACCGGCGCCGTGGCGGCCTTCGCGCTGATCGTGCTTCTCCATCTCATCCTGCACTGGAATTGGGTCTGCCTGTTCATCGCCAGTCGCCTCTCCAGGCTGGTCGGCCGGCGGATCGTCGTGGCGAAGGCCGTCCGGACCCTCTACGGCGTCGGGACGCTGATCTTCGTCTTGACGCTGCTGGGCGCCATGCTCATGGTTGCAGAGCTCACGATCCAAGCCGGCAATTGACAAGACAGGCCGCTTTCGAGTGGCGCGCCGGACTCCGGTCTCGCGTTCGAGAAGGCGGCTGCATCCCCGGCAGGGACTGGGTGAGTATCCACTACTCCGCGAACTTCTGGACCGTGAACGTGTAGATTTCCGCCGCGTCGTCACGCCAGTCCTGCGGCGACAGCCCGGCCTTCTGGCGACAGAGTTCCGAGAGGAACGTCTCCTTGTCCCATCCAAGGTCCGCGCCGACGTCCGGAAGAAAACAGCCCGCCGCGTGGCCGTGCTTGAGGTAGAGGCCGTGCCGCCCGAGTTCGAACGCGAGCGGATCGCGGATGCGGACCCGAGGCGACAGGATCGACAGCTCGATACGGATGTCCGCGAGTTCGTCCGCTCGGATGGGGTTGTTGAGGAATCTGGGATCGCGCGTGGCCGCCTCGGCCATGGTCGCAACCGTGTCCGGCAGGCCCGACGATGGTTCAAACGTGCCGATGCATCCGCGAAGGCGGCCGGACTTCCTGAGCGTGACGAATACCCCGCGCGGTTCCATCGCAGGCCACGGTTCGTCGGGGCTTGGCGTGTGTCGTTCCCCCGTGACGGCCTCGGTGATCCTGGCGCGTGCCAACGCGAGGAGCCTCGCCCCGGTGCGCTCATCGATCGGTTCCATTGCCACGATCTCCCCCGACAGCGGCCACCGCGCGCGGCGGCTGAAGAGTGCCTGTGGGAATCCGTGACCGGCGGGTCGGCGGAAACTACGGCGACTTCGTTGCCGGGTATTCGGGCACAGCCCCGAGTTCGAGCAGGGCCTTGAAGACGCCTGGCGCACCGGGATCGAGTTCGTAGGCCCGGCGCAGGCTCTTGACCGCCTCGTCCCGGTTCTTCATCCGCATGTAGAACAGGCCCAACTCCGCGTGTGCCATCGCGTTTTCCGGCTCGACCGCGGTCGCCTGCTTGAAACTCAGCAGGGCGTTGTCGAGATCGCCCGACGAGGCGTACTGTCGTGCCCGCAGGATGAGTTTCTTCGCGCGATAACCCGATTGGGCGGCGACCCAGTTGACGATTTCCTGTGCAGCCAGGTGCTTGTTCTTGAGTTTCAGGGCGTCTGCTTTGCCCTGAACGGCCCGGCTGTAGCCCGGAAACGCGGCGATGGCCTTCTCGAACGAGGCGATCGCTCGATCGCAGTAGCGCAAGGCGCCGGGAAGATCATTCTCGACAAACTGCCGGTCGGCCATGGCCAACTCACAGCGGCCGATCTCATAGGCGGGCTCGGGGCGCTCGGGGTCCTCCGCTGTCGCCCGTTTAAACATCGCGACGGCTTCTGGATAGCGGCCGGCGTCAAGTTCTCGGGCGCCCTCCCGCATATACTCGTCGAAACTCGGCTGTGCGCAACCGACCAGGTGAGACAGGCCCAGAAACAGGCAGGTCGGAATCATGCCCATGAAAGATGTGTGTTTCATCGCCGTGCCGCCTCGCGCCGGGATCCCCCTCGACCCAGTCGATGTTTCGTTCCGGAATGCTAATCCTGCATTCCCTCGGCGACAAGGGATAATGTGGAGAAGCCAGCGGTGACCTGTGATCTCAGGCGCCGCTGCCGGAGGATGCGATGACGCAATCGAAGAATGACGGTCCGTCCGATGCGGTCGTTCGATTCGTCGTGCTGTTCCACGAGCAGGCCGGAAACGATCATTACGACCTGATGATCGAATCCGGCGGGTCGCTGGCGACGTGGCGATTACCCGAGCCCCCGGAACGGGCCCGCGAAGCGGGCGCCGCGTGCTACCGGATCGGCGACCACCGTCGGGCCTATCTGGATTACGAAGGTCCAGTGTCACGCGGCAGGGGCCGAGTCTCCCGCCATGATGCCGGCGTCTGCCGCGTGCATCAGTGTGGTGAGAGCCGGTGGATGGTTACGTTCGACGGCGCTCGCCTCGCAGGCCGGGCGACGCTGGAAGAGGCGGATCACCCGGGCGCGGAGTGGCGATTCCGTTTTCGGCCGGCGCGACGCCCGAGCGGCTGAATGTCGAGGCTGATCTCCCCGGGACGGACGCTGAGCCCCGTCACCCGATAGGCCACCCCGCCGTTCTTCCACCAGGCTTCGCCGCCGACTCGGAATCCCGTCAGGAAGTTCCCGGACATCTCCGGGCTGCCGGGCCACAGGTCCCCCGCCTCGAAGCGAAGGGCCCGGCCGAGCCCCAGGCCGGTCGTGTCTTTCGGCAGCGGCAGCGAACCGCAGCGAACCCGGTTCGCCCGCAGCTCAATCGCGCCGTCGCGAAAGGTCGGCTCGAGGTCGATCGACAAGACCACGCCGACACCGAGCAGCCGATAGCGACCGGCAATCGTGATCACCCGGTCCCCGATGAGCAGGAAGGGATCGGCCAGCAACGGCGGCGCGATCTCGTCGACCAGCGGATAGATCTCCTTTCGCATGGCGATCCACCGGTTCGAGACATCGTCATAGATGTGATAGACAAACGGGCGGCCCGCGCGCAGGCCCTCGGTGAAGGCCTGTTCCGCGCGGACAAGGTCATCACGCACCCGTTGGCGGTCGTCGGCTCGGACGGTGGGGGGGGCATACCAGCCAGGCGTCCGGAGGAGGGTATAGAGCCCTGCGGCGACGCCGAGTCCGGCCGACACCGCGGCCAGCAAGATCGCGCGTTTCCAGTTCCAATTGCGTTTCGATGCCATCATTGCCGCGCCGGTCCGCCCTCCTGCTCGTTTCGCCCCCTGCCAGAAGACCGGCGGGGCAACTCCGTGTCAAGCGCGCGGACCGTGCCCTCCGCGTACGGAGTCCATGACAGTTCAGGCGGATGACGGCGCAGTCCTTCTTTGTAGCGTCCGCCCCGGCGCGCTGGGGCGAACCCGTCGGAACTATGGGGCTGCCGGCCGATATTGGGCGTGTTCGCGGCATGAGTGTCGCGGTCGTGAATTGACCGGCAGGCCGGGTCATCCATAGAATCCGGCGGCCCGGACACCGCTATCGTCCGACCTCGAAGAAGCGTGCGTCCCAAAACCTGTGGCACCGCCGTCTCGGCGGTGTGGCACGGGCGGGACGCCCGTGCCACAAAGGTCTCAGGACGCACGCTGAGCCCGCCGGTGAGCGGCGCGCGGCCTCTGGAAACCCAGAGGTGGGGATTCGTCGAATGAACCGCATCTTCGGCACCGTGGTCACATTGGTCTGGCTGCTCGCCATGGCGGCCTTGATTCAGCGGGATGTCCTCCCATTCTGGCAGGCGCAAGACCCGCCCGGCCATGCCGTGCCGACCGGCGACTTTCAGGTGGCGATCATGAACGAGGCGGGCCAACGCGTGGGAACCACCTGGGTGCAGGCGTTTCGGAAACCCAATCGGACGGTCTACAGCACGACACGTCTGGATCTCGGGACGGTGGCGAAGGTCCTCAGCACACTGGGCCCGATGTTCCTCGATTCGAGCCTCACCTACGCCGACGGCGGCGGGCTGAAGGAGTTTCTCTTTCAGCTCCGAACGGCGGGACTTTCGGCGCGGGTCGAGGGGTTCCTCTATGGTCACGAGTATGCCTGCACGGCGACCATCGGCGGGATGACGCGTGCGATCGCGCTCAACGGTGAGCTGTCGAAGTACCTCGGTGATTCAATCCGCCCCTTCTCCCATCTCGAAGGCCTGCGCGTCGGCCAGACCTGGCGAATCCGCCTGCTCGATCCGCTCAGCCTCGTCCGGAATCAGTCACTCGAGTTCAGCACGAGGCTGGTGACGGTGCGGCGTCGGGAGAGGATCCAGCATCGCGGCCGAGCCGTGAGTTGTTTCCGCATCGAGACCGAAGGCGCGGTGGCGTGGGCCGACGGGACCGGGCGGATTCTCCGACAGGAGGTGACGATTCCTTTCGTCGGAAAACTGATGCTCCTCGACGAGCCGTTCGACGAGGCCGCCTATCGTCGCGCCAAACGTGCTGCCCATACCCTGCATCCGCCCGGCTTGCCCGGGGATTGGACGGCGCGTCGTGCGGCTGAGCGCGTCGCCCCGGCCCGAGAAAAGGCGAGGCGGTGAGGGGCGATGGCGTTTGTCCTCGACAACGTGACCAAGTGCTTCGGGCGGTTGCGGGCCGTCGACGGCGTCTCGCTCTCGGTCCGGAAGGGTGAGGTCTATGCCTTCCTGGGCCCGAACGGGGCGGGCAAGACGACGACCATCAAGATGCTTGCGGGATTGCTGACGCCTGACAGCGGCAGCATCACCGTCTGCGGGCACCCGATGTCCGGAGACGGGTTGGCGGCCAAGTCGAAGATGGCATATGTGCCGGACCAACCCTTCGTTTACGGCAAACTGACCGCCCGGGAGTTCATGGGTTTCGTCGCACAGATGTATTCGATTCCACCCGCTGTCGCCGAGCAGCGGGCGAGCGATTACATGGAGCGGTTGGAGGTGGTGACATACGCGGATCAACTGGCGGAGGGTTACTCGCACGGCATGAAGCAACGGCTCGTCCTGGCGGCGGCCCTTCTGCACGAACCCGAGGTGCTGGTCGTCGACGAACCCATGATCGGCCTCGATCCACGGACGGCGCGATCGGTCAAAGAGCTGTTCACCGGGTTGGCGACATC
>JBHHUY010000143.1:0-7830 GCA_046753965.1 Phycisphaerae bacterium
ACAGGGCACACCGCGCGAATCGCCGCGCGCCGCGGAAATGAAGCAGGCCGCCAGCCGTTTGCCGCTCCGACAGCAAGACCGGGATCGGATTCGGTCCTGTCCAGATCGCCGCGTCCGCCTTGACGCGGGCGACCTGCTCGACATCGAAACGGTGAACGACTCGCAGATCCGTCTGCCTACACGGCCTTGACCTCGTTACTTATCGGTCAGCCCTCGGCGCCCGGTTGAAAGGAAAGCAGGGCCCGTCCTGTCGATGGCATCGGGGAGTGGGGGCGTTGATTCCTCGACCTTGTGTGTAATACCTCCACCATCAGCACTAGAATGTGCGTCATGATTCGCCTCCTCCACCGTCGCTTTTGGTTTGTGGCCGTCCTGGCGCTGCTGCCGGCGGAGGCGTGGGCGAAGGAGCGGCATTTCGAGCAGCTTCGCGTCGTGCTCATCAGCAGGTCCGCCCGCTGCGTCACCTGCCATACCAGCGCTGACGGGGCCGGACTCAACGCTTACGGTCAGCGTCTCCACGCCTTGCCCGCGGACGACGCCCTGGCCGATCGCATCGCCGCGTTGGAGGCGGACCCGCCGGCCGGCGCATCCGAGGCGGAGCGAGCCGAAAAGGCTCGAGATCGAGACATCGACGGGGACGGCGTGCCGAACTGGGTCGAAATCCTCGCCGGTGCCGATCCGGCGAGCGCCGAACATCGTCCGAAGCCGAAGCGCGCAGAGCGGATCACGCGCGTTGTCAGTTGCAAACTGTGCCACACGGCGAATCATCTGCCGGGCAAGGATGGCGTTGCGGCCAACCCTCACAATGCATTCGGTGAACTGCTGGCCACGACGTTCGATCTTCCCCGGCGCCGCCGGAGGCCCAAGACCGATGCTGCCGTCCGCGCCGCGGCCGAGCGCACACCCATCCTCCGGCGGTTGGTCAAGATCAGGAAGAAGCGGCCGCGGAAGAGCCGGGCCACCTACTGGCAGAAGATTCGGCTGCTGCGTGCGCCGGCGGACCCGGACGACAACCCCACATCGAAGGCCCTGAAGCGCTTCAAGAAGAAGGCCGCACACCAGCGGTCGAAACGAAAGCGCGATCCGACCCGCGGGCTGGATTGCCCGGCCCATCGGGCCGACGGCTTCCTCCGAGACGCTGATGGGCTGGACTGAGGGATCGAGCAGACGCGGCGCGGCTCGCCTCCGGGCTCCGCCGGCAGGTCGGCTTTGCCGTTTGGCGGATCACCCGCTCATTCTGTTCGTGCCCGCGTCTCGACGCCGGCGCTCGTCGGGCGCGGGTGGTCACATCGTGCCCGCGCGCCGCGATCGGACTCCTCATACGCGTCCTTCCACCTGCGCCAGCAGAGGCGGGCGTCGTCGTCGTCGTCGTTTCTTCGGCGCGCCGGGGATACACTTCACCGGCTTGCGGGGTTCGACTTTGGCGGCGATCTCCAGGGCCGCGGAAGCCGTCTCCGCGAAGAAGTCGGCCTTCACTTCCTTCCAGAGCCCCTCCGCCCGGTTGAAGACGCCGCCGGAGACCAGGATGTTCATCGTCGGACATGCGTTGATCTCGCGGACGTAGTCGATCATCTGTCGCACACCGGGTGCGTCGGTCGGCTTGCTCCCGACAATCAGCAGCATCTGCGGTTGGAGCCGACCGACGAGTACCCCGACTTCGTCCTTGGGAATGCCGCCACCCAGGAGATACACGTCCCAGCCGTCGGATTCAAACAGATCGGCGGTCATCTGGGCGGTGAACTCCTCCCGCTCGCCCGCCGCGCAGGTGATAAGAACCTTCTTGCCCAGCTTCTTGCTTCGATCCAGCCGGGATTGGACGTGGTCGGCGACGGTCCGGTTGATCCGCGTGGCGAGATGTTCCTCGGCCGTGGTGATCCGGTCCGCGCGGTAGAGTTGCTCGACGTGTTCGAGCGCGGGCCAAATGAGATCGCGGTACAACGTTCGAGGCTCGACACCCGAATCCAGGGCCGAGAGGACAATCTCGCGGCAAGCATGGCGCTCGCCGGTGAGAAGGGGGGCCATATACCGCGTCAAGAGGTTCGAGTTGGCCATCGGTCGGTTCTCTCCTTGGCGATCTTGGTGGACGCTGCCGAGCCACCGGCCCGTGCGATCGACCGCCTCCGGCGGCCTGTCATGCGTCCACGTCTGAGTCTTCCTCACATCAGCCCCCGCTCCGTCGGGGCTGCTCCGCGCAAGAACTGCCGGAATCGAGTCCGCTTCGAGCGTCGAGGACTCGAGAACCGGGTCGAAATGTTAAGATGGGTAAACTGGTAAACATAGGTAAGACAACCATCGGAACACCCGGCTCAAAATCTTTAGCGACGGGGCGATAATGGCTCTTGGCCGCGCAGAATCTGCCGGCAAGGGCACCGGTTCCCTCTGAGGCTGAAGAAGGGAGGAAACGGCCTGATGTGGCTGAAGGACGCTTGTTCCGCGGTCGAATGCCGCACCGGGGATTCCGAAGCAGTCGCGGTGGCCCCCCGCCGGCCACCACGACCGTTCAGATCAGGACGCCCGGCCCCCTCCCCGAAGCGAGTTCGGCCTCGGCGCCCAGCCCCCCGGCCGGGCCGCGCAGCCGACCGTTCTCTCCTCCCCTGCCGGAAAGCAACATCCGCCTCCGCGGTCCGGCGGTGGTGGGTTTGTCCCACTCCGCCGCGACGCGCGTCTGTCGCCTTCGGCCGGCTGCGATGCACCGCTTGGCGCATGATGCGATTCTGTCGTCGGTCTCAGTGCCGATCGAGTCTCACTCGGGCAACGATGCCCGATCGGCAGGGGTCGCGAAACAGGTCCGGCCGGCGGCTGCGAGATCCCACTCCGCATGTATTCGCAACCGCTGCGAGATCCCGGTCCGCGACCGCCTGCTCAAGACGGACGAGACGATCGGCTGGACCGAAGAGGCGAATGTTTCGCGCGGCGCGGGCGGCCGCCGGCGCCGAGCACCGTCGGTGTTCGCCTCTTTCCAAACCCTGCGCTTTTGTTCTTCCGTGTTGATCGACGTCCGTGGCTCGCGTGCGGCGTGATCAACCGCGGCCGGCGCCGGATGTGCGAGGCGCGCCGCCGCGCTCTTGGCGCTCCCGAGATTCCAAGTGCACAAGAGCTCGAATGTCGAACCAGATACTGAAGGCGCCCGGCTCCGCCCAGTTCCCTTGCGTCTGTTGAAGCGATGGCTGAAGCCCGACAACCACCGACCGGGACGCCTGCTTACCTTATTGTTTCCCGCTCGCGGGCAAAGGCAAGTCCCCGTTGACGCTTTTTTTCGGAGCCTGCCTGGGGAACCGGCGCCCTGCGGCAGCACGTCCGGCCGCAAGTGATGTTCCTTGATGGGACAGGCCTTGTGAATTGCCCGAGATGCCGATGATCATCGTCGGCTGGTGCGGATGTTGGCACGCGTCGCTTCGACTTCGTTGGTCGCGCGGTTCCAGATCAACAGCGGTCCTCGCCACATGTTGAGCTTTTGCCGGGCTTCGTCCTGATCGATGATGCGCGCTTCAAGCAGCTCACTGCCTTCCAGACGCACCTCATTCGTCTCCTTCAGGTATTGCAGGTAGTCGCCCATCAGGCTCATGGTGCCTTCTTGAAGATGGACGGCCCGGCGCGCGATGAGCCGCTTGAGGTCGGTCGCGCGAACGATCGAGTCACTCTTGTCGGTCTCTTCCGCGCTCTGGAACTCGAGCAACAGATGTTCGCATGAGAGGGTCGCCTTGCGCCCGCTGCCGATCTGCTCCAAGGCGGCCGGATCGAGACGCATGGACTCAGCCAATGCGTCCTTCAAGACCATCTTCCGGCCGCTTCGATGGATCATGCTGATGTTCTTGTCGAACTCGACGAGGCCGCGGTCCACGAAGAGGTCCATGGCATTCGCCCAGGTGATCAGGGTCTGACTCGGGCCGTCGCTGCGGACGGAACTCATCAACGGCCCGCCGACGCGCGCCGTCCGCAGGCGGTCGCCTCCCGAAGCACGGGAATCGAATTGATAGTCTTCCAGCAGCAGAGTCCCCGCGCAGGGAACCGACATCTGCTGGCGGCTGAGGTCCGCGACGATCTGGCTGCCCGCGATGCGGGCACGACTGACGAGGCGGCCGGGTTCTCCGTTCGGAGCGGCGGCCGCGTAGGTGCTGCTGAGCGCTTCGGCATTTCCTTCCGCCACGATGTAGGTCGGGCGCTTGCGCTGCATGGACGTGGTTGCGGGCGAGGCGAACTCCAGCTCGGCCCGGTCCTGCCTGATCGCGCCGAGGATGCCGAATCGATGGAGGAAATCCTCGCCCCGCTTGCGTTTGACGGGGGGCGCCAAGGCGAAACGGATCGTCAACTTGTCGCTGTTCAGAACGAGCCCCCGCGATTCGCTGTGAACGTGTCCCATGAAGACGCCGTAATTCTGCGCCATCCGGAGCTGCATCTTCTTCTGCCAGGTCGTCTTGACGACCGCTGGCCGGCCCAGGCGTCGGGCGCCGAAGTCCTCGCGTGCGACCATCCACGACTTGCCCGGCCCCGGCACATCCACCGACTGCCGGTCCATGTCGATCTCGATGCGATGACCGTGGATCGCCATGTCCTCATAGCGCGCCCGCGCGAGGATGTTCGGGTTCGGGCTGACAATCGTTGCCCGCGTCAGCTCGTTGGCGTTTCGGAACGCGACTTCGAGCGAATCGGCCCGGCTGATCTTGAGGTTGTGGCCTGGGTCTCGGACCAACACGCGGCCGTCGGCCTCGAGGGTCTCGATGCCGAGTACCGCCTTGCCCATGATCCGGGTCTTCCCATCCGGCGCGAGTCGCATCTTGCCCGGGTGGCGGCCGAGGACAACGTGCATCCGATCGGCACGGATTTCCTGCCGCGATTGCCGCGCGAGGACTTCTCCGGCGGCATCGACGATGCGCGGGATGTTGCGGCCGTCCGGCGCGACGACCATCTCGACGTCGAGCCGCTGGGCGGCAATGACGTCGTCGCCGCGCTCGAGTCGCACATCGCCGATCATGTTCAGGTGCTCGATCGCGTCGGCCACCGCGTCGGCAGAGGCCGGCGGGGCGAAGGTGACGGCGACCTCGTCGGCGTTGAGCTGCTGGTCGCCCTGCTTGAACAGGACCTCGCCGTGAAGCCAGGCGCGGCGGAGATACTCCTTTTCCTTCGGCTCCATCAGGCCGGTTCGCGGATTCATCCGCCGGACCGTGCGGGAACCGAGTTCCAGATCGACGCCACGGGTCCATTTGATTTCGACCGCCTCCCGCTGCTTGACCGAGGCCGACGCGGTGCCGGCCGCTTCCCCGACCGGCGCGCGGGCTTGCTGCTTGCCACTGAGATCCAGGCGGCCTGAGTCCCGGTCGAACAGGTGGCCGGGACCCTCGACCCGCGCGAGCCCGCGCTTTTGGTCGAAGAACACCTCCCGGCCGACCAACCGCCGCGCCGGGCCGACCGACATCTCGACGGCTTCGTCCTCGGTTCCCGACAGCCAGACCTGTCGCCGCTCGTTTCGATAGACCAACTGGCGGCAGGCGGCGTCGCCCTGTTCGCTGTGCACCTTGACCGGCGCGCCCGTGGCGACCACATCAAACCGCTTGCCGGTCTGCTGCTCGGGGGCCATGGGGATCGGTCTGAGTTCGAGCGGGCCGTTCCAGGTCAGGATCAGCCGCGAACGATCCGGCGCGGCGGTCGAGTCGTCGGGCATGGCGGGCGCTTGCCGCGATCCACCTTCTTTGCCCGCGCGTCCCGCTTTTCGAGGGGAACCGATGCCAGCGAGGTCGGGGCCGGCAACGAGGCGTTTCTGCCGTTTGCCGAAGTCGAAGTGGACTTCCATCTTGTCCGCTTCAAGGGTGCCGATCGTCTGCTCGCCGTCGAGATGCCTGGCGAGGACCTCGTTGTGGAAGACGGCTCGATAGGTGTGTACCCGCCCGCGCTTGGGCGCGGGCAGATCGGCCACCGTCGCGATCTCCGATTCCAAAGCCGGCGCGGCAATGCCGGATCGTGCCTCACGCTGCATCGCTTCCATGTCTGCGGTCAGGACGTCGGGGTCGCGGAGATCGGCCGGGTGCTTGGCCGTCGGTCCGGCGGTCGGGGGCTTCGCCGCCAGCCGCACCGGGCGATTCGCTGAGACGCTGCCGCCTTCCAGGCGAATCGCCGCCGCCGCCTCCGCCGCGGTAATCGCCTGGATCGACATCGGCTGATTCGCTTGTGCCCTGGGCGTCTCCATCGCGAATCGCGCCGCCGCAACCTCATCCGGCCGGCTCGTCGCGCCCGGGCCGTCTTCTCGTTTGCGTTCACCGCCCGGCAGGGCGAAGCTGACGCGTCCCGCCCCGCGGCGCAGGTCCATCCGCCCGCCCTGTGCGAATCGCAGGACCTCGATCCGGTTGTCGACCTGGTCCCACTGGACCGTGAGGTCACGGACCTGCTCGATCCGCACTTCGCGGCTGTCCACGACGACCGCCCCGTCGGCGAACAATTCGGCGCGGTCCATGTCGAACCGCGCGCGGTCCATGTTGATGTGGATGAGATCGACGGCGTGCGCGTCGCGTTCAGCCAGATCGGGATGCGCGGCTCGCCATTCGCGCGTGGTCCGATCGATCACGATTCGCACGTTGCCCTGGAGCATGCCCCGTCGGGCTTCGATGTGATCCCCCGACCGTCGTGAGACGGTGAGATCGGCCTGATCGGCGCGGATGTCCGTGACTTCGCCGCGCGGCGTGTAGATCTGGATTCGCAATTGGTTGGCGTGAAACTCCGAGCCTTCGCCCGTCGGCTCCCAAGTCTCGGCAGACAGCTCATACTTCAAGCGTCCCGTCACGTCGTCATAGACGCGGACGTGCGGCTCTTCGCCGGGACTGAAGGGCAGCTCGCCGCCTCTGAGCGGCTGGACACGCTGGGAGGTGGGAATCGAGACGAATCGTCGCACCGCTTCGGTCGAGCCGGGTCGCTCCGGGCGTTTCCGAGGGTTGTCGCCGTAGGAGAGAACGAAATAGGCCGCGACCGTGAGGAGGAAAGCGGCTGCACCGAGAAGAATTCTCTTTTGCATGGTCTTGTCTACTCAACGCCGGCGTCCGACACGGCGGAATCGGGTATCGGCTCGAAGGCCGCGCGACCGGGGTTCCGGCGGCGGGCCGCCCCGCAAGATGCTCCGGCCCGCGCCGGCATCGGGACGAACGCTCAGCCCCGGCGCTCCATCACGCGGTGCCACGTTCCGTTCAGCCTCAACAGACGCTCCACGGCTTCGGCGATGGCGCCTTCGCCCCCGCGCCGCCGCGTGACATATCGCGCGGCCCGCTTCACCCGCGGGACCGCGTTTTCCACGGCGATGGGATAGCCGCAGCGCCGCATCAGCGGCAGGTCCAACAGATCGTCGCCGATTACCGCGACGGCGTCATCTTCTGCGTCTGCCCGGCTGCGGACCGCATCATAGGCCGGCAGTTTGTCGGACACTCCCTGCACAACGATGTTGATGCCGAGGTCTTTTGCCCGGCGTTCGACGCCCTCGGCTTGGCGGCCGCTGATGATGGCCGCGAGGCCGCCGGTGTCGTGCCAGAGCCGCACGGCTGTGCCGTCCTGGACATGGAACGTCTTGGATATGTCGTCCGAGGCGTCGTAGGGCAGCGCGCCGCTCGTCAGCACGCCGTCCACGTCGAGAATGAGCAGTTTGATCCGGGTCAAGAGAGATTTCCGAATGGACGATCATCGGCGGCGGACCGGTCCGTTGACCGAGGCCGCCGCCCCACTGGAACGCATCAGCATCAGATATGGTAGGTGGCCCGCGGGCACGACACAACTCCCGCAAGAACGAGATCCTGCGCCGAGGTCCATGACAGTTCAGGCGGCTCTTATGTAGCGGCCGCCCCCCGTGGCGGCCGT
>JBHHUY010000144.1:0-7757 GCA_046753965.1 Phycisphaerae bacterium
CGCCGGCGCGATTATCAGGCCGAGTTGGGCACCTCGCGCCACTGGATGACCTTAAGGCCGCCGGCGGCGTTATTGACGTTGAACTCGGCGCCCACCGCCGCTCCAGTGGCGTCGTAGCGTTGTCCAAGGATTTCCTTGATCCCCTTGTCCTGCCACGTGACGATGAAGCTGCCATCAGGCGCCACGGCGATCGCGGGATCCTTCTGCTTGCTTGTGGACGTGTTGACTTGAAACTGGCCGCCCAGCGCCGTGCCGGAGCCATTGTAGCGCCGAGCCTGAATCGTATCGCTTGTCTTGCTCTCCCAGGCGACCACGAAACTGCCGTCCGGCGCTATGGCGACCCGCGGCTTCTTATGTTCACCGGTTGAAACATTCACCTGTGTGGCAGTCCCCAGAGGGGCGCCTGTCGCGTCGTAGGCACGGACCAGCAGGTCCTTTGCATTCTTGTCTTCCCAGGCGATGACGAAACGCCCGTCGCTCGCGACTGCGACCGTTGGCCCCGCGCTGAGGACGCCGGTTGCATCCAGTTGTCCCACAGTCACCGGAGCACCCAACGCGGTCCCCGACGAATCGTATCGGCGCATCAAGACATCCCCGGAATCCTTGTTCTCCCAAACAACGACGAACGCGCCGGTGGACGAGACACCGACGCTGGGTTTCTTGTTCTTCCCGGTGCCGGTATTGACCTGGAACTCGGCGCCGATGGGAGTACCTGAAGCTGTGTATCGCCTGGCGAGGACGTTCTCGACGGTGCCCGATACTTTCACCTTCCAAACGACCACGAAGCTCCCATCCGGCGCGGCAGAAACCTGGGCTTCCTTGTGCTCGCCGCTCGATGAATTGACCTGGAACTCCGCGCCCACGGCGTTGCCGGCGGTATCGTAACGACGCGCCATCACGCTTGTGTTCGTCTTGTTCTCCCACGCGACGATGAAACTGCCGTCCGCGGCCATCGCAACGGAGGGCTTCTTGTTGTCGCCGGCCGTGGTGCTCACCTGAAAGATGTCGCCCAAGGTGTAGCCGGATGCGTTGTAGCGCCGGGCGAAGATGTCCTTTGCGGTCTTGTCCTCCCAGACGATCACGTAGCTGCCGTCGGCGGCCGTCGCGATGCTCGGGTTCTTCTGCTGCACGGCCTGGGCCGTGCCGCAGAGGCCGGTGATGAGCAGGCCGATGCCCAGGGTGTAGCGCATGTCTGTTCCCCTTCCGCGCGTGTGCCGGCGGCGACGCCTCCGCCGCCGACACGCCTCCTCGAGACGCGGACCGCTCGACCCCTCCTCGGGGGCGCGTCCCGTGTTCTCTTCGTCAATCATCCAATTGCGGATTCGATCCGGCAAACGCAGTCCGTGCGTATCGGACGATTCGAGAGACGGCTGCCGGAGGACGCTTGTATCGTGCGCCGGCGCGGGCCGTCGCCGCGTGCAGCGGGGGACGGCCCATAACGAAACGGCGCGACCCGGTGGGGTCGCGCCGCTCGCCGCCTCATACATCTGTCGGTGTGCCGCGGTGATTCGCGTGCACCGCGCGGGCGGAAGCCCGCGGCTCGTGTGCTTTGAGTGCTGCGCGACGTCGAGTGCCGCGCGACACCGAGCGCTACGCG
The DNA here is from genome assembly GCA_046753965.1 of Phycisphaerae bacterium. GTDB lineage: Bacteria > Planctomycetota > Phycisphaerae > UBA1845 > UTPLA1 > JBHHUY01. The sequence continues at coordinate 1,598 of JBHHUY010000144.1, forward strand.
GCTTGGCGTGTCGCGCGACGGCGTCGCCGCGATACGGCACAGGCCCCGAGGCCCAGCAGCGCCAGGCCGGCCGGTTCGGGAACCGGGTTCGTGATCATGTTGACCTCGATGTGCTCGTTGGTTTCGCGAATCATGAAGGAGTCGATCATCAGCCCCGTCGGAAGCGAACCCAACAGGGCGAAGTCCACCACGCCGCGGTCCTGACCGGTGGACGTGAAGGCTCCCTGGATTTCCGGACTGAGCACGGTCCGCGAGAAGACGCCGGTACCGGCTTCGGAGAAGAAGAGGACCGGGATATCCTGGCCGTTTGAGTTTCCGCCGTGCCCGCCGCCGTGTCCGTCGCCGCTGTCATCGCCACTGTCGTCACCGCTGTCATCATGGCCGCCGTGGTGACCGTCGCCGCCGCCCGAGCCGCCGATACTGTTCAGCGGTGAGGGCTGGCCCGAGGCGAAACTGATCTGCGTCAGGCCGAGCAGGATGGACGACGCCAGCACGGGCTCATCAAAGAGGAAGAGCAGCTCTTCGTTTCCGAGGGGGCCCTTGCCCGATATCTCCTTGCTGCCGAAGTTGCCGACAGGTCCCTGCACGCCGGTGCCGAAGGTGTCGACGTAAACCGTTCCGGCCACGCCGGTCGCGACGGGGTTGAAGGGATCGTTCTGGTCGAGTTGGCTGTGTGCCATCAACATGAAGAAGGAGGGATTCCCCAGTTCGTCGGTCGGCCGGAAGGCGGTCCCCTTGTTCCCTCCGCCCTGGCTCGCGGCGTCGAGGATCGTATTCTGCAACTGCGCCGAGGCCGACCCGGCTCCGGCAAACAGCGCGCCCAGAACAGCAAGGACAGTGATTCTTCCACTCATGGTTTCCCCCCCAAATGGGATGCGAGTCGCCGGAGCCGACGCTCGCGCGCCGCGCCTTCTCAACGATCTCAACGTCCGAATCCCGTCCGTCCGGCCCACGATTCCCAGATCGGGTGATTCGGTGTCTCGCTGGACACGGGGGCAACCGCGATGCCAACCCGGCGTTCAAGAACGGCCGCGCGGGCTGGGGCGATATTCCTGCCCCTGGTCGGCGCGGCGCCGGCGCGCGGAGCATCGGCGCCCGTCATGCCGATCCTGCGGTCTGTACCGGCGGAGGTCTCCGGGAAGACGGCGGCGCGCCGGCGAACACCGGTACGTCGGCACCGGGAGTACGGACGACGGCTTCTCCGGACGTCGGATGGGCTGCCGAAGGCAGAATCCGCTCGACGGTGCAGGCGACGCACACCGGACGCGCGCCGTATCGGCCCCGCAGACTCGCAGCCCGGCGGCTGATCGGCTATCGTTCGCCTCTTCAACGGTGCACGGCGGCATGGTATTCACGGCCGAAAACGAGACGATCCGACCCCCACGCACGCGCTCGCAGCGTGCCGGTCTTGTTCTCGGTCCGCTCGCGCTGATCGGCATCCTTCTGCTGCCGACGCCCGATAGCCTGGTCCGGCATGCCGTGGCCGCGTTGCACCTTTCAGGTGAACACACGGACGTGCAGGAACTCGCGCGGGGGGGCCAGGCGACGCTCGGTCTGCTCAGCATCATGATTGTCTGGTGGCTGACCGAGGCGGTGCCCATCCCCGTGACGGCGTTGCTGCCCGGTCTGTTGCTGCCGGTGCTGCACGTCACGGGCGCGAGAAACGGAGGCCTGTTTTCCTTCAACGCGAAGACGGCCTTCGCCGCCTATGCGAGTCCGATCATCTATCTCTTCCTGGCCGGCTTCCTGCTCGCCGGGGCGATGCGGAAGAGCGGTCTGGATCGCCGGGTCACGCTCGGGATCCTGAGCCGGCCGGTAGTGATGCGCGGTCCCGGCACGATCCTGCTCGTCATGATGGGCCTCACGGCGTTTCTCTCGATGTGGATCTCGAACACCGCCACCGCCGCCCTCATGCTCCCCATCGCGCTGATGATCCTCGAACAACTCGACCAGACCGCCGAGCAGGATCGTTCGTCTCGAACCCGGTTCGGCATCGCGATGATGTTCGGCATCGCGTGGTCCGCGTCCATCGGAGGCCTGGGGACGATCATCGGGTCACCGCCCAACGGCATCGTCGTGGGCATCCTTCAGGATCAGGGCATCGCCCGGGTGGACTTTGTCCAGTGGCTTGGTATCGGGCTGCCGATCGCCGTGCTCGGCGTGGTCGCGGCCTGGGGGGTGTTGATGATCCAGTATCGACCGAGGCTCGGCGACACCTCGGCGGGCCTCCAGTCGATCCGCGATGCCCGATCGCGGCTCGGCCCGAAGCGATCGGAGGAATCGGCGACGCTGGCTGTTTTCATCCTCGTCGTCTGTTTGTGGGTCTCGCAACCCTTCTGGCCGATCCTGCTGCCCGAGGCGATTCATCGGCGGCTGGAGCATTTCAGCGTGACCGAGATCGGTCTGTTCTGCGCCATGCTGCTCTTCATTGTTCCGACCGATCGGAAGGGGTGGCGGCCGGTGCTGAGCTGGCGCGATGCGCACTACGTCGACTGGGGCACGCTCCTGCTATTCGGCGGCGGCATCGCGCTGTCGGACGCGATGCTCAAGACCGGCCTGACGGATTGGTTCGCGGCCTCCGTCGTTTCCGCCGTCGGGCATCCCGGGCCCTGGGTTTCGCTCAGCGTTCTGGTCTTGTTCGTCACGTTGCTCACCGAAGTCACGAGCAATACCGCGGTCACGTCGATGATGACGCCGGTCCTGATCGGTCTCGCCGCGCCGCTGGGGCTCCCGCCGCTGACGCTCTGCATCGCCTGCGCCCTGGCGGCCTCGCTGGCGTTCATGTTGCCGACGGCCACGCCCCCCAACGCGATGGTCTATGCGTCGGGCTACTTTCGCATCAGCGAGATGGCGAAGGCCGGTTTGGTCATCGACCTGGTCGGGTTCGTGATTCTGGTGGGGGGGCTCTACCTGATTTCGGGCCGCCTGTTGGGGCTGATTCCCCTGTGATGTCGTACCACCGAGGCGGGGCCGAGTGATGAACCACCGCGACGCACCCAACCTCCCTTTTGAGATCGACGCCTTGGGGCCGTTCATGCCCGAGCGGGTTTCGGTCACGTTCGAACCTTCCCCGCGGCCGACGACGCCGGAACTGGAAGCCCTGATCGAGGCCGAATGGACCCGACAGACCGCGCTGGCGGCGGGCTCCGACCGGATGCTTTTCAACGGCCCGCTGCTGCGCTACGTCCGCCACACGGTCCGGCCTGGGGCGGCGGGCGGGGCGGCCGAGTTGCACCTGGTCGTCGGCCCCACCTGTTATCGCGATTTCGTCGGAACGAACCTGTTTCATCACGACCGGATCGAGGCGTTCGGCTGGGAGCGGTTCGCCAACCCGATCGGCACGACCGCGACGCTCACGACGCGGGACGGGCGGATCTGCTACGGACGGCGGTCGGCCCGGGTGTCCTACCACGCGGGGCACGTTCACACCTTCGGCGGGGCCCTCGAGGCGCGGGACCGGGGCGCCGACGGGCGCGTCGATCCTTTCGCGAGCGTCTGCCGGGAACTCTTCGAGGAACTGAGCCTGCGGCGCGAGGAGGTGCGGGAGTTGATCTGCGTCGGGCTGATTCGCGATCACGAGATTCACCAGCCCGAGATGCTTTTCGAGGCCCGGCTGGAGCTGACCGCCGAGCAGCTTCGATCGCGGTGGTTGTCGGCGGACGCCCGTGACGAACACGACGAGATCGTCAGCCTGGCCGATGAGCCGGGCGCGATCCTCCCGTTCATTCGGAGTTGCGGAGCCATCGCACCGGTCGCCGTCGGCGCGCTGTTTCTCCACGGGCGGCTCCGCTGGGGAGAGACCTGGTTTGAGCAGTCCGCGAGCGTGTGGTAAGGCTCAGGGCCGGTCGGACAACCCGCCGGCCTTGTCGTGCGTCTCCGTACAGGTCCATGACAGTTCAGGCGGCTCTCACGTGGCGGCCGTTGCGCGGCGGAGCGCATGTGCGTCGCGACGTCCGCCACGGGGGGCGGACGCTACGAAGAAGAATTGCGCCGTCATCCGCCTGAACTGTCATGGACCCTCCCCGAGCGGGAACGGGGCTTCTGTGTTGACAATTCACGGTTTGTTCGGCATAGTACCGTCGCGTGTTGATGCCTGCCCGTCTTTCGATCTTTCCGTACTCAGCCGGCGTGACACGACGACACCGATGAGCAAGGACCCGCGGGACCCGGCGAACGCGACCCCGGCGACAGAGCGACGGCAGCCATGAGAATCTTCATGCTCGGGTGGGAGTTTCCGCCGTTCATCAGCGGCGGTCTCGGCACGGCCTGCTTCGGTCTGACCCGGGCCCTGGATCAGTTGGGGCATGAGATCATCTTCGTCCTGCCTCAGGCCGCAGACGCCGGCCAGGCCGCACACGTCAGCCTGAGGACCCCGGCGACCTCCGCCGGAGGTGTCGGCCAATCCTATCAGGTGCCCGATCTTCCCCATGTGGAGTTTCGCACCATCGCGGCGAACCTCCAGCCGTACGGGCCGCTGACCGACGGGCCGCACGCGACGACGACCGCGCTGGGTTCCGCGGTGCAGACCTCGGAGGCTTCGGGCCGGGACGCCGTCGCGGAGGCGGGCGGATCGGTGGTTTCTCAGGAACAGACGGGCGGCCGGTCGGAGGGACACTACCTGGGCGACATGTTCGCCGAAATCCACCGCTACGCGCGTCTGGCCATGCGTCTGGCCATGGGCGAAACGTTTGATGTGGTCCATGCCCACGACTGGATGACCTATCCGGCCGGGATCGCGGTGGCCGCCATCAGCGGCAAGCCGTTGGTCATTCACCTCCACTCGACCGAGTTCGACCGCAGCGGCGAGCACGTCAATCAGCGAATCTACGACATCGAACGGCGGGGGATTCACTGCGCCAACAAGGTGATCACGGTCAGCCATCTGACCCGCAACATCGTCCTGAACCGGTACGGCGCGCCGCCCGAGAAGGTGGCCGTCGTCTACAACGCGATCGACTGCAACGGCCAACCGGCGCCGCTGCCGCCGGCGATCCGGCGCGACGAGAAGATCGTCCTGTTTCTGGGCCGCATCACCATGCAAAAGGGGCCCGAGTACTTCCTGGCCGCCGCCAAGAAGGTGCTCGAACACGAGGAGAACGTCCGGTTCATCATGGCCGGCAGCGGCGACCTCATCCGGCGGTCGATCGAGATGGCCGCCCAGCTCGGCATCGGGCACAAGGTGCTCTTCACCGGGTTTCTCCGCGGTAACGATGTCGCCCGCGTCTATCGCATGGCCGATCTCTACGTCATGCCGAGCGTGAGCGAACCGTTCGGGATCGCCCCGCTCGAGGCCCTGTCGCACGACGTGCCCGTTCTCATCTCGAAGCAATCCGGCGTCTCTGAGATTCTGACCCACGTGTTGAAGGTGGACTTCTGGGACATCAACGAGATGGCCAACAAGATCATCGCCGTCCTGCGGCATCCGCCGCTCCAGGCAACCCTGCGGGAACACGGCAACTTCGAGGTCCGGCGGCTGACCTGGCGGGACTCGGCCCAGGGCTGCGTGGACGTCTACGGCAAGGCCATCGCCGCCTCACATTGAGCCCGACGGCCCCGTGTCGGATGCGACAACGTCCGAGAATAGCAATCCTGGGCAATCAGCAGCCCCTGTTCGCGCGCTCCTCTCTCCCAAATGTTAGAATGAGTCGGGAGCAGTCCTCGGGGGCGGTGCGTTCGCGAACCGGCCAGTCATCGCCGCGGAGGTCGGCTCTCAGGAGGGAGAAGCCGGACCATGTCGCGTCGCGCCGCTGCGCTGGTGGCGATTTTGTTGTGTGGGGTTGCCTGGGGCGGGTGCGGCACCTCGGCGCGCGGTTTTCTCGGCGCGCTTCGCGGCGGCGGCGGAACGATCCAGTTTCCGACTCAAGGCGGCGCGTTCGGCAGCAATCCACCCCGTCAGGAAGTTGGCGCCTGCTGCCTGCCGTCGGGCGATTGCCTGACTGTGACGGCTTCCGACTGCGCCAGCTTCTCCGGCTTCTTCCAGGGCGAGGGGCTCACCTGCGGCGTCGCCCCCTGCGGCGAGCTGTTCTGAGCACTCCGGCAAGGACCAGGCGAATGATCCTCGGGTGCATGACAGGTTTCGCGGCGATCCCGACACGGCGTCGCCGCAGCGTCCGGCCCCCGTGCCGGACGTCGACGCAAGAAAGGCCCATCCGCGGTCGTC
>JBHHUY010000145.1:0-7558 GCA_046753965.1 Phycisphaerae bacterium
AGGAGTCCAACTTCAGGCATCAAGCACGCGCGGAGAAGCTCGGTCAGTGCTGGGTGACGTGTCCGGCGGCCGTGGGCTCGGGTTTGAGCAGCTTCGCGATATCCAGCTCGACCGGCCTGGAAGCGGGCGCGCCGCGACCGCGTTTGGAAAACGCGACCTGGAGACGCAGGAGGTTGGGTTCGAAGACGACGCTGTGATAGGTCGTCAGACGCGCGTCTTCTTTTCTCGGCTTGGCAATGCTTCGCAGGATTTGCCAGGCGCCCTTGACGTTGAGCACGCGCTCGTTCTTCGCGAGGACATTGAGCCGATAGGCAATCTTCTCGTAGCGCCGGCTCGGGACAACCTCGGCGCGAAGGCGGTAGTCATTCGTACAGGCGAGGCAGTCGGCGGACTGTAGCGCGTCGGCGCCATCGCCCGGCTCGGCCTTGGCCGACCGTACGGTCACACCGCCGTCCTTGTCGAGCCGGCCGTCATACTCGAAGACCCATGCGGCGGGCCGAAGCGCGCGGTGGGGAACGGCGACGGGGATGATGTTGCCGACGGCGCACGGCCGGGCGCGAAGCACGGCGGCGACGTCGTCCTTCGCGGTCTTGGCATGCGCCGCTTCGATGGCATCGCGGAGCGTGAAGGCCCGCGGGATGAAGCCCTGTTGCATGGCGGGTGGGCCGCCCTCCGCGTCGTGCATCGACACGGTGACCCCTTCGGCGTTCATGCCGGTCAGGCAGCCGATGAACCCGGGCCAGGTGATGGAAAGCCAATCGACCGCGCCGCTGTTCGGCGGGTGGATGTGAGCGATGGCGATCTGCCGCTTGGCGAGCCCCTTGCCGCGCCGCCAGTCCAAGTTTCGGCCGGCGATCGTGTGGCCCTTGCGCGTCAGCGTTCCCCAGGCCGCGAAAGAGGAGCAGCCGATCTTTCCGAAGTCTGGAATGCAGTTGATGGTGACCAGGTCTTCGTAACGGAGCTTGCGCTGGAGGGCCGGGACGATTGTGCGCTTGCCGAGGCGGGCTTCCACGCCCGCGAGGATGCCCCGAAGCTCGGCCTCATAGGCGGGGGCGATCTCCATCGCCCGAGCCGTGAACTGCATCGCCTGTTCGTAGCCCGCCACGCCGCCGCTCAGGGACGTCTTGCTGACGAAGCATTGCAACACACCGATGATGTCCTTCGCGAGGAGATAGCCGTGGGCATAGCCGCGCTGTCGCGGCGTCCCCCAGATGCGGAGGACGCGGACCTTCTGAACCTCAAAGAGTCGGCCGTTGACGTCGGTCGGCGGGGGCGCGGCGGCGCGGAGTCCGCCGGGCACGAGGACGATGGCGAGAATCAGGGTGAGACATGCTGCGCGTGATCGTGTGCAGCGATGGACCATGAGAATCTCCCGTTCCTCCTGCGTGTTGAAGTTGCCGGGGCGACGGGTCACTTGCGACTGGGGGAATCGCGCGGCCACGGGTGAACCGCGCGGGCTGAAGCCCGCGGCTCCTTGGTTTCTCGTGACAGGCTGAAGCCCGCGGCTCTTTGGTTCCTTCGATCGGCGGCTTCGCGCCGGCGGGCCGCACGTCAGGCCCGGGCGACTGCCTTCTTCTTCTTGGCGGCCTTGGGCGCTCCTGTCGGCCTTTCAACGACGGCCGAGCGACTGGCGCCGGCGGCGGTTTTCTGTTTGCCGTTGCCTCCTGCGGCGTCGGCCTTGTCCTTGGTCTCTCCGTAGCCGCAGGTTTCGAGGATCCGCGTGCGGAGTTCCTCAAACAGCTCGGGGTTGTCCTCCAGGAAGCGTTTGGCGTTCTCGCGACCTTGCCCGAGCTGGAGGCTGCCGTACCGGAACCAGGCGCCCTGCTTCTCGATCAGGCTGTACTTGACGCCGAGTTCGAGCACGTCTCCCGATCGGCTGATGCCGCTGTCGAACATGATGTCGAACTGGGCATCGCGGAACGGGGGGGCGACCTTGTTCTTGACGACGCGGGCGCGGACCTGGTTGCCGGTGACGCGGTCGCCCTCCTTGATCGAGGCGATGCGGCGGATGTCGATCCGGATCGAACTGTAGAACTTCAGGGCGCGGCCGCCCGGCGTGGTCTCCGGATTGCCGAACATGACGCCGATCTTCATGCGGATCTGGTTGATGAAGATGACGATGCACTTGCTCTTGGAGATGGCGGCGGTGAGCTTCCGCATCGCCTGGCTCATGAGCCGGGCCTGGCTGCCGACCTGGACCTGACCCATCTCGCCTTCGAGCTCGGTCTTCGTGATGAGGGCGGCGACGGAGTCGACAACAATCACATCGACGGCATTGGACCGGACGAGCATGTCGGTGATCTCGAGGGCCTGCTCGCCGCCGTCCGGCTGGCTGACGAGCAAGGTCTCGGAATTGACGCCGTTGCGTTTCATCCAGGCGGGATCGAGGGCGTGCTCGACATCGACGAAGGCGGCGACGCCGTCGTTCTTCTGTGCGGCGGCGACGATGTTCAACGCGAGCGTGGTCTTCCCGCTCGACTCGGGGCCGAAGACCTCGACGATGCGGCCGCGCGGAATGCCGTAGCCGCCGAGGGCCATGTCGAGGGAAAGCGCGCCGGTGCTGATGGCATCTTTGGAGGGCGTGTAGTCGCCGTCCATCTTCATGATGGCGCCCTTGCCGTAGGCCCGCTCGATCTGCTGGAGAGCGCGATCGAGGGCCTGCTGTCGTTTGCCGCGGCCGGCGGCGGGGTCGTGGGCTGGCATGTGAATCCTCCTCTGGAGGGGGGTCGAGCGCGTCGGCCGAACCCGTGGTCCGGCAGCGTTTACGTGCTTCGGCCTGCGTCCTGAAGGCCTTGCGGCGCCGCCGTCCCGGCGGTGCCACACACGGACGGGACGCCCGTGCCACGAAGGTCCCGGGAGGCACGCCTCACAGACATATCTTGACAGGATCATCGGCGGGCGGCAAGGGCAATTCTTAGGAAAATGTTAGGCATCGCCCCCCCTCCCTTCCAGAGGCCCGCCGGCGATCCCGCGGATCGCGGCACTACGGCTCCGCCGCAATCAGAATCACGTCGGCGGGACTGCCGGCCGGCGCCGGCGCCGTGGGATCGTCGCGGACGAGCAGGGCATTGGCCGGGGCGAGGCCGAACAGGTCGCCGGAACCGCCCCAGGCGCACGGTTCGACCTGCATGCCCCGTGACGCCGTGCACCACACGCGGGCCGGGAGAAACGCGGGGCGGGCGTCTTTGCCCGGTGGCAGATCGCGCGTCAGGGCGGCCCGCCATCGCGGCGGCGGCAGCGGCGGATGCCCATGCAGCCCTCGCACGACCATCCGAACGAACAGCCAGGCACAGACGAACGCGCTGACCGGGTTGCCCGGCAGGCCGAAGACATGCTGCCCATCCGGTCCCCTCCCGTAGGCCGCGGGCTTGCCGGGACGGACGCGGACGCCGTGGAACCGCCAGGTCACGCCAAGATCGGTGAAGACCTGCGGGACGAGATCGTGCGTGCCCATGGACATGCCGCCGACGGCCACGACCACGGGATGCCGGAGTGCGTCGGCGAGGCCGGCCTTCAGTTCGGCGGGGTCGTCGCGGAGGATGCCCGACGTGTGGGGTGTCGCCCCGAACCGGCGTAGCAGCGCGGCGAGCATCGGGCCGTTGCTTTCGTAGATTTGTGCCGGCTGTCGGGGGCGGCCGACGGGGACGAGTTCGTTGCCGGTCACGGCGATGGCGGCGTGGACCTCGGGGAAGACCTCGACTGTCGCGGCGCCGGCGCTCGCGGCCGCAGCGATCCGGTGCGCCTCGAGTCGGATCGGCGGCGCAAGGATGAGGTCGTGCCGTTTGCGATCGGCCCCGCGGGGCACGATGTGGCGCCCGGCACACACGGCCGCGCCGATCGTCACCCGGCGGCCGCCGTCGGTCAGGCGCACGTTTTCGATGGGGACGACGGCATCGGCGCCGGAGGGAACCGGCGCGCCCGTGTTGATGCGGACGGCCTGCCCCGGACCGACCGCCTGCACGGCGGTATCACCTGCGGCCGCGAGCCCGAGTACTTCGAGCGCCGCGCCGGGCTCCCGACAATCCCCGGAGCGAACGGCAAAGCCGTCCATCATCGACTTGTCAAAGGGCGGCGCGTCGTCGGCGTTGATGACCGGCGCCGCGAGGACGCGCTCCGCGGCCTGCGCGAGCGGCACGGTCTCGCGCTGCATCGGCTCGATGTCCGCAGCGAGGATGTCCCAGGCTTCGGAGAGCGCCAGGAGGCGGTGCGGCGTTTTTCCCCATGTCGCATCGGAGGGAGCGGTCATGGCTGGGCGCCTTGCGGCCGATCGTCGAATCCGTTCGGGTGGGATTCGTGCCAGGCCCAGGCACTGGCCACGACGTCCCGCGGGTCGTCGTATTGGGGCTTCCACCCGAGTTCCCGTTGAATCAGGCCGGCGTCGGCATAGAGCATCGGCACGTCGCCGGGCCGCCGGGCTTCCTCGATGACCGGAATGGGGTGGCCGGTCACCTCCCGGGCCAGGTCGACCACCTCGCGGACGCTCAGGCCGCGACCGGTCCCCGCATTGTAGAAACGCGCCTCTCCGGCTTGAAGGACGTCGAGGGCCCGTACGTGGGCGGCGGCGAGGTCTTCGACATGCACGTAGTCTCGCAGGCAGGTGCCGTCGGGCGTGTCATAGTCTGTGCCGAAGATTCGCACTTCTTCGCGTTGGCCGAGGGCAACCTTGAGCACATTGGGGATGAGGTGCGTTTCGGGATGATGATCCTCTCCGATAGCGGCGTCGGCCGCGGCGCCGGCGGCGTTGAAGTATCGGAGGGCGACGAACCCCAGCCCCCAGGCCGAGGCGGAATCCTCGAGCGCCCACTCGACGGCGAGCTTGGCCCGAGCATAAGGGCTGGCCGGCCGGCGGGGCATGTCCTCGACGAGCGGCATGCGTTCCGGGATGCCGTAGACGGCGCACGTGGAGCTGAACACGAATCGCCGGACGTCGTGCCGCCGCATCGCGTCGAGCAGCCGTACGGTGTTGCCGACGTTGTTCGCGTAGAAACGGAGGGGCTCCCTGACGGACTCACCGACCTCGATGAAGGCGGCGAAGTGGACCGCCGCATCGAAACGACCGGCGGTAAAGAGGTCGTCGAGGAGCACCGCGTCCTCGATTTCGCCGACGATGAGCCGGGCTTCCGGGGCGACGGCGGCGGCATGCCCCGCGGTGAGGTTGTCCAGCACGACCACATCGTGCCCAGCCGAGACGAGGGTCCGCACGGTGTGGCTGCCGACGTAACCGGCGCCGCCTGTCACGAGTATGTTCATTCCGAGGGCCTTCACTCAGCGCCGGGATGCTACGCTAACTCCGGCGGTAGCCATGGGTTGTGCGCAGGAACAGGGTATCATCTCCGCCCACCCAAGGCCAGATGCGGCATCCTCGGATCGCCGCCCGCGGGCCGGTTCGCCGGAGAGACTGAACAAAAGTCCGCCGATCTGCCGACTTTAGAGAATGGTGCACGATGGGACGGCTCCCGCGATTCCGTGGGCGCGGTACATCGGGCTTGTGAGCCAGGCTCTCGATCGTCTTGGAAGAGGAGAACCTTGTGATGGACACGACCTTTCTCTGCAGCATCGCGACGCCGATGCTCAACCTGATGCAACAGTTGGTGAACTTTTCCTTCGGGTTGCTGTCTATTTTCGGCATTCAGCCCCCGGACGTCTCCCAAGTACTCAGCCCGTTCCTGAGTTGCACGACGGGATAGTCCAGCCCTTGCGGCCGGGCTTCCGGCTGCGGGGCTCTCAGTGTGCGTTCCGAGGCCTTCGCGGTGTGTGCGTTCCGAGGCCTTCGCGGTCCGGACGTGCCGCCCGCGTACGCAGGCTTATTCGCCAGACCGTTCGGAGTTCGGCCGACGGCCCCGCCGCCGGCCGAGCGTGCGCGCCGGGCGGACGCGCGATCGTCAGTCAGAACGGCGCGTCGGCATCCTCGGCGGCGGGGGCGGGACGATCCACATAGGCCGAGGCGGAGACGAAGCCTTCGTCCGCGAACTCGCCGGTATCGCGGATGTACTCGGCCGAAGCGTTGTCGAAACGCGTGTATTGCGGAGAGAAATGCAGCGTGACGACCCCGGTCGGGCCGTTGCGCTGCTTGTCGATGATGAGTTCGGCCTTGCCCTGCACTTCGCTGAGCCGTTCCTCTTTGTTCTTCTGTTTGTCCAGGTAGTACTCCTCCCGATGGAGGAGGATGACCACGTCGGCATCCTGTTCGATGGCGCCGCTTTCGCGCAGGTCGCTCATCTTCGGCCGGTTGCTGCTGCGTCCCTCGACCTGCCGGTTGAGCTGGGCGAGGGCGACGATCGGGGTGTTGAGTTCCCGGCCGAGGGCCTTGAGCCCCCGACTGATGGCCGCGATCTCCTGCTGCCGATTCTCGCGGCCGGCCGGGTCGTACATGAGCTGCATGTAATCGACGAAGATCACCCGGACGTCGTGCATCATCTTCAGGCGGCGGGACTTGGCGCGGACCTCCATGATGCTCATGCCCGGGGTGTCGTCGATGAAGATGGGGCTGTCGCGCATCTGATCGGCGGCAAGCTGCAACTGCGCGATCTCGGAACTGCCGAGCCGGCGGTGGCGCAGCTTGCTCATGTCCACCCGCGCACGGGAGCAGAGAAGCCGCTGGGCGATCAGGAGCTTGCTCATCTCCATCGAGAAAAAGACGGCGGGCAGGCCGCGGCCGCGGTCTTCGTCGATGCCGATGTGCTCGAGCATCGAGAGCCCCAGGGCGGTTTTTCCCATGCTGGGCCGGGCGGCGATGACGATGAGATCCCCCGGTTGGAGGCCGCCGGTCATGGCGTCGAGCTCGGTGAACCCGGTGGGGATGCCGGTGAGCAGGTCCTCCTCGGATGAGAGCTGCTCGAAGGTGGCGTCGAGGAACTCGCGAACGGAGACGGCCTGGTTGCTGATGCGCTGCTCGGTGACCTGGAACAGCTCGCGTTCGGCCTGGTCGAGGATCTGCTGGGCCGGCGCGTTGTCGTCGAAGGCGCTCTGCATGATGTCGCCGGTGGCACGGATGAGGTCGCGGAGCATGCCCTTGTCGCGGACGACGTGGGCATAGTGTTCGGCGTTGGCGACGGAGGCGACGGAATTGACCAGTTCGAGAAGGTATTCCCGGCCGTTGACTTCTTCGAGCAGGTTTCGCCGGCGGAGTTCGTCCTCGAGGAGGATGATGTCGATCGGTTGATTCTGATCGTAGAGGTCGATCAGGGTTTCGAAGAGCAGACGATGGTCCCGCCGGTAGAACCGGTGCCCTTCCTCGCGCGAGATGATGCGCAGGACCAGGCCGATGGACTCCTTGTCCAGCAGCATGGCGCCCAGCAGGCTCGCCTCGGCCTCCAAGTCCTGAGGCGGCACGCGACCGGTCGCGATCGGATCAGTCGCCCGACTCGTCGGCGGTCGGTTCGGCGCGTGGGGGTTCGACGGATTCCTCGGACCGGGCCCCGACGGCGGCGTCGCCTCCGGCGTCATGTGTGACCTCCGTTTCACTTTCGGCTTGCGATTCGATGTCTTCCACCGATCGTTCCGCGACAACCCAGACCTTGACCTCGGTGCTGATGTCCTCACCGAGGACCACGTTGAC